>CAMBPB010000003.1 GCA_945869465.1 Prosthecobacter debontii
GAGGCGTGTAGGGGGGGGGGGCGGAGCGGGCCGATCCTTGGACGACCTGGAGCGAGATGATCCAGCCACGCTTGAGAGGTTGCCACGGAAGGTGGCGATTCCGGCGATGAGGAAGGAGAAACCGGCGAGAAAGAAGGCACCTTGGGGGCCGATGATTTTGGCGGCCGCCACGGCGACGATGCCGACGAGTGCGGCGGCGGCGGCGATCCAGCGGGCGCGGGATTTTCCGTGGCGGATGATTTCCCCGGTGCCGGATTCGAGGCGCAGGCTGGCGGAGCGTTTCGCCTGGCGGCGGGTGACCAACCAGATGGTCGTCATCATCAAGAGGATGAATCCTAACAGTCCTCCGACGATCGAAGCGTGAGCGGCGTGGAAGCGGAAGAGGGGTTCGCCGCCGCGATTCCAGATGGATTCGAGGAATAACAGGAGGCCGCGGGTGTAGGCGAAGGCGAGCCCCGTGCCGAGGGCGCCGCCGAGGGTGACGACGACGAGGCCTTCCAGCAAACGCCAGCGGAGGATTATTTTCGCGGGGATGCCGAGGGCGGCGAGCAGGCCGGACTCATGGTTGCGCTGCTCGACATTGAAGCGGAACAGCATGGCGGTTAGAGCGACGGCGGCGAGAATGAGGAAAAACGACATGCTCAGGAACAGGCTGGCGATATCGACCGGAGAGGCGGCGGCGCGCAGGCTCTCGGAGCGGAGGTCGCGGACTAGCAGGCCGGCGTCGGCGGGGGTGAGGGATTCGAGGATCTGCTTTTGGAGGCTGGGAACGGGAATATCCCCGCTTCGGATGCGCAGAGAGGTGGCATTACCCCAGCGGTTGCTCCACATGGCGCGGGCGGCGGAATAGGTGATGAAGGCTTTCGGCGTGCCGCGATGATCGTCCCAGTAAGTTTCGTCCTTCGGACGGATCCGGGAGAGGTCGAGCGGCAGGCCGGGTGTCCAGTCAGCCGAGTTGTCGGCTTCCGCGATGCCGGGGAAATCGGGCATCCAGAGTTTGTCGGCGGCGGCACCTTCTAGCTGGACGATGCGGTGGACGGTAAAGGCGGAGGATTGTTCGACGAGTTGGTTGCCGCCGCCCAGAGTGAAGTATTTCAGCGTGACGGTGTCGCCGGGTTTTGCGGTCAGGTCTTCCGCTTCCCAGGAGTTGAGGACGATTTGGTTAGGAGCGAGATCGCCTGGCAGGAAGGAAACTGTGGCGGGGTCGATGCCGGTGACCATCGAATAGGGAGTTTCCCGACCGTTGGCGGCGATGGTGTTGGCGAGGTAGGTGACGACCGGGCGGGCGTCGGGGAGGAGGGCGCGGAGTTTCGACTCGATGACTGGAGGGAGGAAGATGCGGTCGGTGCGGATCTCGGTGACGGAGGAAAGCGGGACATCCTTTAGAGAGAGACCGTAATCGGCAAGCTGCGCGGATTTCCGGATGAGAGCGGTGGCCTCGGAGGTGGAGATCGGGTTTTGAAAGAGGAGCAGGTTGGCGCGGTCGCTGCGTTCGATGGCGGCGGCGAGACGTTCGATGGGCAGGAAGATGGCGGGCGCGGGGAGTTGGGTGGCTTCGAGGTTGAAGCGGCCCATGGCGTCGTCGTCGCGGATTTCTGCGACGGTGCCGCGGAGGGTGATGAGCTCCTCGGGTTCGCCGGAAAGCGGGGCGTCACGCGAGGCGAGTCCGGGTTTGCCGAGGCGGATGACGACGGTATCGCCGGGTGAGAGGTCGAGGGTGCGGGCGAGTTCGCGGTTGATGGCCCACGAGCGTTCGTCGAGGGTGGGCGGAGTGGTGCTGCCGGGCGCGAAGTTCCAGAAGGCTGGGGTGATGCCGAAGAGGTTGACCTGGCCGGTCGAGCGGCCGGAGGGGGTATCGACCTGGCTGCGGAGTTGGAGGACGGGAGCAGTGTTAGGGAGGTCGTTGGCGAGGCTGGCGCGGAAGAAATTTTCACCGCCTGCCAAAACGAGGGTGGTGCGGCCGGCGCGCTGTTCGGCGATCCGGCGGAGGGTGGATTTGACCGAATCGCCGGAGAACAGCGCGCCTAACAAAACCATCGCGCCGAGAGCCGAGCCGAGCAGGACGCCGAAATAGGCGCTGCGGTAGTGGCGGAGACCGCGGAGGATGAAGAACCTGGAGGTCATGGGTGCCGAGCGATCATTGATCAGTGATCAGAGGTTGGAGTTTGCCAGCCCGGAGTTCGAAGGTTTTGGACATGCGGCGGGCCAGGGCGGGGTTGTGGGTGACGACGATAAGGGTGACGCCCTGGGTGCAGTTGAGGTCGAGGAGAAGGTCGGCGATGGTGTCGGTGGAGGCGGGATCGAGGGAACCGGTGGGTTCGTCGGCGAGGATGAGTTTGGGTTGGTTGATGAGGGCGCGGGCGACGGCGGCGCGGAGTTTTTCGCCGCCGGAAAGTTGCCAGGGCAGGTGGTCGAGTCGATCCGTCAGGCCGACGGTTTTGAGCAGTCCGAGGGCGCGTTGTTCGGTATCGGCGGCGGGTTCCAGCCAGTCGCCGGCGAGGCGGGGGACGAGCACGTTTTCGAGCACGGTGAGTTGGGGCAGCAGGTGCTGCTGTTGGAAAATGAAACCGAGCGAGTGGTTGCGAAAGTTGGCGGCCTGTTCTTCGGTGAATGAGGCAATGTCTTGATCGCCGATTTTGATGGAACCGGACGTCGGGCGATCCAGGGCACCGAGGAGGTTGAGAAGCGTGGATTTCCCACAACCGGAGGGGCCGACGATGGCGGCGGTTTCGCCAGCGGCGAGCGCGAGGTCGAGGTGATCGAGCACCCGGATGTCTTCGCCCGGGGTTGCGAAGGTTTTGGAGAGTTGGCGGACGTTGATCATCGGAGAATATTCCAGCGTTTGGCTTTGACGTCGAAGGTGGGTAGGGTGCCGGGAGTGACGGCGGCTACGGGGATGCGGAGGCTGAAGGAGGAGCGGAGTTTCTGCGCGAGGGCGGCGGCGGTGTGCTCGGGAGCTTCGACAGTTAGACGGAGTTCGGCGAGGGCCGGGCGCTGGTCGATTTCCACCTGATACTCGGCAATGTTAGAAAACGAGCGGACGATCGAGTCGATCGAGCTCGGGTGGATGTTGATGCCGCGGATGACGACCATGTCGTCGGTGCGGCTGAGCACTCCGCCGCGGAGAGCGAAATGGCCGGGTTCCGCAGTGGCGACGGGTCGGACCAGATCGCCGGTGCGGTAGCGTAGCAGGGGAGAGCCATGGCGGCCGAGGGTGGTGAGGACGAGTTCGCCGGTTTCGCCTTCGGAAACGGGTGTGCCGGTGGCGGGATCGATGACTTCGCACAAGTAGGAGGCATGCCGGAGCAGGAGCAAATCGGGATCCGTTTCCGAGCTAACGGAAATCGGGCCGATCTCGGTCATGCCGTGGTGGTCGTAAACGCGGGCCTGCCAGGCGCTCTCGATGCGGTTGCGGACTTCGGGGATGCTGCCGCCGGGTTCGCCACAGACGATGATTTTGGTGACGCCAAGCGAGGAGACCGGGAGTTTGATTTTCTCGCCCACCTCGGCAAGGCGCAGGGCGTAGGTCGGAGTGCAGCAGACGATGGAAGACTGGCTGCGTAACATGAGGTGGAGTCGGTTTTCCGACGAGAGTCCGCCGCCGGGGACGGCGCGAACACCCATGCGGGTGGCGGCTTCGAAGCCGGCCCAGAAGCCGAGGAAGGGACCGAAGGAAAACGGGAAGAAGGCGGTATCGCCGGGGTTCACGCCGGCGCCGCGCCAGACCCATTCCCAATTATCGAGGATCCACGACCAGCCGGCGGGATCATCGAGCCAGATGAGCGGCTTGCCGCGGGTACCGCTGGTCTGGTGGAAGCGGTGGTAGCTGGCGAGGGGGAATGAACGATGGCTGCCGTAGGGAGGGTGCCGCTGGTGGTCGGCGGCGAGCTCCTCATTGGTGGTGAAGGGGACCTTGTTGGTGAAGTCGGCAAGGCTGGTGAATTCGGGGAGGGTGCCAAATTTATGATGATAAAAGGCGTTCGCCGGAAGGATGGCCGCGAGAAGCTGGTTGAGGGATTCGAGCTGCGAAGGCATCGGTCTAATGAGTCCTAGCGGACTGATGTTAGCGTTCCAGCACGCTGGCTCGGGCCTTTTGCGGCGGCGTTGGAGCGCTCCCCGGTTTGAATTTGGTGACCATGAATCCGCCGAGGGCGGCGAGCAGGATGCCGAGGATGAACGGGATGGGGATGGCGGAGAAGCCGCCTTTGGGCGGGTGCATGGCGATTCCGACGATGGCGTTCACGATCGGGGCGCCGGCGAAGATGATGGACATGACCGAAATGGCGACGACGGCCGGGTTCATGCCGGATTTCGCGCCGGAGGCCATGGCGAGAAGCACGAAGAAGGCACCGATCGCCCCGAGGATGCCCGCGAAGAGTGAGATCCACATGCCTTTGGGCGGCATGGCCCAGTTCATGTTCTTCGACATCAGGAGGATCACCAGCGGGGCCAGCACGGCAGTTAGAAAATAGGCGATGCCGACGAAGAGGAAGGCCTTGTAGCGGCCCAGTTCCTTGTCGGCCATGGCGACCTGACCTTGATGGAGGAAGATGCCGTAGAGGCCCCAACAGGCGACGGTGACGAGGGCAAGATAGAACCAATTCATAGATTTCATTTTGAGGAAGTGCCGAGTGATCAGTGACCAGCGATCAATGTGGAGAGCTTTTGTGCGAGAGCTGGGGGGAGGGGGACGGCTTTGATGCCTGCGGGGGTGATGGCGACATGGGCGGCGGCGATGGAGCCTTCGGCGATCAGGGTGTCATCGCGGGTGATTTCGAAGCGGTAGCGCACGGAGCGGGTGCGGACTTCGGCGATGAAGAGACGGATGGTTAGAAGGTCGCCGAAGCGGGCGGGGGCGCGGTAGTCGCAGGCGGCATTGACGCGAGGCCAGCCGGTTTCCAGGCCGTCGAGCATGCCGTGGAGTTCGTGGTCGAGGCTGCGAACGAAGGCGTGCTCGCAGGTTTCCATGAAGCGGAAGAAGTTCGAAAAATGGACGATGCCCGCCATGTCGGTTTCATAGAACTCGACGTGACGTTGGATTTCGAAGGCGGGCTTGCTCATGAGAGTCGGGAATTGGCGAGGGCTGGGAGTTGCTCGCGCATGTCTTGGACATGCTAGGGGATTGATCGGCGGCAAAGCGATCCTTTTTCACGAAGCGCTTGAGGATTGGCCAAACCTCGAAGACGGCTGTTTCCAACGCACGTTTGGCCGATTATGATGGAAGGAAATGGAATGGCTGCGTGGCGGATGGCTGCGGTTTAAGTGTTACGGGGCGAGGATTTTCAGGATCGCGAAGAGTGCGGCGGCGATCAGGATGGCAAGCGAGGCGGCACCGGCGATGCGGTCGGTGAGGGTGGAACCGGGGCGGTTCGGCGAGGCGGATTTCGGGAAAACGATCGCGGCATAGAGCATGCCGGCGAACATGCCTCCCAAGTGGGCGGCGTTGTCGATGAAACGGTAACCGATGACTCCGATGAGGCCGGTGAGCAACACGCCGGCAAGCAGGCGGCGTCTGGCCTTGAGTGGGACCAGGCGGCCGTGCAGGGATTCAAACACCAGCAGGAATCCAAGCCATCCCATCAGGCCGCCGGAGGCGCCGACCGAAGTCGCCTGCAGGAAGCGGGCCGACGCTTCGCCGCCGACGCAGGCGGAAAACAGGAACACGAGAGGCAGGTGCGGCCAGCGTGCGAAGACCTCCAGGCGTTTGCCCAGATAGGCCAAGGCGGCCGCGTTCATCAGGAAGTGAATCAGATTGCCGTGCAGGAATGCGGAGGTTAGAACCCGCCACCATTCGCCGTCGTTCAAATAACGATTCTTCACCAAACCTGCCGCGGAGATGCCATCGCCGGGCATCCACTGCGCCAGACCGACCAATCCGATCAAGCAGAGAAACAGGCGGGTCACCGGGGCTTTCTGCCATTCCAACCAGGTTTCGAAACGCAGCAAGGGCAAGGCGTCGGCGAGTTCCCCCTCGCTCCAGCGACCGAGTTCGCCGAAACGTTTGCGTGCCTGGTACCACGGGATGAACGCGAACATGAGCAGCATCAGCAGGGCGATGCCCATCGACATCGAGCTGAGCATGGCACGCAACGCGAAATCCAATCGATCCGCGGGCGCGGCGATGCGCGGGGCAAACGTCCATCCCTGATAGAGCGTGTAACCGGCGAGTCCGACGATTAGATAGCCGAACCAGCGGAGTTTTCCGATCGCGTCCAACAGATCTCCGGCGGCGCGGCGTTTGCGCGAGGCCAGCACGGCAGCGGCGGCACCTGGCACCTCCTCGGGCAGGATCATGTGTTCGTGCTCCGGCGTCCATGCCAGCACCACGCCGGCGTCGGTGTCCGCGCGGATGGCGGAAATCAGCGTGGCAGGCGAGTCACAGGGGAGGATCCTGCCTTTGATGTCCACCCAGCCCCAGCCAATCGGGGCGATTGGGAATGCATCATCGCGTGCCCAGACTGGCACGTCTTGATCTTCGCGGGCGGCTTCCGTCACCCTTAGGGAGCGTCAAGGTTGGCCGGATTTTTCTTCCGGAGTGTCCGCCTTGACCGGCGGGGCTGGACTTGGATCCACCGGGGCTGGACTTGGAGTTTCCGGTTTGACGGGAGTTTCCGCCGGAGTGCTGTCGTCTCCGGGAAGTTCCTCGCTAAGAGACTTCGGTTTGACGGATTCCGCGTCGGGTGTGGCGGGCTCCGCCGTTTCCACTTTGGCAGCGGGAGTGGTGGGCTTGAGGTCGATTTTCTTGTTCTTGTGGCCGATCAGGACCGCCAGCGTCAGGGCAATGAGGAAAAACAGAGAAGCCAGGTAAACGGTGCCGCGCTGCAGGACGTTGGTGGTGCGGGCTCCGAAGACCTGGTCGGTCACGCCTGCTCCGAAAGCGGCACCCAAGCCTTCTTGTTTTGGGCGCTGCATCAAGATGAGTAAAATCATCAGGAGGCAGACGATAACGAAGATCACCAACAGGAGGTTGATGCTAATGGAGAGCCAGTCAATCGCAGCTAAATTCATGGGCGCGGGACTATGGGAGTCGGTTTCCACCTTGTAAAGCGGCGAGTTGCCGCAAATTTTGGGGAGGAAATCTCCTGCCGGCACAGAATGGCCGGGCGGGAAAAATCCCACCCGGCCGGTCTTTGGAATCACGCGGGATCAGGAGTCGCCTTCCTTGATGTCGATCGCGGCGAAATCACCATCCTTGCGGCGGTAAATAATCGTCAGGCAACCGCGGCGGGCACTTTTGTAAAGCACGAAGGGGCGGTCGGAGAGTTCGAGCTGCATGATGGCATCCTCCTTGTACATGGTGCGGATGGCAAAATGGTCGGGATGGATGATGTAGGGCACGGGATCGACATCCGATCCTTCCGGATGGTCCAGGGCTTCCTCGGTGAAGTAGCGTTCGTCAAGGTGCCGAATCGACTCGTTGCGATGCGGGCGGTGCTTTTTCATCAGGCGCGTCTTGTGCTTGCGCATGCGACGGGCGATTTTTTCGATGGTCTCGTCGAGAGCGACATACATGTCCTTGCCCTCGGTGTGGGCCTCAATGGTGATGTGGTTGGCGCAAAAAAGGATAATTTCGGCGACATGCCGGTTTTTTTGGACGTCGAGGATGGCTTTTGCCTCAATGATCCGCGGATAGTCGAGATGGAGACTCTCGATTTTCCGGTGGGCGTGGTCACGGAGTGCATCAGTCACTTGCTCGTGCCTCACCGTGACGGTGATCGGCAGATTGACGTTGGCGGTTTGCATGGTGTTGGTGGTTTGGTTTGGGTGAATGGATTGCAGGTTCAATTGCTCTATCCGTCGTACATGATGAACGAGAATCGGGATGAACGCCACGTTCTTTCTCAAAAAAGCTCAGCTTTTTTGCCAAGGTGGATTGTCAGCGGACCTAGTTGGATTGGTGCCGCCAAAGGCGTCGTCCTGCGCCCCTATTTCGGTGCGGTAAGGTCCTCGAAAGTCGGATTTCCGCGGTCGGCATCCGGTTTTTTCGGCTGTTTTGGAGTGGCTTCGAGCAATTCCTTAAAGTTGTCCGCGGGTGCGGCGGCGGTGCCGCCGATTTTCAGGCTGATCCAGCGAAAACCTTCCATCGACGGGCCGAACATCGCGTCCAGGCGACGGCTATCGGATGACGGAATGGATGCCCGGATCATCCCTTCCGCGATGCCCACTTCGAGACTGCCGGACAATCTGCGGTCCGCGGCCATGGTGACTCCGCCGCGCAAGGCCATGCGTCCTTTGTGTTCAAAGTTAAAATCGCTGATCGCCACGGCACCATCGCCGCGACGGAGCATTCCGGTGACGTCGCTTTCCGACACCGGGCGTTCGAACCAATCGTCGTCCAAAGTTCTGGCAAGGACGAGAAGGAACGGAAATCCGTTGAGTTCGAAAGGCGTGGTGAGGGTGTTGCGGAAGGTGACGGCGAGCGAGGTGTTAGGGCGGGGTCCGGGGGTGAACGAGAGGTGATTGGACGTGTCTGAGGGGAGGGTGTCGATTCTTCCGGAGAAAAGCCGTCCGAGTTCGGGGCCGGCGATGCCGGCAACGAGGAAGGAGTCAAGCTCGACGGCGAGGGTCGAGGGGTGGCCGAAGGCGTAGGGCGCGACGCTTCCGCTCAGTTCGAAAACGCCGCGGGTGTCGGTATCGTAAGCGAGGCGCATGCCGACGACATCCAGCTCATTGTCGCGGAATTCGATGTGCGAGCGGTCCAGCCGCAGCTTGGGCCAGCCGGTGATGACGAGATTGCCGCGGCTGAGGAGAAGCTGGGGGCGGCCGTTTGCTTTTACCGGATGAAAGGAACCTTCCGAATTTTGGAGGCGAATCAGGGGAGCCGCGGGATCGCCGAGCAGGATATGGAGTTTGGGAATGGCGTAGCGTTTGAAGCGAATCGGCAGGGATTCCGCCGTGGAGCGGGCATTCTGCGCGACTTTGGCTGGATCCGGGATGCGAATTGTTAGAGTGCCTTCGGATGAAATCGCTTCCTCGCCGGTCATCGACTTCCCGAGAAAGCTCGCGGGGGAGATCTCGGCTCTGACACTCGTTGCTGATAGGTCCCGGAGAAGATGGGTTTCCGGCCAGGTGAGGACAATTCGTCCGGCGTTGGCGCTGGTCGGGTTCACTCGGAATTGCTCAAGCTCGACGTTGGCTCCGGTGCTGAGGGTGATTTTTTCGATGAGACCTTTGCGAAATGGAGCGCTGTTGGCAAAGATGATGGCGGCACCGGCGGCAAAGATAGCCAGCAGGAGCAGGATGAGTGCCGCGGAAACCTGGACGATGCGGGCGCGGCGCGAGTGTTGGAGTTCCTCCTTATGGGGCTGTCGCGACCGGCGTTTGCGCTTGCGCACCCGGATGGCTTGGCTGCCATCGTCGCGGGTCACCAATTGGCCCTCATGGAGCGGGTCTTCCGCAGGGTGGACTTTCAACCGATCCATCATTTCGTCGATGGAGTATTTTTCCGGCTCGCTGGGGGCGGACATGACAAGGATGCGTGAAGAGCGATGCAGTAGGACGATCAGCGATCCCGGTATGGCCGTCCGGTGGGATCAAGGAGTTCGACATTGACGAGGAAGACGATGGCGGTGGAGACCGACTGCCTAGCCTTGGATTGGAACAATCGTCCCAAGATCGGGATACTTCCAAAGATCGGAACCTGATCGCTGACATCTTCGACACTGTCTTTGATCAATCCGCCGATGGCGATTGTTGCTCCGTCAGCGACCGTCAATTGGGTGGCGAGGCGTTGCACGCTGAAAATCGGCATCAGGATGGCGTTCTGGGTGAGTTGCGTCGTTTCCGGACCCAGGATGCCGGTGGTGGTGGTATTGATCGGGCTGCCGTAGTTGACGAAGCCATCGAAGGCGGTGAACGACGGGTTCAGGGTGACATCGACGTATCGCTTGTTGGCATCCGCCACGGGCAGCACTTCCAGCGTGATGCCGAGGTCTCTTTTTTCGAACGCCGTTGGGGTTGCGGGAGCCACCGTGGTGCCGCCACCGCCACCACCACCGCCGCCGCCCACGCCTTGAACCACATTTCCGCCCACGGCGTTTGGCAATTCCGGGGGCTCGTATTCTGTCGGATAGATAAACTCATTGATGATCGTGACGCTCGATGCCTGACCACTGCGGGTGACGGTGGAAGGACGTGCCATGATATCCACGCCTTTTTTCTGACTCAAGCCGCGCATCAGCATCTGGACCTGACCCTCGGAGAACAGTCCGGTCAATGCCAGGACGCCGGGTGCCACCGAGCTTTGTTGTGCGTCGCGATTCGGATTATTGATCAGGTTGTCGAGTCCATCGGCGGAAATGGCTTGGTCGCCCGAGCGCAATCCGTTCGTGGCGACTCCGGTGTTGACCTGACCCAAGGGGCCCGCAGGGACGCCATCGACGGCGACGCCGCCGACGGGAGAGACAAAATCGGCGCCGGTGCGGCCCGGGGTGTTTCCGCGGGTCCCTCCGCTGGCGAACAGGTGGTGAGCGGAAAGGCCGAAGGGGTTGACGAGCCAGTCAAAGCCAAGCTCGTCGAGATTGTTTTTTTCGGTTTTGATCATCGTCACCCGGACGGCCACCATCACGGGTTCCGTCTGGGTCATTGTTTCGACGTATTGGGCAATAAAATCCTGGTTGGTTGCTGTGTTGACGACCCGCAGGGTGTTAGTTGCCGCGCTGTAGCTCGCGCTGGCACCTTCCGGGAAGGAAACCCCTTGTTTGGAGAGGGCTTCCTGAGCGGTGAGTCGCTTGGTGAGCAAGCCGCCTTTGGCAGGGGCATCGGAAAACGGACTGTCGTCGGTTCCATTGGCTTCCGTGCCGTTGCTCAAGCTGGTGATGAAATCCGGCGGCACCCGGTAGGTGCGGGAAATCAACCCTTCCGAGGTGGATCCCAAGGGAGTGATGATGACGGAAAATTCATCGGTGGTGAACGCTGTGCGGGTGATGTCCGTGATGTATTTGAGGACTTGCCGAAGCGGAACCTGTGACAGGCGAAGGTCGAATTTCTGGCTGCGGATGCGTTGGGCGACTGCGGAATCCGCCGGACCGAGATTGACGGTGAAATTCACGCCCTTGCGTGCCGGATCCAGCTCCAGCGCATCGTTTTCCGCCGCGCGGACGCGGAGGAAATCAAGCGCATCGTCCAGCGTGGCCTGGTCCAAGGCGATGGTCGGAATGATGATTCGATCCAGTTTAGCGGCGATTGAGACCGGGCCAAGATCGAGGGGAGCGGCGCCTGGATCTTCCGGACCGACGCCGAGTTCCGGGGCGGGCACTTGCAGCTCCCAGGCGGCATCCACTTGGGCGAGCATTTCGGAACGGGTGTGATCGGAGGCGGCTTTGAAATAGTCGCTCTTGGCGACCGTCACCCGTTCCATTCCGCGGCGGGCAGCGGTGTTGGTGGGATCGAGGCGCAGGATTTTCTGATAATGAGTGGCGGCGGCATCGAATTTCCCGAGATCCTGGGCTCCTTGGGCGGTGTAAAGCAGGCGTCGCACGGCATCCACGTGTTTGGCGTGCTCGGCGGTGAGGGCGGGGTTGGTGCGGATGGGATCGTCGAGTTGGGCGCGGAAGGCGAGGGCTCCGGGGTCCTTGGGAGCCACGCCTTCCCGCAGGACCTTGTCCACGGTGGCCTTGGCTCCTGCGACATCTCCTTTGCGGGAAAGCAAGCGGGCTTGTTCGACCGCGGCCTGCGCGTAGCGTTCGGTGGCGGCTGTGCGGAGATCGGCGGAGACGGGCGCATCCGGGATCATTTCACGCGCGCCGGCGTAGGCCTCGAGGGCATCGGCAAAGCGTCCCGCCTGATAGGCCTCATCGCCCTTGCGGAGCAGTTCCTGGGCTTCTTCCACCGCCTGATTGCGGCGGGAAAGTTCGCGATTGGCGAGTCCGGTGGAAGTCACGGGCTCGCCGGCCGTTAGTGCAACGGCAAGACAAGCGGTGACCAGCGATGCGGCCCGACCGCAGGTTGAAAGGTTCGGTTTGATAGTCTCCATGCGGATGCTTGCTGGGACGTATAGAGGCGTCGGGCGGAGAGGGTAAGTGCAAAATCTGGAAAATCTCATCTTTTTGAATGCCACGTAAACTCCAGTTGGATTTCCATCCGCCGTGGCCGGGTCCACCGCCGCCGGAAACAGGCCGGGAATCGTTCCTCCAATAGTGGCATGATTTTTTCAAACAGCGGCTTGATGATGTCCATGGGAAGAGTGTTCGTATGAACCATTGCAAGTGTCAAGCGGGGTTTCTCAGACGGTTGGAGCAGCGAGCGCCGTGCGGGCGGTTTGGACGTCCTTTTCGATCTGAAGCCGAAGTGCGTCGAGCGAGGCAAACTTCATCTCTGGCCGCAGGTGTTTTTCGAATCGGAGGTCGAGATTCCGGCCGTAAAGATCTCCGGAAAACCCGAACAAATGCACTTCCAGCAGCCGGGACGTTGCGCCGAGCGTGGGCCGCACGCCCAGATTGGCGACTCCCTCCCAGAGGTGCCCATCGGTATCGTCAGTGACGCGAACCGCCCAGACTCCGTCCGGTGGGAGTTGGAGGTCGCCGGTCGCTAGATTCGCCGTCGGGAAACCCAGCGTCCTGCCGAGTTGGTTGCCGTGGATGACCGTCCCGCTCACCGAGTAAGCCCTGCCGAGCATGCCGGCCGCGGCTTCGAGATTGCCATCGCGGATCGCCTGGCGGATGCGGGTGCTGCTGATCCGGTCACCGTCGAACATGACGGGCGGCACCGCTTCCAGCCAGAAGCCGCGTTGGTCCGCCTCGCGCATGAGAAACGCCACGTCGCCGCCGCGCTGGTGGCCGAAGCGCCAATCCTCGCCCACGGCAATGGTGCGGACCGGAGCCGCAGTGAGCCGAGCGATGAATTCGGCGGCCTCCATGGCGGCGAGTTCCGCATCGAAACGCAGGGCGATCAACAGCCGGATGCCCAGACCACTCACGATTTGTGCCTTGTGATCCAGCGTTTCCAACAGCGAGGCAGGCGCTTTTTCCGGAGCGATCACCCGGATCGGATGCGGATCAAACGTGAGCAAAGCAGCCAGCCCGCCTGCCTGGTCGGCCGCCCGCACGGCCCGCGCGATCACCGCCTGATGGCCCACATGCACGCCGTCAAAGACTCCCATCGCCAAGTGCAGCGGTTCGCCGAGCGAGGCGAGTTCATCAAGGCGGTTCCGAATCAGCACCCCGCCGCGATAACCCCATGATACCGATCCTTCAAGCCCCGATGGTGACTTCATGCGCCGATGAGCACTTCGATGCCGCGTCCTTGGAGCTCTTCAATGAATTGCGGGTCCGCCGCCTTGTCGGTGACGAGACAACTCAAATCCGCCACGTCGGCGAAGAAAAACGAGGCTTTTTGCCCGAGCTTCGAATGGTCGGCCATGAACACCACGTCCTCAGCGCTGGCGATCACCCGCTCCTTGAAAGCCGCCTGCCGCGAGTTGCTTTCGCTCACCCCGCGCTCGGGATGCAGGCCGCTGCCGGATAGGAACATCCGGTGGATATTGTAGCGTTGCAGCGATTTTTCGGCGGTGAGGCCGATGAACGAGCGGGACTTGGCGTCGAACAGGCCGCCGGTACACATCAGGTCGAGATTCGGCCGATCCGAGAGCGCGGTCAGCACGTTGAGCGCATTGGTGACGACCGTTAGCGGGAGATCGGGCAGAAACTCGGTGAGGGTCAGGACCGTCGAACTCGCATCCAGGAAAATCGTTTCGTTCGCTTGGATCCGGCTGGCCGCCAACCTCGCGATTGCCTGTTTTTCCTCCCGCCGGATGGCTTGGCGTTCGGTGAATGGAACGTCGCCGCGGATTTTCTCCGGCCGGCTGGCTCCGCCATGGATTCGGATCAGTTGGCCGCGTTTTTCCAGCCGTTCGAAATCCTTGCGCACGGTCTCGTCCGTCACCCCGAGCGCTTCCGCTGTTTCGGCCGTCCGCATGGAGCCCGCTCCGTTGAGAAGATCGAGAATCCGGCGTTGGCGTTCGATGGCGAGCATGAATCGTGTTTTTTCTTTGTTTCGTTGGGAATTTTTGGGATTTTTGTTGACTTGTCAACCGAATCCCACAAAAACAAAGCCATTCATGGCCGAAACGCTTACTCAATCCACGCCGCGAGCCGTCATTGAACACATGGTTCGGGATCAGGTGTATGCCCGGCTCGGCATCCCGCTGCCGGCCGCCGCCAAGGCTCCCAACGCCCTGCTCGTCAATATTTCCGCCCGCCATTGCCACCTGACCCAAACCGCCGTGGAGGCCCTCTTCGGGCCGGGCCACCAACTGGCACCAATGAAAGGCCTCTACCAGGACGGCCAGTATGCCGCCAAGGAATCCGTCACCCTCATCGGCCCCCGCAGCCGAGTCATTTCCAACCTCCGCATCCTCGGCCCCTGCCGCAGCCTCAATCAGATCGAGCTCGCCTTCACCGATGCGGTGTCCCTGGGTTTTGAAATCCCCGTCCGCATGTCCGGCCAGATCGCCGGCACTCCCGGCTGCATGCTGATGGGACCTAACGGTTACTTCCAGCTCGATGAGGGCGTGATCCGCGCCCAGCCGCACGTCCACATGCATCCCGACGATGCCGCGTTCTACGGCGTCAAACACCTCGACACCATGAAACTCAAGGTCCACGGCCCGCTCGGCATGACCTTCGACAAGCTCGTCGTGCGCGTCGATCCTTCCTTCAAACTCGAGGTCCACATCGATACCGACGAAGGCAACGCCTGCGGCCTCAAACCCGACACTTTCTGCGAACTGATCAATTAATCTCCAATCCAACACATCAACCAACACCACTATGAGCGCACTCGGCATGATTGAAACCAAAGGCTACGTCGGCAGCGTCGAAGCCACCGACGCGATGGCCAAAGCGGCCAACGTCCAGCTTATCAACCAAATCCAAATCGGCGGGGCTTTCCTCACCGTGCTAGTCAAGGGCGACGTCGGCAGCGTGAAAGCGGCCGTCGATGCCGGAGCCGATGCCGCCGGCCGTGTCGGCGAGCTCGTTTCCGCACACGTCATCGCCCGACCGCACGCCGACCTGCTCAGCCAGTTCGGAATCGCGTGAGATAGTTCCGACTCTCAAACCTCAACCATCAACTCCCCACTTCCTACCAAAATGGCCAAACAAGCAATCGGCATCATCGAAACCAAGGGCTTCGTCTCTCTGGTTGAAGCCTCCGACGCGGCGCTCAAAGCCGCCGACATCAAAATGACCGGCTGGGAAAAAATCGGCTCCGGCATCGTCACGGGCTTTTTCACCGGCGACGTCGCCGCCGTGAAAGCCGGCCT
The DNA here is from genome assembly GCA_945869465.1 of Prosthecobacter debontii. Taxonomy (GTDB): domain Bacteria; phylum Verrucomicrobiota; class Verrucomicrobiia; order Verrucomicrobiales; family Akkermansiaceae; genus Luteolibacter. Next base: position 15,263 of record CAMBPB010000003.1, read on the forward strand.
TGACGCCGCCGCCGCCGCCGCCTCGAGCCTCGGCACGGTCACCTCCGTCCAAGTCATTCCCCGTCCGCACGACGACCTCTCGAAGCTCGGCGCCTGGATCGGTTGATCTAACCAGACAGAAGCCCCCGAGACAGAAGGCAAAAGATCAGATTTTCATCTCTCCCTTCTCTTTTCTGTCTCCTGTCTCCTGTCTCCTGTCTCCACCCATGCTCATCCTCGTCGCCAACCTTGGTTCGACCTCCTTCAAATACTGCCTCTTCCGCATGGATGAGAGCGGTGGGGAAGTCGTGGCCAAGGGCGGATACGAGCGGGTTTCGGACCATGCCGGGGTGATTGATGACGCGCTCGCCACTCTGCAGCGCGACGGTGTCATCGCCAGCCCGGATGAAATCGCCGCGGTCGGTTTCAAGACCGTGCTCGGCAAGGACCTCAGCGGTTGTGTCATCGCCGACGAGGCGGTGATCGCCGCGCTGGAAGGCTTTGCCGCGGTGGCTCCGGCGCACAATCCGCCCTATGCCGCGGGCATCCGGCAGTTCGCCAAGGCACTGCCTAACGCCAAACCCGTCGCCCTGTTTGAGACCGCTTTCTATCAGTGGACCGGCGCCGCCGCCGCCAACTATGCGATTCCCCGCGCGTGGCGCGACATCGGCATCCGGCGCTACGGATTCCACGGCGCGAGCCACAAGTTCATCGCCGAACGCTCCGCCGAACTCTGCGGCCGCGAGGATGTGGCGCAGATCGCCCGCCGCCTCTATCTGGACGGCCCGGCTGCGGTTTCCGGCAAACCCTTGCGCGTCGTTTCATGTCATCTCGGCGGCTCCAGTTCGGTCACGGGCATCCTCAATGGCGTGGCCATCGGCACCAGCATGGGCTTTTCGCCCCAGAGCGGCTTGCCGCAGAACAACAGGGTGGGGGACCTCGATTCCGGGGCTATCCCTTATGCCATGCGCACCCTCGGCCTGTCGCTCGATGAAGCCGAACGCCAACTCACCAAGGAGTCCGGTCTGCTGGGGCTCTCGGGTATTTCCAACGACATCCGCGATATCCGCGAGGCTGCGGCCGCCGGAAATTCCGACGCCCGACTCGCCGTGGACGCCCTGGTCCACTCGATCCGCCACTGGATCGGCGCGTTCATGCTCGAACTCGGCGGTCTCGACGCCCTGGTCTTCACCGCCGGGATCGGTGAGAACAACGCCGGCCTCCGCACCGATGTCTGCGCCAACCTGGAAGCCTTCGGTATCGATCTTGATCCCGCGAAAAACGCAACCTGTCGTGCCACCGAGGCGGACATCAGCACACCCGTCTCGCCAGTTAGAATTCTCGTCATTCCCGCCAACGAGGAACTCGTGTTAGCCCGCGAGGTTTTCCGCAAACTTTCCTGAATCCATCACATAACTCCATCCAAACCACCACTATTATGGCCAAACAAGCAATAGGACTCCTCGAAACCCGCGGGCTCGCCTGCCTCGTCGTCGGCGTTGACGCGATGCTCAAATCCGCAAATGTCGAACTCGTCGGTCCGATGAAACAAATCGGCAACGCGCTCTGCAACGCCGTCGTCTCCGGCGATGTCGCCGCAGTGAAAGCCGCGATCGATGCCGGTGCCGCCGCCGCCGCCCAAGCTGGTGGCGAAGTCGTCAGCGCCCATGTCATCGCCCGCCCGGACGACGCCATCGACGGCGTTTTGCCCAAGGACGCCGCCCGCGCTCCCCGCAAGTGATGCACTCACCCCGCGCCCGTTTGCCTGATAGAGGCGGCGGGCGCGGCCACTCCTGTTATCTCGATGTTCCTCGCTGAAGTCATTGGACAAGTCGTCTCGACCAAGAAGGACGAGCTCATGGTGGGAAAAAAACTCCTGCTGCTCCGTCCCAAACTGGTCGATGACAAGGATCCCTCGAAATTCAAGGACGGTCAGAACACCATCGTCGCCGTCGATACGGTGGGCGCCGGCGCCGGCGACCTCGTGATGTTCTGCCAGGGAAGCTCGGCCCGCGCCGCGCAGGGTCTCAAGCTGATCCCGGTGGACGCCGCCATCGTCGCCATCATCGACCGCGTCGAGGTGCACGGGAAAACCCTCTACAAGGGTGGTTAGCGGAGCAGATAAACCACTGAAACACTGAGAACCACTGAAAACACTGATTGGATGAAGAGCTTTGATGAAGGGCAGTATCCGCATTCTGATCTGACATCGGAGATCATTGCTTCCGCGCAGGCGGTTCACGCGGAGTTGCGTCCCGGTCTCGCCGAAGTGCTTTACGAACGGGCGCTCTGCATCGAGTTCGCTGAGCGCTCCATTGACTTCGCGCAGCAGACTGTCTTTGCGGTCAACTACAAATCCCGTTATATCGGCGAACTCATTCCGGATCTCATTGTAGATGGGCGCGTAATCGTCGATCTCAAGGTCGTCGAGGCATTCAGCGATACGCATGTCGCCCAAATGCTCGGCTACCTGAACATCACCGGTCTCCAAATCGGTCTCCTCATCAACTTCAAACATGCGAAACTCCAAATCAAACGCGTCGCAAACCTGAGGCGGCAACCATAGTCCATCCAAGCCTCTTCACTCAGTTCCCTCAGCGGTTCTCAGTGCTTCAGTGGTTCCTCACGTCCCCAAGTGGTTCCCCACATCCCAACCCCGAAATCTACCGTTCGCTCGCATGAAAACTCTCGATCCCGAAACTCTCCGCTCCGTTGTTGAATCCGTCGTCGCCCGACTCGCGGCGAGCCAAGGGCTGACTCCGTCCGCTGCTGCTCCCGCTCCAGCCCCTGCCGCGAAGCCCTCCTGCGGATGCAGTTCCTCGTCCGGTGGCGAACGCGGGGTTTTCAACTGCGTGGAAAAAGCCGCCGAGGCCGCCAACGACGCCCATCTCAAGTTGAAGAAACTCGGTGTCGCCGGCCGCGCCAAAGTCATCGAGATCGTCAAGTCCCTTGCCGTCGGCAACGCCGAGCCATGGGGAAAATTTGAAATGGAGGAAACCAAAATCGGACGCGTCGATCACAAGATCGCCAAACTCCAGATCACCAAGGACGTGCCCGGCACCGAATGGCTCCAACCCTACGCAATGAGCGGCGATGGCGGCATCACGCTGGAGGAATACGCGCCCTTCGGCGTCATCGGCGCGATCCTGCCGGTCACCCATTCGGTGCCCACTCTAACCGGCAACGTCATCAGCATGGTCGCCGCCGGAAACTCGATCGTCTTCAACCCCCATCCCGGCGGTGCCCGCAGTGCCGCGATGGCCGTGCGCGCCTACAACGAAGCGATCTTTCGCGAACTCGGTGTCGATAACATCATCACCACCATCGAAAGCCCCTCACTCGAATCGTTCGATGCCATCTGCAAAAATCCGCTCATTTCACTGCTGGCGATCACCGGCGGACCGGCCGTCGTTGGTGCCGCGATGAAGTCCGGCAAGCGCGCCATCTGCGCCGGTCCCGGCAACCCGGTGGTCGTCGTCGATGAAACCGCCGACCTCGCGAAAGCCGCGCGCAACATCATCGAGGGCGGCGCGTTCGATAACAACCTGCTCTGCATCGGTGAGAAAGCCGTCTTCGTCGTCGGTTCGGTTTTCAACCGCTTCTGCGATGAACTCCAAAAGGCCGGTGCCGCGCGCATCAACTCACAGCAACTGGAAAAACTCACCGCCTCCGCGTTCACCATCAAGCCCGGCGAGGGCGGCGGTTGCTCGCATGCCGCGGTGAACCGCGCGCTGGTCGGCGCCGACCCGTCGAAACTCGCCGAACACGCTGGAGTCACGATCCCTAACGGCACGCAACTGCTCTTTGCCGAAACCGACGCCGATCACCCCTTCGTGCAGGAGGAACAGATGATGCCAATGATGCCCATCGTTTCCTGTCCGGACTTTGTCACCGCCGTCCGCGAGGCCAAGCGTGCCGAGCACAACTACCGCCACTCCGCCATCATCCACACCAAGGACGTGGATCACATGACCTACATGGCCAAGGAAATGGACACCACCATCTTTGTGAAAAACGGCGCGTCCGTCGCCGGCCTCGGCCTCGGCGGCGAAGGTTATCTTTCCTACTCCATCGCCACCACCACCGGTGAAGGCATCACCACTCCCAAGACCTTCACCCGCATCCGCCGCTGCGTGCTCGTCGAAAACCTCCGCATTATTTGAAGACCCAAGACTTCAAGACCCAAGACACAAGACAGGGAGCAGACAAAGCTCTTCAATCTTCAATCCACAATCTTCTTCAATGATCCCCGCCCTCGTCGTCGGCCATGCCGTTAGCAGCCATTCCCATCCCTCGCTCAAAGGATTCAAGATGCTGCTTTGTCAACCGCTCGGCTTCGAAGGGAAACCGGATGGTTCGCCCATCGTCGCCATCGACCTGTTTGGTGCCGGCCTGCATTCGAAAGTCTTCGTCTCCACCGACGGCGTCGGCGCCCGCCACCTCGTCCACGATCAGAAATCTCCGATCCGCAACTTCATCCAGGGCGTGATTGACTGAATAGAACCTGAAAAACTGAAAAACTTAGACGCTAAAAACAGAGACCATGACTCCTCATTTACGATCATCCGCCAAGAATCATCCTCGGAGCCGCCGCTCGTCAATTTCAGCATTTCAGCATTTCAGCATTTCAGCATCCACCAATTAAGTGCGCATCGCCCAAGTCATCGGCCGGGTTACCCTGAGCGTTCAGGACCCCTCCTACAAAGGAGGCCGGTGGCTGATGTGCAATCCGCTTGAGGCGGAGCATTACAACACCGCCTGCCAGACTCTGCCGCCGCTTTCCGCGCAGTCCTCCCTCATCGCCTATGACTCACTGGGCGCGGGGGACGGGGACATCGTCGGCATCGTCGAGGGTGCGGAAGCCACCGCCCCGTTTGATCATGATATTCCGATCGATGCCATCACCGTCGCCATTTTCGACTCTCTGAAATACGAACCACCCGTTTCCACCTCTTCCAAACACTGAACCCCATGAGCAAGAAACTCTTCACCGCCGCCGATATCGAAGCCCATTTCAAAGCTGGAAAATCCGCTGCCGATCTGCCGAAGGACGCCGTTCTAACACCATCGGCCAAAGACGTGCTTCGCGACCGACTCGGCCCGCTCCGGGCCGGCGGCAGCCCCGCGGTGTCGAGCGCTCCCGCGGAACCCATGCTGCCGGATTACGAATATCACTGGACTCCCGGCAAGGACCCCAAAACTCCGGCGGAAATCCAGGCGTTTTTCGATTCGCCCGCCATCGTCGCCATCAAGCACCGCATGGTGGACATCGGCAAACGCATGTGGGCCCGCGAATACACCGATGGCAACGGTGGGAATCTAACGATCAGGGTGGGTGACAATCTCATCTTATGCACTCCCACCCTGGTCTCCAAGGGTTTCATGGCGATGGAGCAAATGTGCCTGGTGGACATGGACGGCAAACAACTCGCCGGCAAGTTCAAGCGCACCTCCGAGTGTCTGACGCACATTGCAATCATGAAGCGCCAGCCGAAATGCAAGGCCTGCTGCCATGCGCATCCGCCGCACGGAACCGCTTTCGCCCTGGCCGGTGTCCGTCCTCCCACCTGCATGATTCCCGAGGCGGATGTGTTCCTCGGTGAGATCGGCCTGGCCGCGTATGGCACTCCCGGAACTCCCGAGGTGGCGGATGCCGTAGGCATCGCTGGCGTGGATCACATGGCGGTGTTGATGATCAATCACGGGGTCATCACTTGGGGCAAGGACATCGAGGATGCCTATTGGAAAATGGAGAACCTCGAGGCCTTGTGCAAAATCGTATGGGTCGCCTCACAACTCAACCAGGGCAAGATGCTGAGCATGACCACCGGCCAGGCCAAGGAGCTCATCACGATCCGCCAATCCCTTGGCATGGACGACAAACGCGCCAATTGGACCGAGTGCCAACTCTGCGACAACGCGGATTTCCAACCCGGCACGGTCTGCCGGATTCCCGATCAAGCGGCCGCTCCCGACTCCGCGAAACTCGATCCCGAGGCCGAAAAACTCGTCAAGGCTCTGACTGATCAGATCCTCGCTTCATTGAAGTGACGATCAATCCCGCTCCAATTCAGAATCGGGAATGCGGGTGAAGGTTGCGGCATCTTCACCGCAATGAAACCGTGGAAACGGTCATTGGCAGCATCAAGCAAGCCATCGATTTCCGGCGCTTCATGCGGCGAGGCAAGGAAAAGGCCGACCTGGAATCGACGCTGTTGAGCATCAACTACAACCTCAAACGGCGGTTCAATCTGGGCGGGGAGAGCGGATTATTGGTGCGGGGCGATCGCGGCGATGGCGTCTAGCAGCGCGTCGTCCGGGGCGGGCGAGTTGAGCGCGTCCAGGGTGTCATCGAGTTGGGCGAGGTTGCGGGCGCCGATGATGGCGGAGGTCACGGTCGGCGAGCGGAGCGCCCAGCGCATGGCGAGGTGGTGGAGCGGCATGCCGTGGGCGGCGGCCAGATCGCCCAGGGCCCGGATTTTTTCCTGATGGGCGAGCACTTGCTCGACTTTGAGGAATCCCTCGGGCCTGGCGGCGCGCGAATCGTCCGGAATGCCATCGAGGTATTTCGGCGTGAGCATGCCTTGGGCGAGCGGGCTGAAGACGATGCAGCCGATGCCTTCGTCGAGCAACCAATCGAGGGTGCCCTCGAATTCCACGTCGCGCCGCAGGATCGAATAGGGTGGCTGGTAGATCAGGCAGCGGATGCCCATTTCCTTGAGGATGCGGACCGCCTTTTTGAGGCGCTTGAGCGGGTATTTCGAGAGTCCGGCATAGAGTGCCTTGCCGCTGTGGACGGCGGTGGCGAGGGCGGACATGGTTTCCTCAAGGCGCGTGTCCGGGTCTGGACAGTGGGAATAGAAAATATCGACGTAGCTCAGGCGCAAGCGTTTGAGGGATTGGTCGAGCGAGGCGAGCAGGTGCTTGCGCGAGCCGTTCAGGCCGTACGGTCCGCTCCACATTTCATGGCCGGCCTTGGTGGAGATGACGAGTTCGTCGCGGTGGCAGACAAAATCCCCGACCAGGATGCGGCCGATGTTTTCCTCGGCGGAACCGGGCGGCGGACCGTAATTGTTGGCCAGATCGAAATGGGTGACGCCGCGGTCAAAGGCGCGGCGCATCATTTTGCGGGCTTCCTCGAAATCGTCCACGCCTCCGAAGTTGTGCCAGAAACCGAGGGAAATGGCGGGTAGCAACAGACCGGAATCCCCGCAACGCCGATAGGGCATGCGACCATCGTAACGGGCGTTGTCAAACATGCCGTGCAAACTGACCCTTTGCGGGCCGCTTGCCAAGCCTCAAGAGTCAAGAGCGGGCGGGAAAGACCTCATTCAGGCGCTTGCCGGCAAGGAGCGGTGGCCTCCGAAGCGCAGTCAAATGGACCTACCGCGCCATCTACCGCTAGGCCGACTGCTCCGTGGCAAATGGAGCGACGCAGTCTTCATCCCAGTGGTTGGGTGAGCGGGGGCTTGGTTATTGGATCGAAAAGCCGGAAATCAAAAGGACGAGATTGAAGCCAAAGCCAATGGCAGGAAGCCAGCGCGTAACAATCACCAGAATCAATCCGCCAATGGTTTAATTTTCAATATTTTGCTTGGATGTTCCCAGCGTGGCGGGCGGGTGATTATTGGTATATCCGCTTGAGTTGATCAATGGATTCGCGGCTTGGGTAGCGTGGTTTGGAACATCGAAAAAAACCTCAGCGCAAGGCGCGCAGGCGCTGGAGTAGCGGGGGATGCGAGTAGTCCAGCCACACGCGGAGTTTCGCCGGGGTCGGGTGTGACAGGTGGTCGGCGGTCATCCGTTTGAGGGCGGAGGCGAGCGGGGCACCGTCGCCGGTGACTTCGGCCGCGTAGGCATCGGCCTCGAATTCGTGGCGGCGGGACCAGGCGTTCAGCACCACGCCCAGCAGTTTCGAAACGGGTTCCAACAGGATGCTGAAGAGCACCAGCCCGACGTGCGGGGAGATGGATGTCACGCTAAAGGCATCGAAGAGCAGGCGGGCGAATGCGCCGTGGCGATCGGTGGCCAGACCTAACAAGAAAAAGATCGCAGCGGTCTGGAGTATTCCCGCGGCGAGGCGTTGCTTGATATGGCCGCGGCGGAAGTGCCCGATCTCGTGGGCCAGCACGCCTAGCAATTCAGGGGTGCTGCTTTTATCGACCAAGGTGTCGAAGAGTGCGATTTTCTTTTGTTTGCCGAGGCCGGTGAAAAACGCATTGGCCTTGGTGGAGCGCTTCGAGCCGTCCATCACGAACACGCCGGCGAGCGGAAAACCGCAGCGGGTGCCGAGCGCTTCGATTTGCTGTTTCAGCTCGCCGTCGGGCATCGGCGTGAATGTGTTGAACAGCGGCATGATCAGCGACGGCGCGAGGTAGGTGAGTATCAGTTGAAAGGCTGTCACCACCGCCCATGCCCACAGCCACGCATGGTCGACGTTGCCGAAGATCCACAGCACCGCGGCGGCGAGTGGCAGCCCGATCACCGCCGCGAGCAGCAGGCCTTTGACGCGGTCCATGGTGAAGGTGGCGGGCGTGGAGCGGTTGAAGCCGAATTTTTTCTCAATGACGAAGGTGTCGTAGATTGAAAACGGCAGCGAGACGAGCGCCTGGCCGAGGAACAATGTCGATAGAAAAACCAGACCGGCCGTCACCTCGGAGGGGGCGAGGGAGCGGGCCCATGCATCCAGCCAGCCGAATCCGCCCGCGAACCAGAACACCAGCAGCACGCTGAGCGAGGCGCAGGATTTCACGATGTCAAAGCGGGCGTTCACCGTCAGATAAGCGCGTGCCTGGTCGAGTTTTTGGGCATCCATCACGTCGCTGAGTTCGTCCGGCACGCTCGTGGGGAAGGCTTTGAGGTTGAGCAGGGTGGCCGCGAATTCCAGCTTCCACAGCGCAAACAATGCCACCACCATCACTACCGTCATGAAGTTCCAATCGTTCATCGCGCCCATCATGCACGGCAGACGTCCCGCCGCAAGGGTGGCGCGGCGATCCCGCCCGGATTGAACATTGCGCGGGCCGGGGTTTGGCCCTACGGTTTTCGCCATCCTCATGGTGAAAACTTCGTTCCTTCGCCGACTCTCGCTGGTTTCCATGCTCGCGGCGGTCCCGCTGCATGCCCAGAATCCCGCCGCACCGCCGCTCGTCGTTGCGACCCCGCCCCCCGATGCCACCGCCACCGCTCCCGCCGAAGCCCCCACCGCGCGCGGCGCTGCGGACGGAGCGATCATCACCCGCAAGGACGCCCGCACGATCACCTTGAAAATCCCCGCTCCCCGCGGCCAGATCGTGGATCGGGAAGGCGAGCCGATCGCCCAGAACCAGGTCGCCTATCAGGTGGCGCTGCAGTTCCGCCAGTTTGAAAACGCCGACCGCGACTTCGTGATCAACTGGGCCCGGACCAGGCTCGACCTGCTCCAGACGCTGGTGAAAAACCTGGCGCCCACGACCGACGACGAGTTGTATGAGCATTACCGCCACCGCCGCTGGCTGCCGTTGTTAGTGACCGGGCAGATCAGTGAGAAGGAGGCGCGGGCAATCGAGTCCAAGCTCACCAGCGGCCTGGTCCTCAACCCGCTTTACCGCCGCTTTTATCCGCACGGCGACATGGCGGCGCACATCATCGGCTATTCCGGCAGCGTCGGCAAATTGCCAACCGGACCGATCAATTTCAACGAGCCGATGTGGGAGGAGTCCGAGGGCCGCGCCGGTCTGGAAAAAATCTACAACACTCAGTTAACCGGTGATGCCGGGATGAAAAAACTGCTGTTCGACGAGAGCGGCAACAAGCTGCTGGAGGAACAAGTCAAACGTCCGCGTCCGGGCGGCACGCTGGTTACCACGTTGGATTTGGATTGGCAGCTTCTCGCCGAGAAAATCCTCCGCAACGGTTGCCGGCGCGGGGCCTTCGTGGTCATCGATGTCGTCACCGGCGAGGTGCTGGTGATGGCGTCGCGTCCTTCGTTCGATCTGAACCGCTTCACTCCGGGCATCAGCGAAACCGAGTTCAAGGAACTGGAAGCGGATCCTTCCACGCCGTTGTATGGCCGCGCCTTCCAGTCCGCCTATCCGCCCGCCTCCTCTTACAAGCCGGTCGTTGCCCTCGCAGCTCTCAACAATGGAGTCGTCACCGAAGACTCGACGATCGACTGTCCGGCGGCCATTTCGATCGGCCGCGCGGTTTTTAACAACTGGAGCAAAATCCCCGAGGGTTCGATCACCGTGAAGCGCGCGCTGGCCCGCTCGTGCAACACCTGGTTCTATCAGATCGGCATCAAGACCGGGCCGGCCGCGTTCCTGAATCTTTCCCGGCGGCTCGGCTTCGGCGAGCGCACCGGACTGCCATTGATCGGTGAAACGCCCGGGTTGGTGCCGAGCGACGAGTGGATGCTCAAGCATGAGAAGCGCCGGATCCTCGATGGCGATACGGCGAACCTTTCGATCGGCCAAGGCAGCCTGTTGGCCTCGCCCTTGCAGGTGGCCCAGGCGATGGCGGGCATCGCCAATGGCGGTGCCCTGCCCAAGCTCCATCTGATGCGTCAGGTGCAGGACACCCGCGGCCGCGTCATCCAAGCGCCAGTCCCCGAGCGGAAAAACTGGTTGGGAGTCGATGCCAAGGCGGTAGAGATCGTCCGCGAGGGAATGTCCGAAGTGGTGAACGCGGGAGGCGGCACCGGACAAAGTGCGGGCCTGAGCTACACCACGCTTTGCGGGAAAACCGGGACCGCACAGTGGGGGCCCAAGGCGAAAAACCAGCGACTCGCATGGTTCGCCGGATTTTTGCCGGAGGACAACCCGCGCTATTCCTTCGCGGTGCTCTACGAAGGCCGGCCGGGGGAAACGGTTTCCGGCGGACGCATGGCCGCTCCCATGGTGAAAAAGTTCTTCGAAGGCATCAAAGATGACATCAAGGAAATCATCGCGCCGCCGAAGAAGGCGCTCATCGTGGTGGATGAAACCCTGGCAGGGGCCAAACCCGCCGTGGATGGCGACCCGGCGGAGGGGGATTCGATCGCCAAGACTCCCGTCGAGGGCCCGCTCAAAGCCCTGCCGGTCGAAGCTCTCGAAACCGGCGCGGAACCTGAGGAGATAAAACCTGCCACGCCGCGGCCGGTGCGCGCGCTGCCGGTGGGTGAGGACGAGGTGATCGAGGAAAACGTCGAGGAACCGTGATGCGACCGGAGCTCAATAAAGTTCCACCAGATATCCCTCGCTCACTCCATCGCCGGTCACCCGGACCCAATAGACGCCGCGTTTGTCCGGAGTCTCCGGTTCGAAGTTGATGGCATTCATGCCGGTGGAAACATGATTCACCTGGATCACGCGGCCGGGGATCTCGCTGCGGGCGGGGAAGGGGTGCTCGGGCGGTTTCTGCAACTTGAAAACCTCCACCTTGAGTTTGTTCGCCGCGCCCGAGCCACCCGCTCCATATAGCGACCAGGCATTCCCGCGCAGGTAATCCAAGGGGAACAATCCCTTGCCGGGATATGCCCAGGTGCCGGTGATGGATTTGCCGCTGCCATCCATGCACCACATCGCCGAGTAGCTGTCGCCGCCGGATCCGAAGCCGACTTTCCCCATCGGCGGATTGAGGCACCACGCACGGTGGCCGCGGGCGTCGCGGTTGTTGTCCCCGGAGTCGGCGATGTATTGGGGGACGCTGGCCACCACATCCCCGCTGCTGGATAGATTGCACTTGTTGGTGGAATGGCCGAGGCGGTGGGAAAGGCCGCCGTTCTCCTTGCAGGCGCGCGCGGCGGCGGCCGCGTTTTTTGAAAATTCCGGATCCGCCTTGACGTCCGAGGGAACCCCGCAGAGAAATCGATAGATGTTAAGCTGTTGGGTCGCCTGATGAACCTCCCTGTTCACCTCGGCGGGCTTCGGGCGTTTCCCGATCTCGCGAATGCCGTCCCGGATTTCGTCCTTGCTGCGCGGATAGAGGGCGTTGCCCGCGGTTTTTCCCCCGTCGGCGGACGCGTCCGCCGGAGCGTCCGGGTTCGTTGGCTCGGCCGGGCGCTCGAAGCGGTTAACGAAATCCACGTCGCCGTCGCTCAGTTGGTCGAGATCGAGCGCGATTTGGCGGCCGTCCGCCTTGATTTCGACGACCACCGAGTCACTTTCGACGCTCAGGACTTTGGCCACCAGTTTGCGCCCGTTGAGGTTCGTGAACGTGTGCCAGACATCGGCGGCGTCGCCCGCCATGGGCATGAGTAAAAACGTCCCGCAAAGCAGACTTCGCATGCCGGTTTTTATCGCCCGATCCAGTGGCCCGCGCAATCCAAATCCGGGACTCCCACCGGAGCGACTGAAAGGCAAATGGAATGGATTAAACGGCTTCGTTCTGCGTAACAAGGCTTCTCATTGGGTTGGGCTGGATGCTTGCGCCGAAAAAATCGCGGCGACCCGTTCCAGGATCTCCTCCACCGGGGCGAGGCGGCCGATGCCTTCATAACCGCAGGCCAGATCGCCTTCCGCGGGATCGACGAACTGACAACCGTCTTCCTCGAGGCGGATGACGTTGCGCTGGGTGGCGGGGTGCAGCCACATTTTGCCATTCATGGCCGGGGCGATGAGCACCGGCGTGGTGCGGGGCAGCGCGAGGTAAATCGAGGACAGGGGATCGGGTGCCAAGCCGTTGGCGAAGGATCCCAGCACATCGGCGGTGGCGGGAGCGACGAGCAACAAGTCCGCCTGGTCCGCCAGATCGATGTGGCCGGGTTTCCAGGCTTGTTTTTCATCCTCCAGTGAAACGAGCACCGGCTGGCGGGTCAGCGTCTGGAGGGTGAGGGGCGTGATGAACTCGGTGGCGGCGCGGGTCATCACCACGTGGACCTCGTGGCCTTGTTTGACCAGTTGCGAGGCGAGCTCCGCGGCCTTGTAGGCGGCGATGGAACCGGTGATGCCGAGCACGATGTTCATGGGATTGGGCAGTGGATTCTAACCAAGCATGGCGACGGCCTTCGCGGTGGCGGTGACGAGGGCCGCGACGTCCTGCGGCGTGTTGTAGAGCGCGAACGAGGCGCGCACGGTGCCGGTGATGCCGAAGCGGGCCATCAGCGGCTGGCAGCAGTGATGGCCGGTGCGCACCGCCACGCCCATGTGGTCCAACAGCGTGCCGATGTCGTAGTGATGGTGGCCTTCAATTGAAAACGAGAGCGAGCCGGAACGATCCGCGGGACCATACAGGCGGACGCTGGGGATGCCGCCAAGCGCCTCCGCCGCGGACCGGATCAAGGCCGTTTCATGGGCGTGGATGGCGTCAAGGCCGATGGCGTTGACGTAGTCGAGCGCGGCGGCGAGCGCGATGGCGCCCTCGATGTTTGGGGTGCCGGCTTCGTATTTGAAGGGCAGATCGTTGTAGGTCGTGTGCTCGAAGGTGACTTCCTTGATCATTTCCCCGCCGCCCTGCCATGGCGGGAGTTCGGCGAGCAGTTCGGCGCGGCCCCACAGCACGCCGATGCCGGTGGGGGCGTAGATTTTGTGACCGGAAAACGCCAGGAAGTCCGCTCCGATGGCCTGCACGTCGGTGGGCAGATGGGCGATGGCTTGGGCGGCATCGATCAACACCAGCGCACCCGCCGCTTTAGCCGCGCGGGTCATTTCCGCCACCGGATTGACCGTGCCAAACGCGTTGGAGATCCATGTGAGAGCGAGGATTTTCACCCGTCCGCCGAGCAGCGAGTGGAACGCCTGCTGATCGAGAGTGCCATTGTCGTGGCAGGGAATCACCTTGAGGGTGGCTCCGGTTCGCTGGCAGAGCATCTGCCACGGGACGATGTTCGAATGATGCTCCAAGGTGGAAACGAGCACTTCGTCGCCCGGTCCGATGCGACCCGAGAGGGCGAGGATGCCGGCCACCAGATTGATGCTGGCGGTGGTGCCGGAGGTGAAGATCACCTCGTCGCCGGATGCCGCGTGCAGGTGCTCGGCCACCGTTTTGCGGGCGTTTTCAAACGCTTCGGTGGCCGCGCGGGCGAGTTGGTGGGTGCCGCGGTGGATGTTGGAATTGATCGCCTCATAATAGTGGCGCGATGCCAGCAGCACCGGCATGGGTTTTTGGGTGGTCGCGGCGTTGTCCAAATAGACCAGGCGCTGGCCATGGATCGATTGGTCGAGGATCAGGAAATCGGAAAGCAGCGATTCAGGTGGGAGCATGGAGCGGTGAAGTATGCGGTGGCTGAGGCGGAAACCAAGATGGAATATCATGTTCCGCCCCGCAATGGCGGAATTTACGCCGCCAATCCGTTGCCCCCACATCGGCCCTTGCCCTCGGCGCCCGGGGCGGCTTGAATCCCGGCCCGCTGGCATGTATCTGCTGAAAAAAGTCATTCAACTCCGGGAAAAAGCCCACCCGGACCACGAAAAACCGTTCCTCGAGCACCTTGAGGACCTGCGGGTCATGATCACCCGCATCGTGATCACGTTGGTGGTTTCGATGGTCATCTGCTTCAGCTTCCAGAAGCAACTCATGGAAGTGCTGCGGCGGCCCGTCGAGCAGGTCTGGATGACGCAGTTGGAGGCCAAGCTGCCAAAATCCACGGACATCGCGCCGCGTCCGCTGGACGTGGAGATGTGGGAGAACGCGAAGGCGGTCGAACACGCCGCAGCCGGACTCGATGCGGCGCAGCGGGCGCAGTTCTATCAGGCGCAGGGCAACGAGGAGCTGGTGTTTCATGCGAAATCGGCGGGTTTGCTGCGTGCGGCAGCGGCCCTGCCCGAGGACAAACGCGAGGCCTTTCTCGTCGGCCTGGAAGTGCCCGACGAACTCAAATTGCAGGTCACAGCGCTGTTGATCACCCGCCCGAGCCCGGAGGCCGATACCCGTGGCAACCTCAAGCTGATGTCCGCTCTGAAGCCGACGGAAACCTTCATGCTGTCCATGAAGCTGTCGTTTTTCGCGGGCATCATCCTGGCGTTTCCGCTGCTGCTGATGTTCTTCCTGCAGTTCGTGTTGCCGGGCCTGCATGCGAATGAAAAACGCGTGCTGTGGCCTTCGATGGCCGTCGGGTTCGGGTTGTTTATGGGCGGGGTTTGCTTTGCCTACTATGGCGTGTTGCCACGTGCCCTGACGTTCTTTTATGAATGGAGCGGAAGCCTCGGAGTTTCCAATGACTGGCGGATTGGCGAATACATATCCTTCGCCACCCAATTCACGCTGCTCTTCGGCTTGTCATTCGAACTGCCGGTGGTGGTCATGGTGTTCGTGAAGCTCGGCCTGCTCAGCTACGAAACCATGTCGCGGACTCGCTCGTATGCGATTCTCGCGATTTTCGTGACCGCCGCGGTGCTCACGCCGACACCGGACGTGTTCACCCTGTTGCTGATGGCGCTGCCGATGATTATTCTCTATGAGATCTGCATCTGGCTCGCATGGTTCGACCGCCGTAAGAACCGCGTGCGGGAGGAACAGGAGGCCCGCGAGCGCATGGAACGGCTGCTGCTGGAGGAAAAACACAAACCTGCCAAGGAGGACGCCGGCACCGATGCCTGGCATGACGATCCCTCCCATCATGATTCGTATCATGACTCCCATCATGACTCGTATCATGACTCGTATCATGACTCGTATCATGCCTCGCATCATGACTCGCACACGCCCGAGTCCGGCGATGACGGTTGGAAGGAGGAGCATCCGCCGCAGGAGTCTCATGACAGCACGGAACCGGCCGCTGCCCCGGAAACCGCTTCTTCCGATCCGCCGCTGGATGTGGGGGATGAAACCGCGAAACTCTCCACCTACCCGCCGGATGACGCCGCCGATATTCCGCCGGAGCAGCCCGAGGACGACGCTACCAAGCGCCGCGGCACGGATACCTGAAACAGTTTTCGATAGTTCGTTAGATCGATGAATACGCCAAAGGTCCAAACTGATGACAGCGCCCGCTCGCCGTTTGCGGGGTGTGTCATCCTTATCGGCGCGTTGCTAATGATGGTTTTTCTGATAGGATTCTCGATTGTCGCCCTGTTCCGGCAGTTCAACGCGATCTCGAAGTTCACCGCGGAGAAACCCGCAAGTGTCGAGGTGACGTCGATAGAAAATCAGGAAGCGGCCCTCAATCGCCTCGCCGAACGCATCGAAGCATTCCGCCAGCAACTTGCGGGCGATCAAAAGACGGAGCTCGCGCTGGCGCCGGATGAGATGAATCTGGCGATCGCCGCTTATGAACCCTTCAGGGATCTCCGCGGCGCTTTCCGGATTTCCAGTGTCGAGAACGACACCTTGCGCATCGCCATTTGCTTCCCGCTCAACGGAAAGCCCCGCCTGGCCCGCAACGGCGAAGCGGGATGGATCAACTCCGATCCCCGCTTTCTCAATGCAACCCTGATCGCCCGTCCCGCCCTGCTCAAACGCGAGGTGGTCCTGCAACTGGAGCGCATCGAAGTCCCTGAATCCACCGTGCCACGCGAGTTCATCGAACAAATGTCGCCCTATCGGATCACCGAACGTTATCTCACGGATGCGGTGCTGGGCCCCGCGATGGCGAAACTCACGCGGGTTGGCATCGCCGATGGCAAGCTAGTGTTCACGCGCATCCCCGGCGACACGCCGTCCGATGAGATCGGCAAGCGGCAGGTGGATCACGCCAGCCGCCGGTTTTTCCTGATTCTGGGCATCGTGGCCTGTGTGTTTCTGGTGTTTGCGGGGATCGTCGTGTTTTTCGGTCTGCGCGCCAAAGCCAGGCGTTGGTAGGTCTCGATGGATTTCCTGCACAAATGCCCGGGATTGAATCGTTTGAAAGAAGCTCTATGAAACCACTGATCACCCGCCCCATATTGCTCGGCCTCGCCATGGCGGCGTGGTCTCCCGCCGAGGAAGCCGCCCCAACCGCGCCGAAGCCTGCCGAAACCGCTCCGTCCGCCAGTCCGGACGATGCCAAACGCAAGGAACAGGAATCGCTGGCCACCGACAACAAACTCGAAGCCGAACGCCTCACCCAAGCGACCAATGCGATGCGCGCGGAAATCACTCGTCTTAAGATGGAGCGCGAGCTGATGGTTGAAAAACAGGCGCTGGAAACCGCCAAACGCCAAGTGTCGATCAAGGACGAACTTGCCAAAATCGAGGCGGAAAAAGACAAACTCGCCCAGGAAGGCGAACTCTCGAAAGTCCGCGCCGAAAAACTCGCCAACGACCTCAAGGCGGTGCAAAGCGAAGCCGCCTTGGAAATTACCCGGCTCCAGAACGAAATCGCCAGGATCGAGACCACCAAGAAACGCGGCGAATACGCGAATTCAACACCGGTCTATCTAAAAACTCCCTTGAAGGAGAACGGCACGGTCGTCATCTCCGATCGCCGCATCCCTCTCAACGGAATGATCACTTCAAGCACCGCGGATTTCATCACCAGCCGCATCCAATACTGGAATAACAAGGATCGCACGCTGCCCATCTTCATCGTCATCGACGCCAGCCCGGGCGGCTCGGTGATGGCCGGCTACCGGATCCTCAAGGCGATGGAGTCCAGTGACGCGCCGGTTCATGTGGTGGTCAAATCCTTCGCCGCATCAATGGCCGCCGCCATCACCACGCTCGCGACGGAATCCTATGCCTATCCGAATGCGGTGATGCTTCACCACCAGATCAGCGCGATCATGGCGGGGCAGCTCAATCTGACCCAGCAGCGCGAGTTTCACGAGGAAAGCCAGCGTTGGTGGGCCCGTCTCGGCACGCCCATCGCCACCAAGATGGGCATCACTACTGACGCACTCATCAAGCAGATGTATGAGCATTCCTCCAGCGGCGATTGGAGCGAATTCGGCGAGGATGCCCGCAAGTTGAAGTGGGTGAACCATATCGTCCAGGGGATTGACGAAACCTCGGTCAACAAGGATCCTGACTTCGCGGACGCACCCGTCCAGGCACCCTCAAAACCCGGCGCGCTCGTTGAGGAAATCGATGCCAACGGCAAGCCCTTCGCGTGGCTGCCACGCATCGATCCGAAGGATGTCTATTTCATCTATAACCCGGATGGTTACTACCGGGTGAGATAAAGGTGGCGCGGACATCTTGCCCGCCGCCAGCCACGGAGCGCCCCGCTCGTTAGGTTTTTCCCGCCACCATGCTTGAAGACGATTTCACCTACGTCCTGCGCAAAGCCCTGTTGGGCCACGAACTCGCGCCCGCACAAGCCGCGGCACTGGCGGGTCTGCGGGAAAGCGACGCGCTCGCCTTCCTGCGGGGTGCCTTTTCCGCTGCTAGCGCCCGCAGGCTGGCCTCGGTGTTAGAGTTGAACCCGGATGCTTTCGCCGCCCACGCCACCTATCTGCCGCGGACCCTGGCCTTGCCCGGCATCGAACGTCTCGACCTGCCTTTCGACGGGGAACGCGTGAATGCCTGGCTAATCCGCGATGGAGGTGTCATCATCCTGTTCGACGCCGGGCATGTAACCGGCGATCTGGTGCGGGCGCTTAACGGATGCCTGCCGGACCGGGTTTTCATCACCCACGCGCACCGGGATCACATCGGCGGGCTGGGGCACCTGCTAGCGGCGGGAATTCCAGTCCATGGAGCGGACATTCCCGGGACCATCGCAATGAAGCCGGGGGAAACCGTCTTCTGCGGCCCGCTTGTCATCCGCGCCTGCGATCTATCAGGACATGCCGCGCCGGCGCTCGGTTTCCATGTCGATGGACTGTCGCAACCGCTGCTGGTCACCGGCGACGCCTTGTTCGCCGGCTCGATGGGCGGCTGCGCCACGCCCGCGATCTATCAACACGCGCGGCGCCGCTTGCGGGAGGTGCTGGGCCGGCTGCCGGACGCCACCGTGCTGCTGCCCGGCCACGGTCCCGCCACCACGCTGGGCGAGGAACGGGTGGCGAATCCATTTCTGTGACTGCCAGTCCCACAAGGAGCGGCGGAAGGTGTCCGCCGATACCGGTGAGAATTCGCGGCAAAGACGCCTTTCAATCACACCGGGCGTTCGAGATACATCCGCGATCCGCGCACATACTTTTCGGCCCATAACTTGATCTTCGCCTGCTCGTCGAGCGACAGAGTCCTTACCACCTTCGCCGGCGAGCCTAACACCAACGAACCCGGCGGAATCACCGTGCCGCCGGTGACCAGCGCGCCCGCGCCGATGATCGTGCGCTCGCCGATCACCGCGCCATCCAGCACGATCGCACCCATGCCGACCAACACCTCGTTTTTCACCGTGCAGGCATGGAGGATCGCCGAGTGCCCCACGGTCACCCACTCGCCAACGTGGCAGCCGAAGTCGTCGGCCAGGTGAATCACCGCGTTGTCCTGAATGTTCGAGTGCGGGCCGATCACGATCTCGTTGAGATCGCCGCGCAAAGTGGCGTGATACCAAATGCTGGTTTCCTCATGCAAGGTCACCCGGCCAATCACGTCGGCGCTGGCGGCGATGAAGGCGGATTCATGGATGTTCGGGGCGAATGCGGCGAAATTCTCGATGGCCATGCGCGATGCTAGCTGGTGACCTACCACGCCGCAAGTCAAGCCAGCGCACGCGGGGCAAGGCGAAGCACCAAACGGTTCTGGACCACCGCGCTGAAAAGTTCTGGCACCAAGCCGACAGCAGGATGACATTCCACCGCGAGGATGTTTCCCGCCGGGAGCGCGGGTTTCCAAACTCGCCCGCCCATGAGATGTGAAAGCGAAGGCCGCGCATGGCGGCTTCTTTCTCAGATCAGGGTCAGGCGAGTCACCGACTCGCGGTCCCAGGGGAAAAATCCGCCGGGTGTGCGGCCACTCGAGGAAAGATCCTGTCGGTGAGGTCCGTGGTATTAGATTTCGTGAACCGGCAGGTTGGTCACTTCCTCGCGCACTTTCTCGGCGAGTGGGGTGGATAGATAACGTTCGGTGGATGAGCAACCGATGGTGACGATGCGTTTGCCTTTGAATTCGGGGCGTTTGGCCACCTGCATGGCGGCCCAGACGTTGGCACCCGTGGAGATGCCGGCGGGAAGCCCTTCCTGTTGGGCCAAGGCCTGGGCGGTGGCGAAGGCGTCCTCGTTGGTCACTTGGATGACCTCGTCCACGATCCCGACGTTGAGGTTTTTCGGGATGAAACCGGCACCGATGCCCTGAATCATGTGCGGGCCGGGAGCGCCGCCGGAAATCACCGGACTGGCCGTCGGTTCAACCGCGAAGCACTTGATATCGCAGCGGGATTTGAGGACTTCCGCCACCCCGGTGAGCGTGCCGCCAGTGCCGACGCCGGCGACAAACGCGGCGATCTGTCCATCGGTATCGCGCCAGATTTCCTCGGCGGTGGTTTCGCGGTGGACTTGCGGGTTGGCGGGATTGTCGAATTGGCCGGGGCCGTAGGCGCCGGGAGTTTCCTCAAGCATTTTTTTGGCCATGGCGATGGCGCCGTTCATGCCGCGGGCGCGCGGGGTGAGCACGATTTCGGCACCTAGCAGGCGGAGCAGGACGCGGCGCTCGATCGACATGCTCTCGGGCATGGTGAGGATGCAGCGGTATCCCTTGGCACGGGCGATGAAGGCCAGCGCGATGCCGGTATTGCCGGAGGTCGGCTCAATGATCAGACCGCCGGGCTTAAGCGATCCGTCGCGTTCCGCGGCCTCGATCATGGCTTTGCCGATGCGGTCCTTGACGCTGAAGAGTGGATTGAAAAACTCCGCCTTCACGCAGATCTCGGCGTCGAGACCGGCGGTGACGTGGTTGAGACGGATGAGCGGGGTGTTGCCAACGGTGGCAGCCATGTTTTCGGCGATTTTCATGGGAGGTGGTGGATGGTGGTTGTGCAGTGTGTCTGGAAACGACAGAGACGCAAGACGCAAGACGCAAGACTCGAAGATTCAAGAAAAGACGGCAAAACCAACATCACAGATGATGGATTCTTGCTCTGGTCTGGTTTCTTGCGTCTTCAAGTCTTGGGTCTTTTTCAAATCTGGAAATCCGAGGCGCTGGAATCGAAGTGCAGGCCGCATTCGTATTTTTCGCCGTTGAAGCGGGATGCTTCGGCCTCCTCTTTGGATGCGGGGCGGGTGCTATGCCAGTCGCCCATGGTGACGTAGCCTTGTTCCGCGAGCGGATGCGGCGGCAGATTGTGCGCGCGCAGGTAGGTTTCCACCTGGATGTCTGCCCAATCGAGGATGGGATAGACTTTCAGGGTTTTCTTCTGGCGCTCGGCGAAACTGCGGGCGGCGCGGGTTTGGGAGTGGCTGCGGCGCAGGCCGCTGATCCAGACATCGGAGCCGAGCTCGGTGAGGGCGCGGTTCATGGGCTCGATCTTGGTGAGCAGCGCGTAGCGGTCCGCCCCCTCCTTGCCCTGGGCCCAGAGGTCCCCCCAGAGCGCCTGCATGCGGGCGGCGGAAACTTCGGGTTGATAGACACGCATGTCGAGTTTGAGGAGGCCCATCAACTGATCGGCATACTGATAGGTTTCGGGGAAGTGGAATCCGGTATCGAGGAAGACCACGGGCACGTCCGGCGCGTGTTGGTGAAGCAGGTGGAGCATCACCGCGGATTGGAGGCCGAAACTGGTGCTGGCGACGAGGTTGCCGCCGTAGCGCTCGCGCAGCAGCCGCAAGCGCTCGCCGGCACGCAGCGGCGCGAGATCGACGGAGAGGACCTCCGGATCGAAATCGGGTTCGGCATGGAATTTCAAGGCGCGCATGAGGGTGGAGTATCAGGCTGTCTTGAAAGCTTCCCGGCTGATGTTCTGATGGAAATCCCCGCCCTGCACGGTGGCGGCGACGTAGCCGGCGCGGATGCAGAAGTCACCGAGCCGTTCGCCCTCGTTCCGCTCTTTCGCGTAACGGGAAATGATCGGGGCGAGCAGGGCCTTGATCTCCTCTGCCCTCACGCTTTCCCGATAGAGTTTCGACAGCCGCTGGCCGGCGAAGCCGCCGCCGAGATAGACGTTGTATTTTCCCGGCGCGCGGCCGACGAAGGCGATCTCCGCAATGAACGGGCGGGCGCATCCGTTAGGACAGCCGGTCATGCGGATGGTGATGGCATCGTGGCGGAGGCCGTTTTCCTCGATGAGGTCCTCCAGTTCGGTGAGTAGGTCGGGTAGGTAGCGCTCGGCCTCGGCCAGGGCCAGGCCGCAGGTGGGAAGGGCGACGCAGGCCAGCGAGTTGAGGCGCAGCGCGCTTTGCAGGTGGCTGTCGCGGATGCCATACTGCGCGAGCAATTCTTCGATCGCCGGGCGCTTCGCCGGGGAAATGTTGGCGATGATCAAATTCTGGTTCGCGGTGAGCCGGAAGTCCCCGTCATGGATTCTGGCGATTTCCCGTAATCCCGTTAGAAGCGGATAGGAAGGCGTGTCGAGCACGCGCCCGCCCTGGATGAACAACGTCAGGTGCGAGTTCCCGTTCCTGTCGTCCACCCAGCCGAAGCGGTCGCCATTGTCTTCAAACACAAAGGGACGGGCCGGGCCGAGCTGATAGCCGAGGTATTCGTTGAGTTTCGCAAGTATCCAATCCGGACCGTAGTCGTCCACGGTGTATTTGAAACGCGAGTGCTTGCGGTCCGTGCGGTCGCCGAAATCCCGCTGCACGAGCACGACTTTTTCAGCGACGTCCACGACCTGTTCCGGCGTGCAGAAGCCGATGACATCGGCGATGCGCGGATAGGTGGCTTCATTCCCGTGAGTGGAGCCCATGCCGCCGCCGACGGCGACGTTGAAGCCCACGAGATTTCCATCCTCGACGATGGCGATGAAGGAAAGGCAGTTGGCATAGATATCGACATCGTTCGAGGGCGGCACCGCGATGGTGATCTTGAACTTGCGCGGCAGATAGGTCTTGCCATAGATCGGCTCCACTTCCTGCTCGCTGGATTCGATTTTTTCGCCATCGAGCCAGATTTCGTGATAGGCGCGGGTCTTCGGCGTGAGGTGGGTGGAGATGTCGTGGGCCAGCTTGAGGACCTCCGCATGAATTTCCGATAGATGGGGATTCGGATTGCACATCACGTTGCGGTTCACATCGCCGCAGGCGGCGATGGTGTCCATCGCCACCTGATTGATCTCCTTGATCGTGCGCTTGAGGTTGCCCTTGATGATGCCGTGGAACTGGAAGGCCTGACGGGTGGTCAGCTTGATCGTGCCATTGGCGAAGGTGGTCGCCAGCCGGTCGGTTTCCAGCCACTGCGCAGGCGTGGCCACACCGCCCGGCACGCGGACCCGGATCATGAACGAGTAGGCTTTTTCCAGCTTGGACTTGCGGCGGTTGGCGCGCAGGTCGCGGTCGTCCTGCTGATAGGTGCCGTGGAACTTGAGCAATTGCTGATCGTCCTCCGACATCGAGCCGGTGGCGGCATCCGCGAGTCCTTCCTCGATCGTGCCGCGGAGGTAGTTGCTGCGGGTCTTGATGTGTTCGTTCGCGGAAAGTTTTTTTTCTTCGGACATGGGAGTGGGAGTGAGAAGGTAAAAGTGATCAGTGAGAAGTGATCAGTGGAAGAAATGAGTGGAAGAAATGCGCTGAATGTCTATCGTCAAAAGGTTCGTGAATTGCGCGATCGGTTGGCAGGATCTTCAGTGATCACTAATCACTCTAATACACATCGCGCTGGTAGCGTTTGGCTTTCTTGAGGTCTTCAACGTAGGTTTCGGCGGTGTCGCGGGATTTTCCGCCTTGCGTTTGCACGATGGAAACGAGGGCTTCGTGGACATCGGCGGCCATCCGGGCCGCGTCGCCACAAACGTAGAAATGGGCTCCCTGCTCAAGCCAGGCATACAATTGCGCGGCGCGTTCGAGCATCCGGTGTTGGACGTAAATCTTCTCGGGCTGATCGCGCGAGAAGGCGACGTCGAGCCGGGTGAGCACGCCGTTCCTGAGGTGTTCCTGCCATTCGAGTTGATAGAGGAAATCGTAGAGGTAATGCTGGTCGCCCAGGAAGAGCCAGTTTTTCCCGGTGCTGCCAAGGGCCGCGCGGTGTTCGACGAAGGCACGAAACGGAGCGATACCGGTTCCGGGGCCGACCATGATCACCGGTGCGGTGCCATCGGCAGGAAGGCGGAAGTTCTTGTTGGGTTGCACGAAGAGCGGCGTGATGTCGCCGGCTTTCACCAGATCCGCCAGATAGGTCGAGCAGACGCCCTTGCGGTCGCGGCCGTGGGCCTGATAGCGCACGGCGGACACCGTGAGATGGACTTCATCCGGGTGTGCGAGCGGGCTGGAGGCGATGGAATAGAGACGCGGCGGGAGCTTGCGGAAGATCCCGGCCAGGGAGTTCGCGGAGAGGCCGGAGGGGGCGAAGTCGTGGATGGCATCGACGATTTCCCGGCCTGTCACGTATTCCTTCAGGCGCTCTTTGGCGTCTTCGGCGAGCATGGCTTGCAAGTCGCCGGATGAGGTGGCCTCCGCGAGTTTTGTTAGCACGTTGCGGGACAGGGCGGTGATGTCCAACTCCTCGTGCAACGCGTCGGCGAGGCGTTTGCGGCCGGTGTTTTTGGTTTCGATCTCTTCGTCGCCGGAGAGTTTTGAGGCGTCGAGCATCGCCTGGACCATATCGGGGGCGTTGACCGGCAGCACGGCGAGCGCGTCACCCGGCTCGTAGGACATGCCGGACCCGGCAAGGGACAACTCCAGATGCAACGTTTCCTTGGTGGAGCCTTTGCCATTGAGCGGGACCACCTCAAGAACCTCCGAGGGAAACGGCCGCTTTTTACCGAATTCCAGGGCGGGTGGAGCGGAGGAAATCTCGACGACAATTGCCGCCGGGGTGTTCGTGGGAGCAAGCGCGGCAAGAGAAGTCCCGAGCCACGCGGTGAACGCGTCCTCATAGTCCACATCGCAGTCCTGACGCACGGTGACGCGGATGCCTCCGAGTTGTTCCAACCGGGCGTCGATGTCCTTGCCCGTCTGGCAGAATTTTTCGTAGGAGGTATCTCCGAGCGCGCACAGCGAGAAACGAAGGCCGGTTAGGGAGATCGGTTCGGCCATGAATTCCTTGTGGAACGCCGTCGCGGAATCTGGCGGTTCGCCATCGCCCCAAGTCGAGACGATCACCAGCAGGTTGGGGACTTTGACAAGGTCCGCCGCCGCGATCTCCGACATGTTTTTCATGACCGCTTGGAAACCGCGTTTTTTCGCCTCTTTGATCGTGCGGCCCGCGAGGGTTTCCGAGTTGCCGGACTCGGTGCCGTAGAGAACCGTGAGCTTGGCTCCGGGAGCCGGGGGGGCGGCCGGGGCGGTTGAAACAGCGGATCCTGAGGAAGCGAGGAAACCGCTGAGCCAAGCTCCTTGCACGGAATCAAGGCCTGCAAGCAGCGAATCCAGCGCTCGGCGCTGGTCGAGAGTGAATGGGGCGTGCTCTGGAAGCATATACCTTAGTTTGTTACCTTGTTTTGTGAGGTTTCGGCAAAAATGTGGCGGGATTTCCGCGAAGGGCAACCATTTTTTCCAAAAACCTTGCGTCGTCGTCCGGTGGCATTGACCGGTTCCAAAGGAAATGGCATGCACTTCGCCACGAGGGTGACCCGGCGGCAACCCGCATTCCAAGATCCGACCCCATGAGACAGCCCATCGCCCTCGCCATCCTGCTTTCACTGATCAGTCCCTGCCGTGGCGACGTGCGGCTGCCCAATGTTTTCAGCGATCACATGGTGATTCAGCGCGACAAGCCGATCAAAGTTTGGGGATGGGCCGCTCCGGGGGAGAAGATCCAGGTGCGGCTTTCCGGCAAGGCGGCCGACGCCAGTGCAAATGCCGAAGGCGAGTGGAAAGTCGAGTTGCCCGCCATGAAAGCGCCGGGGCCGCACGAGATGACGGTGACCGGCAAGAGCACCGTGAAAATCACCGACATTCTGGTGGGGGAGGTCTGGGTTTGTTCGGGACAGTCGAATATGGAATTCGAGTTGAAACATGCGCTCAACGCCCACCAGGAGCTCAAGGCCGCGGATTTTCCGCAGATCCGTCTGTTGTTGGTTCCCCGCACCCCTGCCGGACTGCCCTTGAATGATCTCAAATCCCGCTGGTCGGTGTGCGCGCCGGAAAATCCCGCGGTGGCGGATTTTTCCGCCGTGGCGTATTTTTTCGGCCGTGAAATCCACCAGGCCATCAACGTGCCGGTGGGCTTGATCGCCGCGTCCCAAGGTGCCACCCAGATCGAGTTGTGGACCGCGACCGAGGGTTTGTCGGGGGTGCCCGCCTTGGATCCACTGATATCCAGCAATCAGGCGGCGGCCGAATCCGCTCGCCGGAAACTCGTGGCAAACCTCGACCTGCTGGAAGCCGCAATCCCTGCGGCCCGCGCGGCGCTCGCCACCGGCAGGCCGCTGCCGCCCGCACTCTGGATGCCCAACCCGATGCCCGTCGAGGGCGGCCCGGTGCTCTACAACGGCATGATCTATCCGCTAGTTCCCTTCGGAATCCGCGGCGCGCTTTGGTATCAGGGCGAATCGAATTGCAGCGACGGCATGCTTTATCTGGACAAAATGAAGGCGCTGGTCGCCGGTTGGCGGGAGGTCTGGAACCAGGGCGATTTTCCGTTCTATTTCGTTCAGATCACACCTAACAACTATAACGGCGCGTTGCCGCTCCTGCTGGAAGCCCAGGACGCCGCGATGGCCATTCCCAACACCGGCATGGCCGCGTCAACGGATACCTGCGATCCCAGCGACCATTACGGCGGCGGACATCCGCGCAACAAGCAGGAAATCGGCAGGCGGCTCGCGTTGTGGGCGCTTGCCAAGGACTATGGGAAAAAGGATCTGGTCTATTGTGGCCCCCGTTTCAAATCCCTCAAGGCGGAAGGCAAACAACTCCGGGTTGCGTTTGACCATGTCGGCGGTGGTTTGGTCACGCGCGACGGCAAGGTTCCCGACAGCTTTGAGATTGCCGGCGCGGACGGGAATTTCGGCGAAGCCGCCGCGAAGATCGACGGCGCGACCGTGCTGATCGGCAGTGACAAGGTTGCCAATCCCGCCGCCATGCGCTTTGCTTGGAAGGATTTGGCGCAGCCCAACCTGATGAACCGCGAGGGCCTGCCCGTTTCGGTGTTCCGCGCCGGACTCGCTAATGAATGATTGCCTAACAGCCATCGCAAAAAGACAACTGAAACCACTGGCATTCTGCGCGGCTCCGGCAGCAGCGTCTCGCATTCACCATCGGAGCGGGCGACGGCATGGATCTGATTGACAACGTGGTCATCCATTACGTCTTGTAACAGAACTGCTACAAGACGATCTTCTTGAACCTCGGCACCAGCAGGTGCATCAGAGTCCACGCGGCGATATAGGCCGTGCCGCAGACGACGAAGAGCATGCCATAGCCGACCTCCACCTTGCCGAGCACCTTGTAGTGGTCGAGCAGCAGGCCGGCGAGCGCCGCGATGAGCAGGCCGCCGATGGCACCCGCCATGCCGCCGATGCCGGTGACGGAGGCCACCGCTTTTTTGGGGAACATGTCCGAAACGGTGGTGAAGATGTTAGCCGACCACGCCTGGTGCGCGGCGCAGGCAATGCCAATGACCGTGACCGCCAGCCAGGTGTTGATTTCGCCGAGTTTCATCGCTCCGAGAACGCTCAGCGGAAACAGCGCGTAAATGAACATGGCGGTTTTGCGGGCCTTGCTCACATCCATGCCACCATCGATGAAACGTTTCGGCAGGTAGCCGCCAAATACACTGCCAAAGGTGGAAATCGTGTAAACCACGGCAACCGCAACCGGCCAAATGATCAAGCCTGGCACGTTGACGGTTTGAAGCAGTTCCGATTCGCCGAACAGATTGGAAAACTGCTTGGTCTCCTTGAGCACGGCATCGATGGTGATGCCGTCCGGCAGGCCGTTCGGATAGACTGCCAGAACCTTCCGCTTGTTGTCATCGGCGAGGTAAGCCGGCAGCCAGAACAGATAGAACCACCACACCGGATCGGTGAAGAATTTCCCGAAGAAGAACGCCCAGGTCTGACGGAACTTGAGCAGTTGGAACCACGAGACCTTTTGCAGCAGAGAATCGGCTTGGTTTTCCGCCTGCTCATCGAGATCGCTATGGATGTAGTCGTATTCCGCCTGTTTCAGCTTGCCTTGCGCCAATTTTGATTTCGGGGACGCGTAGATCGAATACCAGAAAAACAACCAGAACATGCCGACGGCGCCGGTGATGGCGAACGCCCATTGCCAGCTCCAGCCGAGGAAATAATGCGCGGCGAGCCATGGGACGCAGAGCGGCGCGATGATGGACCCGATGTTCGCGCCGGAGTTGTAGATGCCGGTGGCGAGGGCGCGTTCTTTTTTCGGAAACCACTCGGCGATGGTCTTG
Source organism: Prosthecobacter debontii (assembly GCA_945869465.1). GTDB lineage: Bacteria > Verrucomicrobiota > Verrucomicrobiia > Verrucomicrobiales > Akkermansiaceae > Luteolibacter. The sequence continues at coordinate 43,448 of CAMBPB010000003.1, forward strand.
TTAGCCGCCGGAAAGTTGCCGGCTTCGGTCACCCCGAGCGCCGCGCGCCAGAATCCGAAACTGAAGGGTCCGGTGGCGAAACCGTGTCCGATGGCCGCGAGGCTCCAGCCGACGAGTGAAAGGCCGTATCCGTGGCGACAGCCGACTTTGTCGATCACGCGTCCGATGCCCAGCAAGCCGGCGGCATACGCGAGTTGGAACGCCATCACGACGCCGGCGTATTCCTTTTCACCGGTGCTCTCGGGGTTCATTTTCAACAAGGGGAGGAGCGTGTCCTTCAACAAGCCGAGCACGTTCCGGTCGAGGTAGTTGATCGTTGTCGCGAAAAACACGAGCGCGCAAATCGTCCACCGATAACGGCCGATTTTTTCATTCACTGAGGGCGATGGCATGATGGGTATGGGTATTGAGCTTGGTTTTCAGGAGAACCAAGCGGCTTTGAAGAGTCTGGCAGGCTGGGCATGCCCCGCAAGCGTCATAATTTCCGATGCCGGGATTCATTTCAGTTAGGTCTGAGGCCCCGGTCCGGCGAAAGATCCCGCGATGCCCGGCGTAAAAGGCAGCTCATCATGATCAAAGTCACCTCATCCAGAACTTTTTTTGTCCCGCTCGCGGCTCTCATGTTCGGCTGCGCATCCGCCCATGCCGCGGAGTGGCTGACGCTCCCCGCCAAGGCCGGCACCTCCAATGGGAAAAAGGTCGTGCTGGTTTCCGGCGACGAGGAATACCGCAGCGAGGAATCCTGCCCGATGCTGGCCAAGATCCTCAGCCAGAAATTCGGATTCGACTGCGTGGTGCTCTTCGCCATCAACCCCGACGGCGGGCACATTGACTCCAACCTCCAAACCAACATCCCGGGCACCGCGGCGTTGGACTCTGCCGATCTGATGATCATTGGCACGCGCTTCCGTCAGTTGCCAGACGATCAAATCGCCAGGTTCGCGGCGTTTCTCAATGCGGGAAAACCCGTCATTGGTTTCCGCACCGCCACCCACGCCTTCACCGGAAGTGCCCGCACCGGCGATTTCAAATGGGATGATTTCGGTCTCAAGATCCTCGGTGAAAAATGGGTGAGCCATCACGGCAATCACAAGGTGGAGGGAACCCGCAGTGTGGTCGAGGCAGCCAACGCGAAACATGAGATCCTGCAGGGAGTTGGGGAAATCTTCGCCACCACCGATGTCTATGGCGTTGCCAACCTCGACTCGAAGGCCGCCACCATCCTTCTCCGTGGCGCGGTCACGCAGTCGCTCGCCCCGACATCGGACACCATCGTGGGGGCCCGCAACAACCCGATGATGCCGCTGGCATGGCTGCGGGAATACACCGCGCCTAACGGAACAGCGAGGGGCAAGGCCTTCTGCACCACGCTCGGAGCCAGCGTGGATTTCGCCGATGAGGATCTGCGCCGCATGGTGGTCAACACGACGCTTCATCTCACGGGTTTGAAAGTGCCGGACAAGGCCGAGGTGAGCTTCGTCGATCCGTTCAAGCCGACGATGTATGGATTCATCGAAGACAAGCAGTTTTACCGGAAACGCAATCTCAAGCCCGATGACTACGCGCTTGGCAAGAGCCCCGCAACCGGCCTGCCGGGCGACGAGGCCAATCAGGGTGAAAAGACCGCGCCCGGAGCACCTCACGCCCCGGCGCAGGATCCGCCCGCCGCAACGGAAGCCCGGCCCCAGATCGTCGCCCCGCCCGCGCCCGGCGAGCGAATCGTGTTCATCGGCAACGGACTTGCGGAACGGGATGTTTATTACAGCCGCTTGGAAGCCGAGTTCCATCTGCGCTATCCTGACCAGAAACTTTTCATCCGCAACATGGGCCGCCCAGGCGACACTCCTGGCTTCCGCCCGCACCCGGCACGCGCATCACAATGGGCTTTTCCTGACGCCCAAAAGTTCCGCCCTGAGAACGCCAAACACAACGGCAAGGGATTCTTCCCCACGCCCGACCAATGGCTCACCCACCTGAAGGCGGACACCATCGTCGCGTTTTTCGGTTATAACGAATCGTTCGACGGCCCGCTGGGAGTGGACAACTACGAGGCCGAACTCGAGGCCTTTGTCCGCCACACTCTCGGCAAGGCCTACAACGGCGCCGCCGCCCCGCGCCTGGTGCTGGCCTCGCCGATCGCCTACGAGGATCTATCAAAAACCCGCGACCTGCCGGACGGCTCGAAGGAAAACGCCAACCTCGCGCTCTACACCGCCGCCATGGAACGCGTGGCGAAAAAACATGCGCTCACTTTCATCGATCTGTTCACTCCGACCAAGGCGCTCTACACCACCGCCAAACAACCGTTCACCGGCTACGGATTCATCCCCGGGGAGACTGGCTATCAACAACTCGCGGTGCTGCTCGCCAATGGCGTCTATGGTTCGCAACCACGCGTTTCCAAAGCGGATCCCGAAAAGCTGCATGCCGCCCTGCAGCAGAAAAACTGGTTCTGGAACAACGATTACAACATTCTCAACGGAGTCCACACCCATGGTGGGCGCTACAACCCCTTCGGTCCGCAGAACTATCCGGATGAAGTGAAAAAGACCCGCGAAATGGCCGCCCTGCGCGACGATCTCGTTCATGCCGTGGCTTCCGGCAAAACCACCAGCCTCAGTGTCGATGACTCCAAGACCCATGCGCTGCCGCCGGTGAAATCCAATGTCAACCGGGACCCGAAATACCAATACGGCGAAGACGCCGAGAAATCCCTAACCGTGCCGGCGGGATACAAGGTGCAACTGTTCGCCTCTGAAAAGGAATTTCCCAACCTCGCCAACCCGATGCAGCTCTCGTTTGACGATCGCGGACGGCTGTGGGTCTCCACCATGCCCACCTATCCACACTACCGTCCCGGTGATCCGCTGCCCGATGACAAGATCCTCATCTACGAGGACACCAACGGCGACGGCCGGGCCGACAAGGAAACCGTCTTTGCCGACAAGCTCCACCTGCCCATCGGTTTCGAGTTCGCTCCCGAGGGGGTCTATATCTCACAGGAGCCCAACATCGTCCTGCTGCGCGACACCGATGGCGACGACCGCGCCGATGTCCGCGAGATCGTGTTAGGTGGCTTCGACTCCCACGATACCCACCACGCCATCAGCGCCTATTGTGCCGATCCCTCCGGCGCCTTCCTCATGGGCGAGGGCGTCTTCCTGCACTCCAATGTGGAATCCGCCTACGGCCCGGTGCGCGCCATGGACGGCGGATTTTTCCGCTTTAATCCGCAACGCGCCCATCTCGAACGCACGGCCCAGCTAAGCATCCCGAATCCCTGGGGCATCGCATTCGATGATTGGGGCCAGGATTTCTTCCTCCACACCTCCGGCACCAGCATCAACTGGATGCTGCCCGCATCCGTTAGGCCGACCTACGGCAGCCAGTGCCCGTCGTCGCCCGACCTGGCGCCCAAAGGCAATGCGGTCCGCCCGACCTCGGGACTTGAGTTCGTGTCGTCCCGCCATTTCCCCGACGAGGTCCAGGGCGACATGTTGCTCTGCAACAGCATCGGGTTCCTCGGCATCAAACAACATTCGATCATCGATGACGGCACTGGTTACAAAACCGCCTTCCGCCAGGATTTGCTGAAATCCTCCGACGGCAACTTCCGCCCGGTGGACCTTGAATTCGCTCCCGACGGCTCGTTGTATGTCATCGACTGGCACAACGCCCTCATCGGGCACATGCAGCACAACGCTCGCGATCCGCTGCGCGACCATGTCCACGGCCGCGTCTATCGCATCACCTATCCGTCCCGCCCGCTGGTCAAACCCGCCGAAGTCGAAAAAGCCCCCGCTGCAACTTTGTTAGATAATCTCAAGCTTCCCGAATACCGCACCCGCTACCGCAGCCGCCGGGAACTTCGTTCGCACCCTGCCGGCGAGGTTCTGCCCTTGCTCAAGGCATGGGTCGCCAAACTCGATCCCAAGGATCTGCGTTACGAACACCACCTCGTGGAAGCGCTCTGGAGCACGTGGGCGCTCAATCAGGTGGATGAAACCCTGTTGCGCCAGGTGCTTGAGGCGCAGGACCCCCGCGCCCGCGCCGCCGCCGTGCGGGTGCTCCGCTACAACACCCATCGCATCGCCACTCATCCGGAACTCCTCACCAAGGCCGCCACCGATCCCCACGGCCGCGTGCGGCTGGAAGCCATCATCGCGGCGTCATGGCTGAACAATGCCGTTGGCAAAAAAGTGGTGGCCGCAGCCGCCGCCCTGCCGCTTGATGGGTGGAACCAAAACGCGGCCAACACCGCCAAAACCCGCCTTGAAGGCGCCAAGGAAGCCCTTGTGGATGAACATCCCGCCCCGCCCGCTCCCGAGCACCTAACGGATGCTGCGAAGAAACAATTCCTCGCCGGCCACGCGATCTATTTCCGCGACGCCCACTGCGCCACCTGCCACCAAGCCGATGGCAAGGGCCTCGACCCCGCGTTTCCCCCTCTTACCAGCAGCCCGTGGGTCGCCGACGATCCGGAACGCCTCATCAAACTCGTGCTGCATGGCATGATCGGCCCCTTCGAACTCAACGGTAAAAAATATCAGGGGCTCGTCCCGATGACCCCGTTTGGCGGCTTGATGAAGGATGACGAAGTCGCCGCGGTGCTCACTTATGTGCGCAACAGTTTCGGCAACAAGGCCTCCGCCATTCAGCCGGAGCAGGTCGCCAAAGTCCGTGAGGCCACCCAATCACGCCAGAGTTTCTATGTCGTGGATGACCTGCTCAAGGAGCACCCGCTGAAATAACAGCGATCACCCCTGCAGGACGCGCAGGGCCCCGCGAACCAGCGCTTCGGCAGGAGCGTTGGCTTCGCCTTCCAGCACTTTGCGCAGCGCCTTGCGGGCATCCACCTGTTTGTAACCGAGGGCCAGCAACGCCAACTCCGCGTCGGCGCCGGCGGCGCTGACCTCGCCGGCGGCGGCATCCTGCCAGGTGTCGGTCACCCCGACCTTATCCTTGAGCTCCAGCACGATCCGTTCGGCGGTTTTTTTCCCCAGCCCCTTGATGCGGGAAAGTTCCGCGGTGTTTCCCGCGACCACGCAGCTTTTAAAACGCGTAACGGGCATCCCGCTCAGCACCGCCATCGCGATCGACGGGCCGATCCCGCTTACGCGCTCGATGAGCATCAGGAACACATCGCGTTCCTCCTCGGTGGCAAAGCCATAAAGCGTGTGGGCGGTTTCCCGAATGTGGAGGTGCGTCCGCAAATCCACTTCCAAGCCCTCCGCCGCGTGCAGGCGATCAAAGGTGGAAAGTGGCACGATCACTTCGTAACCGACCCCATGCACATCCACCACCAAGCGGTTCGGATACGCCTCGATCACCTTGCCGCGCAATCTTGCAATCATTCTGCCGACAGTTTGGCGACACCGCCCCGCCCGTCAATCCCGATCCTCACGACGTGCGGCCGGGATCGTTCAGTTCCAGACTGGCGAGAATGATGCCGAGGTAGGTTCTGGCCTGGCGGGCGCGTTCCATGATGCGATCGGGTGATTCGCCGCTGTCGGCCAGTTCGAGGATGAGCGGGCCGAGAAACCGCCACTGGCGCAACTGGCGCATGAGGGAAATCCAATCGATGGCACCCTCACCGGGCGGGAGGTGCTGGTCGCGGTCGCCTAGATTGTCATTGACGTGCAGCATGCGGAGGTGGCCTGACAGTTTGTGAATGACGGTCCGGAGGTCGCCGGATAGAAAGGCATGGCCGGTGTCCAGACAGGTGCCGACGTTGGTTTCGCGGATCGCACCTAGCAGGTAGAGCATGTCGCTGGTGTGGCCGAACATCAGGTGCGGAAGCATGTTTTCCAACAGCAGCACCAGGCCGAGATCCCGGCAGTGATGGGCCACTTCGTTGAGCGAGGCGGTGGCGCAGACCATGCGGTGGTACCATTCCTCGGGCCGGGGTTTGCCTTCCTTTTCCGGCCCCGGGTGGAGCACGACGTAGCGCGCGCCGAGGGCATGGGCGGCATTGCAGGCGACGAATACCTGGCGGACCGAGGATTCGCGGTGCGAGGGATTGAGCGACGAGATGTCGATGACTTCGGCGAACGGGGCATGGAAGGAATTGGCCACGATGCCGAGGCTTTTCATCAGGTCCGCCGCTTCCTGAACATGGACCGGATCGTGATAGTCGAGGTGGGCGGGAAACGAGCAGACCTCGATCAGGGTGAAGCCGCCATTGCGCACGATAGGCAACGCGTCCAGGATGTCGGTCCTGTAAAAACAGCCGGTGGAGATGCCGCATGGCCAATCGCTCATAAGGGTCGGGGATGGTTTTTCTTTGGCAGATAGATCTTACCGTAGATCGGAGCCAGCGAGCAATCGCAGGGGTTCCAACAGAACTGTTTTTCCTGTTGGGAGACACAGTTGAAATCGACGCCTGTATCAACGCCCTGGTCGATTTGACCGGCGAACAGGCGGACATAGAATTCCGCGCGTTGGACGGGATCGTAGTCATCCCACTGGGCACCCCAGTGGTGGGCGGGATCCTGGAATTTGGCGGCCACGAGCGCGGCGATATGTCGCGGATGCCAGCCGCCGGCAAGCAGGCAGCGGGTGATGAGTTGGATTCCCGAGGGTTTGAGCAGCAGGTCGTTGGGGTTGGCAAGCACATGTTTGGCACAGGGTGGCAGGGTATCGATGGCCGCCGCGTCGGAGTCGGTTTTCCGCCGGGAGGGGAAACCATGGCCGCGCGAATAGAATTTGCGGTGGAAGTCCATGAGCTCCGAGTTCCGATAGGCATCGAGCAGCCGCCGGGTGCCTTTTGCTGCCTGCGGGATTCCGGCTCCGGCGCGGTGGGCCAGATCGATGATGGTGGCGGGATTCTGGCGCTGTTCGATGAGTTGAAGGATATTCATTTCATGCAAAGGCAGGGTGAAAAACCCCGGCACCTGGTCGGAAATGCCAAGGCGCTCGATCAGTCCGGATATCCAGGGCTTGCGGTAAACGGTGTAGGGGATGCGGATCATCCGGCTCGGCAGGGGATCGCCATATTCGGAGATATCGATCGAGAGCATTTCCCGCGCGCCGGAGCGGCCGTGGCCGACGTGTTGGGCGGTGATTTCCACCGGGATTTCGCACACCGCACCCGCTTCCCGCTTGAGCAAGTGGGCGAGGAATTCCATCAGCAGGGCGACGTGCGGAAACAGCGGGTCTGGCGGGCTTTCGAGCTCCGGCGTGGTGCAAATGCCGAGGCGCGCAATCGCCTCGGCGATCGGAGAAAACCTGCGGATTTTCCACACGAAATGGTGGCCCTGGCCGGTGACGACGTGGAGATAGTGAATGCCGAAGGCGAGCAAGCGGCTTTCGATCACGCGGACCAGCGGTTCCTGAAGCAGGAACGTCCGCTGTGGATCCACGAAGGCCGCCGCGGGATCGTCGAAGTTAACATATTCGATGTCCAAGTGAATGAGCATCGACACCCGGTCTTCGAGTGAGCGTGCCAGCTCGCAACTTTCGTTGAGGATCGAATGGAGATGGGCGGCAGGCTGGCGATCGACCTTGCACGGGTTGGACGGGTCGAGCCGCCCAAGAAACAGGCAGGTGGCGTTTTTCAGGTGGTTTCCGCCCAGATACTCGATGATCCGTTGTCTAACCATCGAGTTTTCAAGCACCTCCCGGAAGGTGGGAGACGGATTGGGCTCGGCGAGGAGCGTGCCATGTTTCATCGCGATGGGAGCGGGGGAGTGCGTTGAAAGCGAGGGGAAATCCTCCCTCGCTTTCATGCCGCGTTTTGGGAACCAGACCGGCAGTGGCCGAGGTTGAAGGATTCAGTGATGGTCGCTCGGATTGCCGAGATGGCCGCGCAGCCAAGCGGCGCTCGGGTGGGCCATGGCTTCGAGTTTTCCGGGTTCGCCGAACCAATGCGAAGCGCCGGGAACCACCAGCAACTGCTTCTCTCCGCCCAAATGCGGGAGGGCTTCGCGGTTCATCGCGATTCCCCGAGGGTCGTTTTCCCCGACGATTAACAGCGTGGGACACCTCACATCGGCCAGCACGGGAGTCGCGAGATCCATCCGTCCGCCGCGAGTCACGACGGCGCCCAGTGAGATGCCCACCTCGGCTGCGGCGATCAAAGCCGCCGCGCCGCCGGCATTGGCGCCGAAGTATCCGATCCGCAAATCTGCCGTGTCGCGGTTGGCTGCCGCCCACTTCGTCACCGCCATCAAGCGTTGTGCCAGCAAGTTGGCGTCGTCGCGATATTGTGCCGTGGCGTCGTCGTCGCTGGCTTCAGCGTCGGTGAGCAGGTCGCAGAGCAGCGTGCCAAGTCCCTGTTCGCGGAAAATCCGGGCCATGTGCCGGATTCGCGGGTGGTTGCGGCAGCGGCTATCATCGGCAAAAATGACCAGGGCGGTCGATTCTTCGGGCACTTGAAGATCCGCGAGCAGAAAGACGCCGCCTGCGGCGATCCGTATGCATTTGCTGATCTCACCAGTTGGATTGGATTGGATTGAGTTCATGTGTATTGATTCCAGTTGAGGTCCCGGGTGAGGTGGCCAGCAGCGCGATTGAGATGCTTTGAATTCGGGCCATAAAGCGTCTGGGAGGAGTTCAAAGGAAGCAAATCACGCAGTTTTGAATAAAACCGAAGGTCGGCGAATGTCCACACAATAAACGTTTCCACGGATTAAAAAACCTAGGGTTTCAACGCATTGATTCCAGATTGCATCTTTTCCCCGGAACTCATTGAATCGTCCACCCCCATGCCCAATCCCGCAACCCATCGTTTGAACCAGGCGCAGCGTGACGAACTGACCCGCCGCGTGCTGGCCGGAGAAAAGGCGACCGCGCTGGCGCAGGAATTCAGCATCACCCGGGCCTATGTGGCCTTGCTCAAGGCGCAGGCGCTCAATCCGGAACGCTACATCCGCAGGGCGGAGGGCAAGCTGTCGCGAAAGCTCACCCCGGCCGAGGCGGAAAAATTCCGCGAAACGCTGGCAGGCAGCACGCCGGAGGATCACGATTTGATTCCGACCGCGGAGCGCTGGTCACTGGAGCACGGCCAACAATTGGCGTGGAAACTATTCCAAAAAAAGCTGAGTGTGCGGGCACTCACGGACTTTTTGACGCCCTTCATACCCAAGCGCAGCGAGTTCCGTTTTAGCAAACCCAAGCCGCCCAAGCCGCATCACATCAACCAGATTTCGCCGGAGCTGGCCAAGGATCCGCACTACGTCGCTTACTATCTCTCGCCGATCTGTGAGCAGATCGTCCGCCGTGAATATGAGTTGGCGCTGGCCGATTGGGAGGCGCGTTTTGCGGACGCCGAGGAGCGGCACCAGCAGGAGGAAAAGGCCCGCCAGGAGGGGACGTCCGCCGGGATTGAGCCGCAAGGCCCGCTCGCACGGGGCCGGCGGATCGGCAAACATTCGAACAGCAAAGGCAGCCCGTTCACCTCGCCCAAGCGCCGCAAAAAACGCCGCTAGTATCGCGTAAAACACCAAGTGCCGGACAGGCCAAGGAGGGTGGACATTTGGATGGCTGCATCATTGACAGCAGAATCATTTTTGAAGAGCCATAAAGGGCACCAAGCCACCAATCATCTCTTCAATGAAGAAGGCCTCAAATGATGCTGTCAAAAATCTTGCGTGCCCGCGCATCGGCCATGCTTTTCAGGATTGCAATCGTCTGAATTCACGTTCGCATGGGGCATGACTCAACCCTCCGCGCTTTCCCGATGAAATCCCCGGCCCGCTGGTTTTTTTCCCTGTTTGCCCTTGCGGCCATCGCGGGTGCGCTTCCGGTCCATGCGGAGGGAAAGCCGCACATCGTTTTCATTCTTGCCGACGACCTCGGGCTTGGCGATCTCGGTTGTTATGGCGGACGGCAGGCACCCACGCCGCGCCTCGACCAGCTCGCCAGGGAGGGCACGCGTTTCATGCAGTATTACAGCGCCTCGCCCGTCTGCTCGCCGTCGCGCACCGGGTTGCTCACCGGCATGTTTCCGGCGCGCTGGAGCATCACCAATTACCTGCAAACCCGGAAGGGCAACCGCGCCAGCGAACAGGCGGACTTTCTTTCGCTGCAGGCTCCGTCGCTCGCGCGCCAGCTCAACGCCGCGGGTTACGCTACCGGCCACTTCGGCAAATGGCACCTCGGCGGCGGACGCGATGTGGACGACGCACCGAAGTTCGCCGCCTATGGCTTTGATGAAAATGCCAGCACTTGGGAAAGCCCGGAGCCGCATCCGGACCTCGAGGCTCCACCTGCCAAAGTGAAACGCTGGGAGCGCACCGCGTTCTTCGTGGACAAGACGCTCGATTTCCTCAAGCGCCACAAGGACCAGCCGTGTTTCGTGCAACTCTGGCCGGACGATGTCCACACGCCGTGGGTGCCCAGTGGTCAGGCAAAACGCGGCGACACCGCGGAAAATTTCCACCCGGTGCTGCGCGAAATGGACCGCCAACTCGGCCGGCTCTTCGACGGCTTGCGCGACCTCGGCATCGAGGACAACACGCTCATCGTCTTCGCCAGCGACAACGGGGCCATGCCGACGTTTCAAGGCGCGCGATCCGCCGGCCTGCGCGGGGCCAAATGGAGCCTCTACGAAGGCGGCATCCGGATGCCCTTCATCGTCCGCTGGCCCGGCCACGTCCCTGCGGGAAAAACCGACGAATCCACCGTGGTTGCCGCCGTGGATTTGTTTCCAAGCCTCTGCGCCATCGCCGGTGCCATTCCTCCCAAAGAGGTGGCGCTTGATGGCGAGGATCTGAGTGCGGCGTGGCTCGGCCGGGAAATGCTCCGCAAGCGTCCGCTCTTTTGGGAATACGGCCGCAACCCCACCGCCTTTCTCTATCCGGGCGGCCGCGATCGCAGCCCGAACGTCGCCATGCGTGATGGCCCGTGGAAATTACTGCTCAACGCCGATGGCAGCGGCCCCGAACTTTACGACCTGGCCAGCGACCGCACCGAGCAACACAATCTCGCTGCCGAAAAACCCGCGCTCGCCAAGCGACTCACCGAAGCCGCCCTCCAATGGCGCGGCAGCCTGCCGAGATTGTGATACCGTCAGACATCCTGATGCCGCCGCGGACGGCTCGGGGTTGATCGAAGGCAACGGCGTCGTGACTCCGCCAGGCGGGAGCACTGATGGGGATGGATTGCGGAGGGGTTGCGTTTGTTTGGGTGAATGGGGTCTGGCTCACCGTTCCCCATGCCCAAGCATTTTCCCCGCCTCAATCGATGATCTTGCGCATCGGGATCATGTGCGAATGCTCGAAGCCCTGTTTTTTGAAAAACTCCTGGGACTCGGCGCTCATGCGGTCGGTGAGCAAAGTGATGCGTTTGAAATTCTTCTGTTTGGCAAACTCCACGACGTAATCGACGAGCCTCGCCCCGTAGCCCTGGCCGCGGTGGTCGGGGTGGATCACGACATCCTCCATCAGGATGACAAAGCCGCCGCGGGCGGTGGAAATGGTGAACAACAGGTTCACCATCCCGAAGATCCGGTCCATGTTGCGCACCACGAAAATCCGCCCGCGGTTCGGTTGTTCGAGGATCAAACGCAGGCCGCGCTCCTGAAGCTCGGGATCTGGGGTGAAGTCCCCGGAATCGGAAAGCAGGTTCATCACCAGTTCCGTCAGGGCTGGCAAATCCTCAAGGGTGGCGGGCTCCACACGCGGCGGATCGTCCACCGCGCTGCGGGTCTCCTGTTTGGCTGGGCTCTTCACTGCGGGATGATTGGCATGATTTTTCTCAGGAGGCACGAATTTTCCCCCGCCCCCGGAAATTCCGTGGTCCACCCCCCGTTCACTCCAGCAAATCCGGACGGTTCCGACGCGTGCGTTCAAGGGCATTCAAATCTTTCCAGTCCTGGATTTTCCCGTGGTGGCCGGAGCTCAGCACTTCGGGCACGGTGAGTCCACGAAACTCGATCGGCCGGGTGTAAGCGGGTGCTTCCAGGCGCTTGGGATCGGAAAACGACTCGTCCAGTGTCGAACGCGCGTCGCCGAGCGCCCCGGGCAACAGACGAATCACGGCGTCGCATAGCACCGCGGCCGCCAGCGCACCGTTGGTTAGAATGTAGTCGCCGATGGAAATTTCCTCATGCACCAGCGCCTCGACGACCCGGTGGTCCACGCCTTCGTAGTGGCCGCAAAGGATCAGCAGGTGGGGGGCGGCAGCCAGCTCGCGGGCGACGGCCTGTTTGAAGGGTTGGCCCTGCGGCGTCATCAGAATCACCCGGGTTTCCGGCCCGCGCAAGGCCTCGACGGCGGCAAACAGCGGCTCGGGTTTGAGCAACATTCCCTGACCTCCCCCGCACGGCGAGTCGTCCACCCGCCGGTGTTTGTCTTCCGACCAATCGCGCAATTGGTGGCCGATCACCTCAACGATCCCGGCCGCCCGCGCACGCTGGATGATCGAGTCGCTCAGCGGCGCCAGGGCCACTTCGGGAAATAAGGTCACGATATCAATCCGCATGGGAAAACCCTAGCCGCTCGAAGCGCCTTGCCAACCGTCTTCGCACAGGACGGGAGCAAAAGGGTGCATGACAAAAAGCCAGCGAGCGGCGCAAAGCGCTCGCACCGAGGAAACCGCAATTTCCGGCTTTGCCCGGCCAGCGGATTTCTCCAGAAACCGGCATGTCGATTTTTGAAAAAGCCCGCGAGCTTGCCGTAATCCAATCGTCCGCCGCAGTGATCGGGTGGGATCAGGAAACCTATCTGCCGCCGGATGCGGTGGAGCACCGGGCCGCCCAGCTCGCCTGGCTTTCCTCCCACGCTCACGAACTCGCCACTTCCGAGGCATGGAAACATGAGCTCGAAGCCGCCCAAGCCGCCAACCCCGGCGATGACCCGAAACTCACCGCCAACCTGCGCGAACTCCGCCGCGAATTCGATCGCGCCACCAAACTCCCGGTCGAACTCGTCGCCCGCGAATCCACCGCCTGCTCACTCGCCAAACACGCGTGGGCCGCCGCCCGCATTCGCTCGGATTTCGCCGCCTTCGCCCCGCATCTGGAAACCCTGCTCGGCATCGCCCGCGAAAAAGCCGATCTCTGGGGCTATTCTGGCGAACCCTACGACGCCCTGCTCGAAGGCTACGAACGCGGCACCTCGACCGCCGCCGTCGCGGAATTGCTCGACACCCTGCGCCCGGCACTCCGCGAAACCGCTGCCCGGGCTGTGGAAAAATCCGCCTCCCGCGCTCCCAGTCTGCCGCCCGGACCCTATCCGATCGCCGCGCAGCAACGCCTCAATGCCGAGATCGCCGAGTCCATTGGCTTCGATTTTCGCGCCGGCCGCATCGACACCACCACCCACCCGTTCTGCACCACACTCGGGCCGCGCGATATTCGCATGACCACCCGTTACGACGAATCGGATTTCACCTCCTCGCTCTTCGGCGTGCTGCACGAGGCCGGCCACGGCATGTATGAACAAGGTGTGCCCGGCGAGGATTTCGGGCTGCCCTCCGGGACCACCGTTTCGCTGGGCATTCACGAATCGCAATCCCGCTTGTGGGAAAACCACGTCGGCCGCTCGCGTGCCCTATGGAACCGCTGGTATCCGAAAGCCCGGGAATATTTCCCCCAACTCGCGGAGTTTCCCCTCGAAAAGTTCCTGGCTTTCCTGTGGCGCGCCGAATTCTCGCCGATCCGCGTGGAGGCCGACGAAGCCACCTACGATCTCCACATCATCCTCCGCTTCAGCCTCGAACGCCGCCTGCTCAATGGCAGCCTCGCCGTCGCCGACGTGCCCGCCGCATGGAACGAAAGTTTCCGCGAACTGTTCGGCTTCACTCCGGCAAACGATCGGGTCGGCTGCCTGCAGGACATCCATTGGTCGATGGGCGGGCTCGGTTATTTTTCCACCTACACACTCGGCAATATTAACGCGGCCCAGCTCTTCGCCGCCGCCCGCAGGGATCCCGCCATCGCCGCCGCCATCGATGCGGCCGATTACGCTCCGTTGCTCGCCTGGTTGCGCAAATCCGTCCACGCCCACGGCGCCACGCTCGATCCCGCCGATCTCTTGCAACAGGCCACCGGCAGCAGGCCATCGACCGCCGACTACCTCGCCCACCTCCGATCCCGATACCTCTAGCAGCCTTTCGGCCTTGGAAAAGCCCGGGCCACGATTCATTTTGCCTTTCGTCGTGAAAACCGCCGAGCTCATGGAGAGCGCCTGCCATCGCATCCTCCACGGCACGGCATCGCCACGGCGCCACTCGGCGGCTTTGACGGCGGTTCTCCAGCGTTCGGCCATTTGCCCGCCTTGGAGTTGGCCGGTTCCGCTTCCTTGAGCAATGGTTCTTTGATGAGATGAAAGGGATACGCATTGGATCGCTGCGACGAGTCTTGCAACCTCCAAACTCCGTCGGCCCCGAGCGCGAGACCACCTACAACGGCGGTCAGTCGCGGACGGCCACCTTCCCCAAAGGGCAGTAGACCGCACCCGGGATTCTACCGAGTATCCCGGGTTGAAAGCCATTTGCCATGAAAACATCACTCATTTCACTGCTTACCGGGTTTACGCTGAGCGTATCCGCATGGTGTGACGAAGCGGCAGATGCCGCCAACCTCGCAGCCCTGCAAAAATCTGCGGCGGCCTATGTCGAAGCCTTCAACAAGGGCGATGCCAAGGCCCTCGCCAAAACCTATCTACCCGACGGCGAAATCACCCTCGCCAACGGCACGGTCATCGCCGGCAGGGAGGAAATCCAAGCCTTTTACGAGGACGAACTGGCAGGCGATGCCAAGTCCAGTGCCGCGATGGAGGCGGACTCCCTGCGTTTCATCACTCCCGGCGTCGCCCTAGAAAATGGCACCCTGCACATCACGGACGCCGAGGGGAAAGTCTCTTCTCATGACTACACGGCCGTCCAAGTGAAGCAAGAGGATGGTGCCTGGCTGACCGCCAGTGTGCGCGGCGAGGCCGCCGACAAAGCTCCGCCCGGCGACAAGATGAACGGGCTGGACTGGATCATCGGCGATTGGATCATCCAGATGAATGACAGTGAAACCAAGCTCTCCTTCGAGTGGAGCAAGCTCGGTCCTTACATCGAAGGCTCTGCCAATCTCGCCCGCATCGGCGGCACCTCCGATCAGGTGTCGATCCGCATCGGCTGGGATAACGCGCGGAAAGGCTTCGTTTCCTGGAGTTTCGACGGCAACGGCGGCTTCGTCAGATCCGATTGGAGCGCCAACGGCAACCTGAAATGGCTCATGCGCACCCAAGGCGTTACCGCTGAAGGTGAAGCCAACCAATACAACCAGGTTTGCGAAGTGGAGCCGTCCCGACAGAGTTTCAAATGGATTATACGCGACCACACCCTCGGTGATGAAATACAGGCGGAGCAGGCTCTAACAGCGGTCAGACGGCCGCCCGCACCCAAAGGAATGAAACCCGGGACCGCTCCTTCAGCGACCGAATAACCCCGAACCCACAACGAAAAAGCAAACGATTTATCAGATCTTAACGAATGGCTTTATCTCCTGTAGTTTACACGTGACCGAAGCGATTGCGCGCGGCGTTGGCGGTGGTGGTTCACGAGGCGGCGCTCGCGGTGGGGGTGGCGGTGGCGGCTACCGGAGTTCGTCTTCGAGTTCCCGCAGTTCCTCTAGCCGCAATCCCATGACCGGCTCTAGCGTGAGTCGGCCTGCAACGCGTCCATCCACGGGTAGCAGCACTTCCCGACCTTCCACCGGCCCATCGCCCGGTAGCAGTGCCTCCCGTCCCTCGACACTGCCCGCAAGCAGACCCACGATCGGCGGCAGCGCAAGCCGTCCATCCACCAAGCCCGGCAATGTGAGCTATCCATCCACCAAGCCGATGCCGGGCGTTGGCAGTCGTCCGGGGGACCGTGGCCCGGGTGGTGTCGGTAGCGCGGGACGCCCCGGTGGTGCGGGCGGAGTGGGCGGAGTGGGCGGAGTGGGCGGAGTGGGTGGAGTGGGCGGAGTGGGCGGAGTGGGTGGTGCCGGACGCCCCGGTGGCGTCGGTGGCGTCGGTGGCGTCGGTGGTGTTGGCGGAGTCGGACGTCCGAGTGCCGGAGTCGGACGCCCGGGTGCAGGAGTTGGCGGTGTTGGGCGCCCCGGCGGAGTTGGTGGAGTTGGCGGAGTTGGGCGCCCCGGCGGAGTTGGCATCGGCGGAAACGTTGGCATCGGCGGCGGAGTGAGTGCTGTAGGAATCAGGAACGGCAGTATCAACAACGTTTACAACAACAACTGGTATGGTGGATCGCATCATGGCGGCTATTACGGCGGCTATTACGGTGGCCACTATCACCATCATGGTGATGCCTGGGCATGGGCCTTGGTGGGTTGGACGCTGGGCGCGATGACCTATAGCTCCGGCTACACCACTTACACCAATCCATACCCGACCACCGTGGTGGTGACATCCTCCGGCTCGACGGTGGCCTACGATCAGCCGATCACCGTAGTCGCCGAGCAAACCACGCCTAAAGATCCTGTGGCGATGGATGCGGTGGCCCAAAAAGCCTCTTCCTTTGTTGCCGAATCCCAAGCGGCATTCAAGGCACAGAATTACCTCCTGGCTCTGGAAGCCGCAAACAAGGCCGTGGCGGAATTCCCGGGCGATGCCGCCGTGCATGAATACCGTGCCTTGGTTCTGTTTGTCCTTGGCAAATACTCCGATTCCGCCGGAGTGCTCAACCCAGTGCTCGCAGGCGGTCCCGGTTGGAACTGGACCACCATGGTCAAGCTATACGATTCACAGGAAACCTATACCTCGCAGCTGAGGAAGTTGGAGGATTACGTTGATTCCAAACCCAAGGCTGCGGACGGTCATTTCCTGCTAGGCTATCACTACATGGTTTGCGCGTATTCCGAAAAAGCCGCCGCGCACTTTAAAATGGCCTCGGAACTGCAACCGGCGGACACCGTCTCCAAACAACTTCAAAGCCTGTGTGAGGCTGCGGCGAAAGCTGCCAGCGGCGAAACCGGAGACGCGGAGGAACCCGCCGCCAAACCAGAAACCGAAACCGTTCCCGTGCCATTGGAAAAACTCGGCGGCACCTGGGTGGCGGATAAGGGCAAGGCCGGAGTGATCACCCTGGCATTGCAGAATGACGGCAAGTTTGCGTGGAACTATGCCAAAGACGGCAAAGGCCAGGGCTTCGCCGGTGCCTACCGCATGAACGAGGAGGGTCTCCTGGTGTTGGATTCCGATGGCAACCAAATGGTCGCCTCCATCGCACTGCCCAAGGATAATCAAATGAAATTTGTCGCTGCCGGTGGGCCTCCCGGGGACCCTGGCCTCGAGTTCATCAAGAAGAAGTAGCGTCCGCGTTGCGCGCTGCCTGCTGCTCGATATCCAACTGGAAGGCAGCTCCGGACTGGAACTGCGCACAAGATTTCCACAGTCAAGGATCCCACGCATTGCGACGCGGTGGCGAGCATCAACCCGGATCTCACGCCGCGGACACTGGGCCAGCTGCGGACACCGGCTGCCGAAGCAAAAGTCCACACATCCCCAAGCTCATGACCGCGAGGCACGTTCCGCCGCCGCACTGCCGGCAGCCGCTGCACCGGCAGTGGCCGGGGCGAGTAGGCCGATTGCCAACCCGGCGGTGAGACCGGCACCGAAGCCGAAGATGTGGCCGAGCACGTCGGTGTTTCCGCCGACCGCGCCGCCTCCCATCCAGCCTAGCAGGATGATGCCGGCGATCACCGGTGCGGTGATTTTCGCCCACGGCAGGCGCATCCGGACGCGCAGCATGGAGGAGCAGCCGAGGCCTGATAGAATGCCGAGCGCCGCGAATACCGCGGTGGACGCGCCGATGGAAACGAACGATTCCGGCCAGGTCAGCGCCGCAGTCAGGGCGTTGCCGATGGTGCCGCAAAACAGGATCAGCGCCCAACCGCGCAGCGGGCCGATGGACCTCGCGACCAGGGTGCCGAAGAACAGTCCGCTGAGCAGGTTGCCGATGAGGTGGGAGGGATCGGCGTGGAGAAACAAACCGGTGAAGGGCCGCCACCACTCGCCCTGGTCGATCAGCGCGGTGTTGGAGGAGGCCGCCCGCTCGACGAGCGTGGGATCGACGCCCTGCCGGAGGTAGGCCAGAATCAGTGTGATCATCCAGATTCCATAAACGCCCCAGCCCGCCGGAAAACGGAACCACTCGCGATCCGCGGAAGGGCAACGCACGGGTTTCTCCTGCTCGCTTGCGTAGGCACAGAGTTCCCGCTCGATGCCCGGCGCGGCTTCCGGTTCGGCGTGCAGGGTGAATCCGCCTGCGGGTTCCGTTGCGGTGACCCAGCAGGGCTCCCGCATCGCCAGGATCACCAGGCCATGTTCCTGTGCCTGTTCCAGAGTCGGGTATTTGCCGATCTCGACCAAGCCATCCCATTCGGAGGAGGTGTCTGCGTCCGTGTCAGTCATGGAGGCGTCGGGCGGCAGAGTTGCTGGCACATCCGCAACCATTCACGGGTTCATCCGCGCGTCAACCGGCGGATGGGCGGTGAAGATTCGTGTGGGGCATCACTTGATCTCCATGCTGGTCTTGGGCCAGATCCAGCGCTGCACTTTTCCGTCCTTGATGAAGGCTTTTGCCTGCAGCTCATTGACTCCCAGAATCGTTTCCGCCTTGTAGGCGGCGGTTCCCGTTTGGAACTCGACCCCGTTCACGGTTTCATCGGCGGCGGCCTTCCAGCCGAGCACTTGATCGAAGGTGAACTCCTTGATCTGGCCGCTGCGAATGCTTTCCTGCATCACCTTGACCACGTCCACCGGTCCGGCCGCTGGTGCGGTTGGCACCGGCGCAGGTTCCGGAATAGGGGCGGGTTCGGGAGCGGGAGCGGGCTCGGGGACCGGGGCGGGGACCGGGGCGGGCTGAGGATCCACCACGGTGGCGGGGACCGGAGCGGGCTCCTCGGAGTCGCCGCCTGGAGCGGGCGTGGGTTTGGGAGCGGGTGGCGGGGTTGTGGCCGGTGGCTTGGCTGCCAGTTGCTCCATCAGGTTGGTCTTGGAAATCGGCAGCACGATCGAGTAGGCGGTGTCGCCCGGCCGGATCACGGCATTCGCGCCTTCGATGCGCAACAGCTTGCTGCGACTGCCGGGAGCCAAGGTGATCGAAAGACCCGATGCCTCGTCGGCGAATTTGAGTTCGTCGCTGATGGTGACATTCTTGGGAAGTTGCTCGGGAGTTAGAGCGGTCAAATCGATCGTCGGGGCGGAGCCGGAGGGCCGAATCCCGAGTGTTTCAAGCGCATTTCCGGAGGTCTTCTTGGG
Source organism: Prosthecobacter debontii (assembly GCA_945869465.1). Classification (GTDB taxonomy): domain Bacteria; phylum Verrucomicrobiota; class Verrucomicrobiia; order Verrucomicrobiales; family Akkermansiaceae; genus Luteolibacter. Next base: position 62,644 of record CAMBPB010000003.1, read on the forward strand.
GTTGAGCCCGGTGACTTTGAATCGAAAGGCCGGTTCGGCCACGAAGCCCAGAACGCCCATCGCGGCTATCCCCACGAGAATCAAAAATGGTTTCATATGACGGCAACGAGGTATCCCCTGACGGGGGCCTTGGAAAGAATTTAAAATTCCCGGTCACCCCCGGGAGTTTCCTCCAAATGAGCGAGGGCCTTTTGGAAACTGGCGTTCGCGAGATAGTGGCGCAGCCGGGGATCGATCCGCTGGTGATGGCTCACTGCCCAATTGGAAATCTCCTGCGAAACCAGCTGCAAGGCGTCCAGATGGCCGGCCGGGTCGCGGTCGCGCCAGGCATGGTCGGCGATGATGGCTTCGCGGCGGCGGAGAAAATCGATCAGGTCGGCGGTCATGGTCAGGGCGCAGTGAAGCAGCGGCTTTGCGCCTCCGCCAGTCGATAGATATTCGAAGAATCAAGGCCGCTCGCCGATGCCTAACAAGGTCTGGAAATTCGGGCCGGAGGTTTCACGGTCGGCGACGACGGTTTCGACTCGTTGAAAACCGGCTTTTTCCAGCATGGCCGCGAGGCCGCTTTCGGAGAAGCCGAGCCAGCGGTCGGCATAGAGCTCGCGGGCTTCCTCGAAATGGTGTTGGACAAGATCGAGCACGATCAGGCGGCCGCCGGGTTTGAGGATGCGGAAGGCGGCGTCGATGGCCCTCTGCGGGTGTTCCGCGTGATGAAGGGCCTGGCTGAGGATGGCGAGATCCAGGGATTGCGCGTCGATCGGCGGGTCTTCGATGTCGCCGATCCGGTATTCGAGGTTCGTTAGGCCGTTTTGCACCGCAAGGGATTGACCGAATTCGACCATTTTCGGGGACAGATCCACGGCGATGACTTTTTCGGCGCGTTGGGCGAGCAGTTGCGCCAAGGTGCCTTCGCCGGCGCCGAGGTCGGCGACGACCCGGTGGTTGAGCACCTTGAGGAGCGCCTCGGCGAGGGCCTTCCACGATCGGCCGGGGACGTAGTCCTTGCCAAAGCGGCCGGCGAGTTCGTCGAAATAGGCGCGGGCGCTGTCCTTGCGTTTTCCCAGCAGATGCCGGAGCGACGCCCGGTCCGCGGCGACTTCGGGCACTTCCTCGGCTGCGAGTTGCGCCACTTCCATCAGATCGGGCGCGGCGGTGCAGGAATACATGTTGTTTTTCCCGCTGCGCTCGTCGGCCACCAGTCCCGCCGTCTTGAGTTGGGAAAGCTGGGTGGAAATCCGGCTTTGGCCCATCCCGAGGATTTCCTGAAGCTCCGCCACCGACAGGGCTTCGCTGCCCACCAACATCAGAATCCGCAGGCGGGTGGGGTCGGAGAGCAATTTGAGCGATTTCAGCATTGACGGCATGGCGGATCGCTTATATCAACGCATCACGATTTGACGATACGAAAATTAAAAAGCACATGAGCACCTACATTTTTTCCTCAGAATCCGTTGGCGAAGGCCATCCTGACAAGGTTTGCGACACCATTTCCGACGCCATTCTCGACGCCTGCCTCGCCGTCGATCCGAAGAGCCGCGTGGCCTGCGAGACCTTCGTGAAGAGCAACATGGTGGTGGTCGGTGGCGAAATCACCATCCCTAAAATCGGCCAAAAGCCCGTTGGATCGGTGATTAACATCGAAAAAGTCATCCGCGATGCGGTGCGCGGCATCGGCTACGTCAACAGTGACGACGTGTTCCACGCGGACTCGATTTTCATCAACAACTACCTCACCACCCAATCGCCGGACATCGCCCAGGGCGTGGACGCCACAAAAGCGGAAGGCAAAAAACACGCCGAACAAGGAGCCGGCGACCAAGGGATCATGTTCGGATATGCCTGCGACGAGACGCCCGAGCTGATGCCCGCGCCGATCATGTTCGCCCACCGCCTCGGCCGTGAGCTGACCCGCATCCGCAAGGCCGGCAAACTCGCCAAGTGGCTCCGCCCGGACGCCAAGTCCCAGGTGGCCGTGGAATACGTCGATGGCAAGCCGACCCGCATCGTCAACGTGGTGATTTCCACCCAGCACGCCGCGGACGTCTCGCACGCCGAGATCGAGAAATTCTGCATTGAGCAAGTGATCAAAAAGGTGCTGCCGAAAAACCTGCTCACCAAGGACACCGTCTATCTGATCAACCCGACCGGCAAGTTCGTCGTCGGCGGTCCGCAAGGCGACTCCGGGCTCACCGGCCGCAAGATCATCGTCGATACCTACGGTGGCATGGGCCGCCACGGTGGCGGCGCGTTCTCCGGCAAGGATCCGTCGAAAGTCGATCGCTCCGCCGCCTACATGGGCCGCTGGGTCGCCAAAAACGTCGTGGCCGCCGGTCTCGCCACCAAGTGCGAGATCCAGTTCGCCTACGCCATCGGCCATCCGGAGCCGCTGAGCGTGCATGTGGACAGCTTCGGCACCGGAACCGTTAGCGACGAAAAAATCCTGGCCGCCATCCTCAAGGTTTTCTCCTTCAAGCCCGCCGATATCGTGAAGCAGCTCAAACTGCTGCGTCCGATCTACTCGAAGTCCACCAACTACGGCCACTTCGGCAAGGACGACGCCGATCTCACCTGGGAAGCCATCGACAAGGTCGCGGCCTTGAAGAAGGCGGTCGGCTGAGGCCGACAGAGACAGAAGAGGGGAAGACAGAAGACAGAAGATTGGAAAAGAGATGCATAATTTTGAGGAACTTGAGGTTTGGAAGCGTGCTTCGCGCCTTGCGGTTTCGATACTTGAGCTGGTGGAGCCACTGCGGCTTTACGGTTTGAGGGATCAGATGATCCGGTCTTGCATTTCAATTCCTTCGAATATTGCGGAAGGCGCCGATCGCGACAGCAATCGTGAATTCCGCAGGTTTCTGTCTTTCTCCAAAGGTTCGTCAGGCGAGCTCCGCACGCAGCTCTACATCGGTCTTCGGGCGGGGATCTTCAGCGAAGAACAAGCCCGTCCTCTCATCAATGAGTCCAAGGAAATATCATCCATGATCGAAGGGCTCCGCAAGCGTCTTGGAGGAAGCTTCTTCAATGCCGTCTTTGGCTGGCTCTTCTAACTCCAATCTTCTGTCTTCTGTCTCAAAATCTTCTGTCTCATCCCATTAACTAAACAACCACCCCACAAACCAACATGAGTTTCACCGACTACAAAGTTCGCGACATCGGCCTTGCCGATTTCGGCCGCAAGGAAATTGAGATCGCCGAGCATGAAATGCCCGGTTTGATGGCCACCCGCGCCAAGTATGGCCCTGACAAGCCGCTGCAAGGCGTGCGCATCATGGGCTCGCTGCACATGACCATCCAGACTGCCGTGCTCATTGAGACGCTCGCCGCGCTCGGTGCCGAGGTGCGCTGGGTTTCCTGCAACATCTTCTCCACCCAGGACCATGCCGCCGCCGCCATCGCCGCCGTCGGCGTTCCCGTGTTCGCCTGGAAGGGCGAGACACTTGAGGAATATTGGTGGTGCACCTGGCAGGCGCTGGTGAATCCGCAGGGCCTTGGCCCGGAACTCATCGTCGATGACGGTGGCGATGCCACTCTGCTCATCCACAAGGGTTATGAATTGGAGAACGGATCCGACTGGGTCAACACGCCTTCCGAAAGCCACGAAGAAAGCGTCATCAAGGACCTGCTCAAGGATGTTCACGCCAAGCAGCCGGGCATTTTCCACAAGATCGTCGCCGATTGGAAAGGCGTTTCCGAAGAAACCACCACCGGCGTGCACCGCCTCTATCAGATGGCCAGGGCCGGCACGCTGCTGGTTCCCGCGATCAACGTGAATGATTCGGTTACCAAGTCGAAGTTCGACAACCTCTACGGTTGCCGCGAGTCGCTGGTGGACGGCATCAAGCGCGCCACCGATGTGATGATTTCCGGCAAGGTCGGCGTGGTCTGTGGTTATGGCGATGTGGGCAAGGGCTGCGCCCAGGCACTCCGCGGCCAGGGCGCGCAAGTCGTGGTCACTGAAATCGACCCGATTTGCGCGCTGCAGGCGGCAATGGAAGGTTTCCGCGTGCTGCCCATCGAGGACACCCTCGGCTGGGGCGACATCTACGTCACCACCACCGGCAACAAGGACATCATCCGCCTTGAGCACATGGAGAAGATGAAGGATCAGGCGATTGTCTGCAACATCGGCCACTTCGACAACGAGATCCAGATCGACAAGCTCAACAACGCTCCGGGAGTCGTGCGCACCAACATCAAGCCACAGGTGGACAAGTATACCTTCCCGACGGGTAACAGCCTTTACATGCTGGCCGAAGGCCGCCTTGTGAATCTCGGTTGCGCCACCGGCCACCCGAGCTTTGTGATGTCCAACAGTTTCACCAACCAGACGCTTGCGCAAATCGACCTCTGGAAGAACAAGGACACCTACAAGGCTGGCCAGGTAACAGTGTTGCCGAAACACCTCGACGAGGAGGTCGCCCGACTCCACCTCGCCAAGGTCGGCGCGAAACTCAGCAAGCTCACCTCCGAGCAAGCCGACTACATCGGTGTTTCGGTGGACGGTCCCTACAAGGCGGATCAATATCGCTACTGAGGTTTTGTCTCTAAGGAAATGCCCGGATGGTCCGCCATCCGGGCGTTTTTTTTATGCCGAGTCGGACATCCTGCGGAATGCCGAGTGGTTCCGGGATGGAATCAGCCCAGCGGTGAAAGCAGGTGGGAGAGGGTTTCGGCGTCGATTTTCAGCTTGGTGGTGTCTTCGGAGAGCAGGGCCTCGACGAGCGCGGACTTGTGTTTTTGGAGCAGGAGGATGCGATCCTCAATGGTGCCGCGGCAGACGAGTTTGTGGACGAAGACCGGCTTGGTCTGGCCGATGCGGTGGGCCCGGTCAGTCGCCTGGTTTTCGGCGGCGGGGTTCCACCAGGGGTCGTAGTGGATGACGGTGTCGGCGGCGGTTAGATTGAGGCCGGTGCCGCCGGCTTTGAGCGAGATGAGGAAGATCGGGACTTCGCCGGCTTGGAATTTTTTCACCAGGCTGGCGCGGTCCTTGGTTTGGCCGGTGAGTTTGAGGAAGGGGATTTTTTCGAGGTTGAGGTGTTCCTCGATGAGTTCGAGCATCGAGGTGAACTGCGAGAATAACAGGATGCGGCGGCCTTCCTCCAGCAGCGTGGGAAGGAGTTCGGAAGTTAGATAGTCGAGCTTGGCGGAGTCCACCACGCGCTGGGCGGCCTCGCTCTTGAGAAGCTGGGGGTGGCAGCAGATCTGGCGGAGCTTGAGCAGGGCGTCGAGCACGATGATGTGGGATTTCGCGAGGCCCTTGTCGGCGATGGCATGGCGGACGCGCTCGTCCATGGCGGCGCGGACCGATTCGTAGAGATCGGTTTGTTTCGGGTGGAGATCGATGTTGTGGATGAGGGTGGTTTTGGCCGGCAGTTCGGTGGCGACCTGGTCCTTGGTGCGGCGCAGGATGAGCGGTGAAACGCGGCGGTTGAGGGCGATTTGGGCAAGCGCGGAGCGATCGCGCTCGATGGGTTTGCGGATGACGGTGTTGAAGGTTTTTTCATCCGCCAGAAAACCGGGCATCAGGAAGCGCATCAGGCTCCAGAGCTCGCCGAGGTGGTTTTCCATCGGCGTGCCGGACAGGCAGACGCGGTGGGCGGCGGTGAGTTTGCAGGCGCAGTGGGCGGACTGGGCCTTGGGGTTCTTGATATACTGGGCCTCGTCTAACACAAGCACATGCCAGCGGTGTTTCGAGAGCTCGTCGAAGTCGCGGACGAGCAGCGGATAGGATGTCAGGACGATGTCGGCGCTGGCGATTTGATCGAAGTTTTGCGCGCGATCGCCGCCATGGAGCACGAGCACCTTGAGATGCGGGGCGAATTTTTGCGCTTCGGCGGCCCAGTTGGGCACGACCGAGGTGGGGGCGACGACGAGCGACGGTTTGGCGGGGGATTTCGCGTGTTCGGCGGCGAGGTGGGCAAGAGTTTGCAGGGTTTTGCCGAGGCCCATGTCATCGGCGAGGATGCCGTGCAGGCCGTGATTGGCGAGGAACTGGAGCCAGCGGAAGCCTTCGAGCTGATAGTGGCGGAGCGCGGCCTTGATGGTGGACGGGAGTTCGGCGGGCGGGAGTCCCTGGATGTCGCGCAGATTGCGGCCGAGGGTGGCCAGGGCGAGGGTGGTTTCCGAGGAGTCGATCGCGAGGGCGTCGGCCACGCCGGCGGCGCTGAGGCGGTCCATGCGGATCGGTCCATCGCCGGAGGTGCCGTGGAACAGGTGGCGGACCTGTTCGACCATTTCCAGAAAGCGGCGGGCGGGGAAGCGGATGTGGCCGTCCGCGGGTTTGTCACAAGGCAGCAGCAGGGTTTCCGGAATCTGTTCCGGATCGGAATAGCGCAGCAACCAGTCCTCGGCGATGGCGCGGGCGATTTGCGGGATGAGGCTGATTTTTTTGCCGTCGAACTCGCCGGTGACATCAAAGCGGAACCAATCGATGCCGTGGTCGGTATCCGCCTCGATGGCGGGGAAGAAGTCGCGGATATCGTGGACGGTGAGGCCGAGTTTGGGGTCGGCTTCGATGGTCCAGCCCCTGGCCTTGAGGGCATGGCATTCCGGACGATCAAGAAATTCCAGCCAATCCGAGACGCGGGTGGTGGCGTGTTGGATGACGACCGAGTGGCGGTTTTTGTCGTTGAGTTCGGAATCGGGCAGGATCTCGTGCAGGGGCGTGAGGCCGTGCTCCTTGAGTTCGCCGGCGAGATCGGTTTCCGCTGAGCGGTTGCGCTCGAGAACCACGCGGGTATCGCCCTCCATCCACGTGGTTGTGGGAAGGGCGTGTTCGCCGAGGGGAAACAACTCCTGGCTGCCGGGATATTGGAATTTGAGGACGCCGCCGACATGGCGTTTGAGGAAGATGCCCACCATCACGTTGGTGATGTGAAGGATCGGGATGGGGGACAGGCCGGCGAGGAGTTTGGCGGGTTTTTCCGCAGGCAGGGGCAGCGGGTTTTCCGGCGAGATGGCGGCGAGTTCGAGGTTGAGATCCGGAATGCGGTCCGCGGGGATGACGGGACCGCTGTCCCATGCTCTGAGGATCGCCGGGGGCAGATGGCTCTGGACGAGTCCGAACAGGGTGTTTTCCGTATCCACATAGCGGAACGGCTCGGTCTGGATGACTTCGATTTCCTTCGATGGCAGTTTAAGCAAGGGGTAGGCGTCACCACCGGGCAGCAGTCCCCAGGACGCCTCGATGGTTAGAGGCGGACCTTCGGTGAGGCACCGGTATTGCGAGGAGGAAAAATTCCGGGGGGCGGGTCTGCCGAAAAACAGGCGTCCGGTGGCGAGCGCCGCGGTGAGGATATCCTCCCAGCCGTCTCCTTCAAGCGGGATGGAGCCGCCCCACTGATGGTATTTGCGGTTGCGCTGGTGGAATCTGCCGCAGATGGCCAGGTCCTCGGTGGCCATGTATTTGGCGGGGCGCGAAGGGTCCGCGCTGGCGATGCTGGATTCGATGGAAAACCCGGTCTTGGTGTGGTTTCCCACCCGCAGGGTGAAGTGCGGGATGTGCGCCTGATAGGAAAACGAATCGGAATGGATCTCGATGCAGTAAGCGAGAAACTTGCGGTAGGGTTTGGCGGGCTTTTTGGCCTGGAGTTTGATGGCGTCGGCTTCCTTGATTTTTCGGAGCCAGGCGGCAATGGCCGCGTTGGATTGAAGGCCGGAGATCCTGGGGGCTGCAACCCTTGGGGTGGCGGTGGCGATGGACTTGAGGTTCTCCAATACGGCCACGGCATGCTCGCACACATGGCCATCGAAACAGGAACAGTCCGTGGTCAGATCGTAATCCACCGACCGGGTGGTCCGGTCATATTCGGAAAAAAGGAACAGCTTGGTCCGATAGGGCTGCGGATTGGAGCCGTTCACCCGGGCCTCCACGACCAGATCACAGTCATCGGCCTCGGGATCATCCGTGAGGCGAATGGAGGCCACCGGGATTCCTTTGCCTCGAAGCAAGGTGTCAGACTCGAATTCCACGCTCCAGTTTCCGCTGACCAACCATGGGATCAAACCAGGGTAGTCGGAGAGATCGGCGGCGCTGGGGATACTCATGGCTCGAAACTTGGAATCCGACCATCACTTGGCCGTCTGCTTGGCCGTCTGCTTGGCCGTCTGCTTGGCGTTCTGCTTGGCGTTCAGCTTGGCACGGGCGATTTCGAAGATCATCGGCATGACCGAGATGACGATGATTCCGAGGACCACCAGTTCGAAGTTCTTTTTCACGATCGGAATGTTGCAAAAAAACCAACCGGCCGGGAGCAGTAGCCCGACCCAGAGGATGGCTCCGGTGACATTGAAGAACATGAAGCGCTTGTAGCCCATTTCCCCGGAGCCTGCGACGAAGGGCGCGAAGGTGCGGACGATCGGCACGAAGCGGGCGAGGATGATCGTCTTGCCGCCATAGCGGACGAAGTATTCATTGGTTTTAGCGATGTGCGCGGGTTTCACGATGCGCGGGAACTTCCGCATCGTCCAACTGCCGAATTCCCGGCCAACCCAATAGTTCAGCGAATCTCCGAGGATGGCGGCTGCCAGCAGGACCAAGGCAGCAAGCCAGAAGTTCAGTCCGGATGAGGCATCGGCCGCCAGAGCGCCCACGGCGAAGAGCAGCGAGTCACCAGGCAGAAAAGGCGTAACGACCAAACCCGTTTCACAAAACACAATGAGGAACAGCAGGCCATAGACCAGCGTGCCGTATTGACTGATAAAGGTGGTGAGGTGTTCCTGGATGTGCAGGATGAAATCGATGGTTTCCTTCATGACTTAGGTGTTTTCCGGACGGGGATCGCGGTCTAGCAGGGCTCGCATGGCGACGGCGGCGGATACTCCCTGATAGAGAATCGAGAACACCCCGTCGATGATCGGCGTGCGGACGCCGGCCTGGCGGGCGGCGTCGTGGATCGAGAGAGTGTTAGGCACGCCTTCCGCGACCATGCCGAGCGAGGCGACGGCTTGCGCGAGGGATTTGCCGGTGCCTAGCGCGAGGCCGACGCGGTGGTTACGCGAGTGCTCGGAAAAGCAGGTGACGATCAGGTCGCCGACACCCGACAGGCCGGCGAAGGTTTCCTTGCGACCGCCGAGAGTGACGCCGAGGCGGGTCATTTCGGCGAGGGCGCGGGTGACCAGGGCGGCCACGGCATTGTCGCCGAGGTCGAGGCCGTGGGCCATGCCGGCGGCGATGGCATAGACGTTTTTGACTGCGCCGCCGATTTCCACGCCCGCCACGTCGTCGCTGGTGTAGGCGCGGAAATTGGGCAGGCTGAACAAATCCTGAAGGGCGTCGGCGAGTTGCGGGTTTTCGGAGGCGACCACGGCGCAGGTGACGAGATCTTGGGCGATTTCCTCGGCATGGTTCGGGCCGGAGATGACGCCGATCGGGTTGGCTGGGAACACTTCCCGTAGGATTTGGCTCATGCGCTCGCCGGTGCCGCGTTCGATGCCCTTGGCGCAGGACAGCAGCGGGATGTCAGGCGGCAGGTCGAGGGCGGCGAGTTTTTCTGCTTCCGAACGGATCCCCACGGTGGGCACCGCGAAAATGATCAGCGGCATCGCGAGCGCCTCGCGGTGGTCCAGGGTGGCGCGGACGTTCGGGGGGAGTTGGATGGAAGTGAGATACTTCGGATTCCGGTGCTCACGGTTGATTCCATCGACGCAATCCTGGTTGATGGAAACGAAGAGTACGGACTCGAGTTTGTGGGCGAGCAGTTTCGCGAACGACGTGCCGAGCGAACCGGCGCCCACAATGGCGGCAGAGGTGAACTGGAATTCAGACATGGCCGGATTTTGACTTGCGGGTGAACCGATGCTCGGTGCCCGCGCGGAGACGTTGAATGTTAGAGCGGTGTTTCCAGATGGCGAGAATGGCGATGACGAGGCTGAGGAAAAACAGCGGCTTGTTCCAGGTGCCGGACTGCCAGAGCGTGGGCAGCGACTTGTCGTTGTGCAGGTGGTGAAAGCGCGCGCCGAAGTGGGTGATGAGCGGAAGCGCTGCGGCGGCGATGATGCTGGCCAGCGAAACATAACGGCTGAGCGCAAACGCAATGACCCAGACGATGACCAGCAAGACCACCCCGGCCGGCATTAAGGCGAGCAGGACACCGGCGGAAGTGGCGATGCCTTTGCCACCCTTGAAATTCACCCATGGCGAGTAGTTGTGCCCGAGCACGGCCGCCATGGCGGTTAGAACGTGGACGACTTGTCCCTTGAACTGCTCGGCGGCGGGAAGCATCAGCGCGAAGGCATCAAGCCCGCCGAGATGGACGAGGCCGACTTTCTTGCCCTCGATTTGAATCAGGTTTACGGCGATGGCTACCGGGATGAAACCTTTCAACATGTCCAGCAACAGGCAGGCGATGCCGTATTTCTTGCCGATGATGCGCAGCACATTGGTGGCCCCGATGTTGCCGGATCCCTGTTGCCGGATGTCGATGCCCTTAGCCTTGGCGATGAGCAGGCCGAAGGGGATGGAGCCCGTGAGAAACGCCAGTAGCGGGCAGAGCCAGAGTTGCATCCAGGGAGGTGATGAAAACCGTGCAATAGGGGACGGAGCGGAGATCCGACTCCGCTTATTCGACGACGGCGGCGGACTGGATCACCAGGTTTTCTTTCGGCACGTTTGGCGAAGGCATTTCCATTTTGGTGCCGTTGGTGGGGTGGCGCATCGCCAGGTTCGACGTCCCGGTCGGAACCGTCTTGATTTTGTCCACGACGTCCATGCCCTCGATGACTTTGCCAAACACGGCGTAGCCGCCGTTGCTGGGGAAGTTGAGACCGGCGTTGTCACCCACATTGATGAAAAACTGTGCGGTCGCGCTATCGGGATCGCTGGTGCGGGCCATCGCAATGGTGCCGATTTCATTTTTGAGGCCGTTCTGGCCTTCGTTCTTGATGCCCTTGCCGGTGGTTTTTTCCAACAGACCTCCATCCGCGACCGCGAAACCGCCGCCTTGGATCATGAAGCCGTCGATCACCCGGTGGAACACGGTGCCGTCGTAGTGTTTGGCCTTCACGTAATCGAGGAAGTTCGCCACGGTGATCGGAGCCTTTTCCCCATTCAACTCGAGCACGATGTCACCTTTGCTGGTTTTCAGACGGACTTTCGTGGTTTTGGCCACGGCGGGCGTGGCGGGTTTTTCCGCTTCCTTCGCCGGTTCGCAAGAGGCGAGGACGGGAAACAAAGCGATGGCAAGGAGGGCAAGTTGACGTTTCATCGGGGAGATCTCTACGTGAAGCGGCGCGTGAGCGCAAGAGCCGGATGCCAGGGAATCGATCTGCGCGCATCACGGCGTGAAATCCAGCCGCTCGTAAATCCTCGGTGAGCGGCAGGCAGGCGTCCGATTTCCGGCAGCGGGATGGTGGATTCGCGTCCGGAGTGGTATTGGATGAAGTATGCCAAAACTTCCCGAGCATCACTTTTTTACGGCAATTCGTTCCGCCGCTTCGCGCAGCTGCGGGGGCATGTCGGCCGCACCGACTTTTTCTAGCAGGGCATTCGCCGCGGCGGCTTTGCCTTGTTTTGCGAGTGGTTCCGCGGCGGCAAGCGCGGCATGGGCGGCCGGGATGCGGAGATTGGCGGGTCCGTCCGCGAGTGTGGTGCGGATCGCCGCCACGGCTTCGTCGGTGGCGATCCTGCCAAGCGCGGAAAGCGCCACTTCGGCAGCTCCGCGGGAGGGATCGCGAACCACTGCGATCAGTTCCGGGACCGCTGCCGCATCGCGCCGGACGGCAAGCGAATCGATCACTCCGGCCAGCGGCTTGTGCTTGAGTTTGGGCAGTGCGTTGCGCAGTGCCGCCCCGGCGGACGGGTCCTTGATGTTCTCGAGGCCAAGACGGGCGTAGTCGGAGAGTTTCTCGTCACCGAGCAGGGCGGCGAGCGCCGGGACCGCAGTGGGATCACCACTCACGGAGAGTTGCTGGCAGGCGCGGGTTTTTTCGTAGAGACCAGCCTCGGAACCGAGCACGGCGATGGCGGCTTTGACATCGGCTTCAGCGGCCCGAAGTGGGCTGGCGGCGAGGATGGACAGGATCGCTAACAAAGATTGGCAAGCTCTCATCGTGATGTGGGTTAGATAGGCGCGACCATGGTCGGGAATAGCGTTTGCGCTACGTTCCAAGGTCCGCCCGGCTTTCAAAGCTCGGGTGAATTCAGGTTTTCCGGGCTCAGGAAGGCCGTCACCAACTCTTTGATCACCCCGTCGTCCATCGGGCGGACCTCGCCCAGCGAGCGGCTGAGAATCACCGCTTCGGCAGTGGATTCCAACACTTCCAGGCGGTCGAACGCATCGAGAATCGTGGTGCCGAGCACCAGCGCACAGTCGTTTTCAATCAGGGCGATCGGAAACTCGGGCGTCATCGATTCGGCGATTTTTTCCGGCGCGTCATAGACCCATGAAAACGGTAGCACCGCCACGTCCCGCAGGAAAATGTAGCTCTCCGGGATGGTCCGCGTATCGAGCCGGCTCGCCGATGCGGAAAACGCCGTGGCATTCACCGGAGTGGCGTTGACGATGGCGCGGATCTCCGGATGCTTCTGATAGATCAACTGGTGCAGCCGCCAGGCCCGGCTGGGATGCCGACGGCGTTCCCTGCGCCCGTCGCGGATCAGCGCGAGCTGATCGGGAGCGATCGTCGCACGGTCCACCAATTGGGTGCTGATGAGAAACGAGTCCGCCTCCACCCGCACCGAGAAACTCCCGGCGTTGGCGGTCAACAGCCGCTGATGGTATCCGCGGCGAATGAAATCGCAAAGTTCGCGCCGCAGTGCCCGTTCACGGCTGCTTGCCGGGCCCGGATCGAATTCCTCAAGTTCCGCCCCGCACTGTCCGCCGATGGCTAACTGCTCGTCTGTCAGATAGCGGACGTCGCCCAGCGCGCGGGCCTTGACCACGGTTTTGGCGACGAATTCCAAGGTCTCGAAGCGGCGGAAGGCAGCGGGAAAATCCACCCCGGCCACCACGACACCGTGGTTTTCCAGCATCACGCAATCAGGTCCCGTGGCAAAAACCTCCGCGATCCGGTTTCCTAACAAATCGCTGCCCGGCAGCGCGTATGGGGCGAAACCCACCTCGCCGCAGACCGCGCGCGCCTTGGTGAAGAGCCGGGTGTCCGGCGTCTGGCCGCAGATGCTGAAGGCCACCAGGGCCACCGGATGGGCGTGGACGATGGCTTTTAAATCCGGCCGTTGTTGATAGATCCGCTGGTGGAACGGAAACTCGGAGGACGGCTTGTGGCGGCCCTCGCTGCGCCCGTCCGGGAGCACCCTGACAATGTCCTCCACGCGCAGCGCGCCTTTGTCCACGCGGGCCGGGGTGATCCAGATCGATCCGTCATCGTCGAGGATCGAGAGATTGCCGCCGGAGGTGGTGGTCATCCGGTATTGATAGATCCGGGCCATCGCCTGGACCAGGCGCTCGGCGGGGTGGGTGATATCGCGCATGATGGATGACAGGCTGTCCCTGGCCAGGGGCAAGGTCAAGCATGGCGCATGCGCTGGCACCATTCCATCAGGTTGCCGTGCATGTCATACAGGCCGAAAGCATTCGGCTTGAAGGACGCGACCGGAGCGAACATGGGCGAGTTGGTGGCTGCGGCGTTCCAGCCGTTCGAGGCGAAGTGGCCGTAACCTATCAGATCCTCGGTCCGCAACAAGAACGGGGTCCGGGCATCTTGCCCGCAGCCAAAAAGTGTCTCTCACCGCCGGTCCAGGATTTGGAACAAGTTGTGCGCGTGATCCGTCCACAACGGCACCTCCAGATCCCGGGCGTATGCCGGTGGAACGGGTGGATGCGCCTGAATGAATCCGGCGTCCTTTGACAGGAGCAGGTAATCGGGCTGATAGTGTCCCGGTTGGTCGCCGGGGTCGATGCACTGGCGCGTCGTCAGGTAACCGAACTCCCTGGCCAGTCTTTCCACCACCGGGGCGAGGTTGAGATATTTGTTCGTGATGTGCACGGCAATGACGCCATTGGGCTTGAGGTGGCGTTGATAGATTTCGAAAGCCTCGCGGGTGAGCAGGTGGACCGGCACCGAGTCGCCGCTGAAGGCGTCGAGCATGAGCGCGTCGAAGTGTTGCGGGTCCTCATGGTCCAGGGAGAGCCGCGCATCACCCAGCGCCAATTCGTATTTGGCCCCGCGCGCTTCAAGGTCGGAAATGAAGGTGAACCATTTTTTCGCCATGGTCACCACGTCCGGATTGATTTCATAGAACCGATAGGTCTGCCCCGGCTCTGCATAACAGGCCACCGTGGCGGTGCCCATGCCGATGACGCCGACTTTGGCGTCGGGCTGGGTTTTCAATCGTTCCAGCACCATTCCCGCGCCGGTTTCGCGACCGTAGTAGGTCAGGGGATCGCGGCGTTTGGCGGGATCCATGTTCTGTCGTCCATGTTCGGTGCCGCTGCAATAGAGCGAATGGAATTTTCCGCCCTGGTCATCGGTCCGCGCATTGACCCGCAGGGTGCCGTAAAAACTGCGGGAGCGGTCCAGAGCTCCGCCAAACGAGAGGAACTCCCAATGGAAGATGCAAACCAGCGCCACCGCGGCAAGCACGGCAACCACCGGGCCGCCGAAGGATCTGATGGGCCGGACCTTTGATTGTCTGAGACCGAGGAAGGTCACACAGGACACCAGCACAAAGCCGAAGGCGATGGCAAGCGACCATTCCATAAAGGTGGTGAACACAAGTGGCGCCACCAGACTCACGGCCAGTCCGCCCAGCGCGCCGCCGGCGGACATCAGCAGATAGTATTCCGTCAGGTGGGATGTGCCCGGCTTGAGACGCGCCAGTTCCCCATGGCAGACCATGCAAATGAGGAACATCGACGAGAAATGCACCACCAGTTCCATGATGAAACCCGGTGTCCAGTCCCATGGAAGGTTGTAAAGACCGGATGTTAGAAATATGGCGGTCATTGCCGGGACCGCCCAGATCGGCCGCACGTACCAGCGCGGATGATCGAAGCAAATGATGAAGGTGATCAGATAGAGAGCCAACGGGATGACCCAGAGGAAGGGAATCACCGCCACGTCCTGACACACGTGATTGGTGGTCGCCAGCAACATCAGCGAGGCAAAGGCGGGTAGCAGCACCCACGAAAGCCGGCGCAACGCGCCGGGCCCCGGTGCCATAGCGTCCTTCTTCGCCTCCTCATGCAAGCGGCGGGCGGCCGCCGAAGTGCCGCGTTTCCACTCGCCAATGGCACAGGCACCCATCAGCAAGGCAAACACGGCGAAGGTCCCTGACCAGATCCACGCCTGGTTCACCACGTCCCAACGGGGTTCAATGAGGATCGGATAGGTGAGCAGGGCGGTTAGGGATCCGATGTTCGACAAGGCATACAGGCGCCACGGCAGGCTGTGCGGATAGACACGCGAATACCACACCTGCACCAGCGGACTGGTGGCGGAAAGCACGAAATACGGCAGTCCCACGGTGGCCAGCAGCAGCATCAGAATGCGCCAGGATGGATTTTCCGACCCCGCCGGTTTTAGCGAGGCATCCGGAATGATTGGCAGCAAGACCGCGGCCAGCACCAGCAGCGCGACGTGCGCCCACGCCTGCGTGGATGGTTTGCGGCGGGTGAGAACGTGGGCGTAGCTGTAGCCGCCGAAGAGCACCATTTGGAAAAACAACATGCAGGTGGTCCACACCCCGGGACTGCCTCCAAACCACGGCAGGATGAACTTGCTGATCATGGGCTGTACCTGGAACAGCAGGAAGGCACCCAACAGACTGACGAGACAGAAGATATAATTCATGGAGCTAAGGCGCGGATGTCCGGCGAGGCGTTTTTTTTGCGAGGGGCGAGCATGGGGATTTCGCGCTGATCGTCAAAGAGAATGCGAATGGCTGCCGAATGAATGATCATCATCCCGTCCCGGGTCGTGGTCCCTTGCGGGTCGTTGCCCGCAACGTTCGCTTCACCGTCGGCTGTTCTGGCTGTGGCCGGTCATGTTGCGCAAGGCGGGTTGTTATACCGGCTTGATCGGCAAATGGGGCGTGGCCGCGCATGGCAGCCCGAAGGAGTATTTCCAGCGTTGCGCCACCGCCTTCGACTATTGCTCGGGCGATACGAACCAGCCGCGCGAGAACCACTCGAACTCCTGCGTCCACTCCGGCAGGCGGGCGATCTGTCCCGGCCGGTCGATGCGCTTTCGCATTTGGAATCCGGAACTTGCGGCACCGGGCTTGGTGATCACTGGGACAAGGGTCTTGCGTCGGTCCGGCACGGTTGCTACACAGCTGCGCGCTTGCGGATTTCCCTAATCTCCTTCCTTTCATGCCCACATCCTCCGGTTCCCGTTCGATTGTCACGTTGATGCTGTGTGGCCTGAGTCTTCTCGGGGCTTTCCTGTTGTTTCAAGTGCAGCCGGTGATGAGCAAGTTCATTCTGCCATGGTTCGGCGGCAGTCCTGGGGTATGGACAACGTGCATGCTGTTTTTCCAAGTGGTGCTGTTTCTGGGATATGCCTATGCCCATGGGGTCACGCTGCTGCCGAGGAAATGGCAGGGAGTGGTCCATGGCGTGCTGGTGTTGGGCGCGCTCGCTTGTTTGCCGGTTTCCCCCAGCGATGCCTGGAAGCCGCAGGGAGGAGAGGAACCCACCGGGCGAATCCTGCTGCTGCTTGCGGCTACCGTGGGCCTGCCGTATTTCGTGCTGTCGAGCACCAGCCCGCTGGTTCAGGTGTGGTTCACCCGCGCGGTTCCAGGCGGCCGACCCTGGCGGTTGTATGCGTTGTCTAACACCGGTTCGCTTGCGGCACTGCTGAGTTATCCGTTCTTTTTCGAACCGCGCTGGGATGTGGCGGGGCAGGTTGGCATGTGGTCGGTTGCGTTCGGGGCGTTCGCGCTGCTCTCGGTGTATGGTGTCTGGCAGGATCGCAGGGCATGCGCGCTTGCGGACAAAAGCGGAAATCCGGAACCGCCCGCGGCAGAGGCCGCGCCGTTCTGGTGGCATCGCGTGTTATGGGTGGCGCTGCCCGCGCTCGCTTCCATCATGCTGCTGGCCACCACCAATCACGTGTGCCAGGACGTGGCGGTGGTTCCCTTCATGTGGGTCGCGCCGCTGAGTCTCTATCTGATCACGTTCATCATCTGTTTCGAGCATGAGCGCTGGTATGTTCCAGCCCTGTGGGCCGCGCCCGCGATGTTGCTGTTGTTCCTGGCGCTGGGCTGGAAGGATCTCTCGTCCCATTGGAACCGGAATTTCGTGCAGGAGGCGGCGGCCTATTTCGCGGCCATGTTCACGGCATGCATGGTGTGTCACGGGGAGTTGACGCGGCTGAAACCTTCCCACGGCAGGCTCACGGAGTTCTATCTGATGATGTCCGCCGGTGGCGCGCTGGGCGGCCTGACGGTGAGCCTGATCGCACCGCGCGTGTTCGACACCTATCTGGAATGGCCGCTGGGCTTGATTGGGTGTTTCCTGATGGCCGGGGTGGTGGTGGCGCGTGAGATCGGGCGGGGTGGACGGCGCTGGGTTCAAGTCACGGTAGCGGCGATCCTGCTAATGGTCGTCGCGCTGATCGCCACGGGCTTTTTCAAGCCGGCGTCCGAGGTCGAGGAGGAGGGTTTGGTGAGTGCCGGCGCACGCATGGATTATCTGGTCAAGGCATGGTCGGCGTCGGTGAAGGAAATCCACACCTCGTTCAGCCGCTGGCAGGTTGGCTTTCAAATCGGGCTGCTGGTGGCGGCTGTCGCGGCCGTGATGGTGACCTGGATGCGGCGCACGAGCGTGTTGCAGGCGGTCGTCACCTCGTCGCTGGTGGTGGCGACATGGATCACGCTGTTCTTCATGCAGGACTGGGGCTTTACGCTGGAGCCACGCATCGAACGCCTTCGCAACTTCTATGGAGTGATATCCGTGTCCGAGGGCTTTGATCCCGGGTTGGAGGTGGACTATCGCACCCTGAGCCATGGCAGAATCACCCACGGCATCCAGAACGTGGGCGCCTATCGCGAGATCCCGATCACCTACTATGGCAAGGACACCGGGATTGGCATCGCTCTGAAAACGCTCAAGCACAAGCCGGACGCGCGGGTGGGCGTGGTCGGCATGGGAACCGGCACGGTGGCTTGTTACGGGATGCCGGGGCATGTCTTCCGTTTCTATGACATCAATCCGGATATCGTGCGCCTGGCGAAAAAACACTTCACCTATCTCGCAGACATGGAGAAGCGCGGAGCGAAGCTGGAGGTGGTGATCGCCGACGCGCGGCTGGCGCTGGAACGCGAGGAATCCCAGCAGTTCGATGTCATCCTGCTGGACGCCTTCAGCGGCGACTCGGTGCCGGTACACCTGCTCACCAAGGAAGCCTTCGCCATCTACAAGCGCCACCTCAAGCCGGACGGTATCATCGCCGTGCATGTCACGAACAACTACCTCCTCCTCGCTCCCGTCATCGATCGGGTGGCCGCCGCGCTGAACATAAAGACCACGCGCGTGGAGACCGACCCCGATGGTGACGACTATTCCACCGACTACGTGCTGGTCACGAACAACGCCAGATTCCTCGCCGCGAATCCCCGCGATCCTGACGATGTGGTGAATCTGGAGGGTCCCGTGTGGACCGACAAGAACCACAACCTGTTTGAGATACTGGACCGCGATTAGTTCCGGTTAGGCAGGAACGATGGTGACCATCACCGCCTTGGAGGTGGGGGTGTTGCTTTGTTCGGCAACGCTGTCGATGGGGACCAGGACATTGGTTTCGGGAAAATAGGCGGCGGCACATCCTGCCGGCACGTCGTAGGGGATCGCGAGAAACTGGTTGGCATGGCGGGTTTCGCCATGCCAGTGACTGGTGATGTTCACCGGGGCGAGGGGACGGATGCCACGTTGTTTCATGTCCTCCGGATTGAGGAACACGATGCGGCGCTCGTTGCCAATTCCCCGATAGCGGTCATCGAGTCCGTAGATTGTGGTGTTGAATTGATCGTGGCTGCGCAGGGTTTGCAGGATCAATTGGCCCGCCGCGGGCTCGGCGATCGAGAGGGGATTCGGGGTGAAACAAGCTTTGCCGTTCGGGGTTTCGAAGCGGCGTTGTCCGGCGGCATTCGGCAGGCGGAACCCTCCTGGAGTTCGAACGCGCTGGTTGAAGCTCTCGAATCCAGGGATGACAGCCTCGATCTTGTCACGGATGAGATCGTAGTTAGATGACATTTCAAGCCACGGCGCCGTGCTGCGGGTTGAGAGAGTGGCCGCGGCGATGCCCGCGACGATGGCGGTTTCACTCAGCAGATCGTCACTGGCGGGACGCAGCGCCCCGCGACTCATGTGGACGACGCTCATGGAATCTTCCACGGTGACGAATTGTTCGACACCGTTCCGCAGATCAACCTCGGAACGGCCAAGACAAGGCAGAATCAAGGCGCGCCTGCCGGTGACGAGATGGCTGCGATTGAGTTTGGTGGAAACGTGCGCGGTGAGAACGCAACGGCGCAATGCGGCGGCAGTGAATTCCGTATCGGGCGTGGCGGAGAGGAAATTTCCGCCGAGGCCGATAAAGACGCGACCCTTGCCATCATGCATCGCCTTGATGGACATGACCGTGTCGTAACCCTGGTGGCGCGGCGCGGTGAAACCGAAAACGCTCTCCAGTTTGTCCAAAAAGCTGTCGGGCATGCGTTCAAAGATCCCCATGGTGCGGTCGCCTTGCACGTTGCTGTGACCGCGCACCGGACAGAGTCCGGCGCCTTCGCGGCCGATGGCACCTAGCAGAAGATGCACGTGGGCCACTTCCTGAATGGTCGCCACCGCATTGCGATGCTGGGTTAGGCCCATCGCCCAGCATGAAATGACCCGTTTTGCGCCGCCGGCCGCCTGTTGCGCAGCCTGTTGAATTGCGGCCCTGGTGATGCCGCTGAGAGTTTCGATCCGGGTCCACGGGGTCTCACGCACAAGAGTTAGATAGGCCGCCGCGTCATGGGTGTGGTCGTGCAGAAATGCGCCATCGAAGACGGTGCCGGGACGCTCATTCTGCATTTCCAGCAGGGCTTTCGCGATGCCCCGGAAGAGCGCCATGTCGCCATTGATCCGCACTTGAAGGTATTGGCTGCTCAGGCGGGTTGCCAGACCGAGCATGCCGCCGGCTTCCTGCGGATGTTTGAAGGCGAGCAGTCCCGCTTCCTTGAGTGGATTGACGGCAATCACGCTTGCTCCGTTTCGCACCGCGCCTTGCAACGCGCTCAACATCCGGGGATGGTTGGTGCCGGGGTTTTGGCCAATCACAAAGATGGTTTCCGCCGCATCGAAGTCCTTGAGGGTGACCGTGCCTTTGCCGACGCCGACGCTGGCCTTGAGGGCGCAGCCGCTCGACTCATGACACATGTTCGAACAATCCGGCAGGTTGTTGGTTCCAAACTGGCGCACGAACAATTGATAGAGAAATGCAGCCTCGTTGCTGGCGCGGCCGCTGGTGTAAAAGATCCCTTCGTCGGGGGTGGCGCATTGATTCAGTTCATCGGCGATGATGCAAAAGGCATCGTCCCACGAAACCGGGCGATAGTGTGTGGCGCCGTGTTCCAGAAGCATCGGCTCCACCAGGCGGCCCTGTTGTTCCAGCCAGTAGTCGTCATGCGCCGCCAATTCGGTGATCGGGTGTTTCGCGAAAAAATCACGATCCGCCCGGCGCAACGTGGCCTCAGAGGCAAGGGCCTTGGCTCCGTTCTCGCAGAACTCGGCTACCCCGCGATGATCCTCGGGGTCGGGCCAGGCGCAGGACGGGCAGTCGAAGCCATTTTTCTGATTGAGCTTGAGCATGCCCTTCGTCCCTCGCACCACCCCGGCCTGGCGGAAAACATGGTTCAAGGAGGACACAACCGCAGGGAGGCCACCGGCGGATTTCGCGGGCGCTCCCATGCGAATGCCGGTGTGTTCCCCAGGGTTCTGCGCCGAGGGTGGAATGGAGTTAGGGGATGAAGCGGACATGACAATCGAATCGGCTGAAACCAACCATGCACGGGCTGTTGGTTATCCATCGCAGTGCTCTTGGAGCAAGGATATTCGCTTGACCCCGGTAGCGACCCAACTCAGGGTTTCCAACCCTGCCAAGGTGGATGGCGATAGCCTCAACCGCCTTGCAAACACACCAAACACCATGAACGCACCAAGCACCGACCGCCGCAGCATTCTGAAACTCCTGGCCGCCTCGACGGCCGCCCCCCTCATCCTACCGAGCCGCATGTTCGGGCTGGATGCTCCCTCGAACAAAATCACCATCGGCTGTATTGGCGTCGGTTGGCAGGGCGGGGGAAACCTCGACTCGTTCCTCGGCCAGGATGACTGCCGCGTGGTGGCCATCTGCGATGTGGACGAGAACCATCTCAAGGAAGCCGTCAACAAGGTCAACGGGCGTTACAACAACCAGGACTGCAAAGGCTACAAGGATTTCCGCGAACTGCTCGCCCGCAAGGATATCGATGCCGTCTGTATTTCCACTCCCGACCATTGGCACTCGATTCCGGCGATCGCTGCCGCCAATGCGGGCAAGGATATTTTCTGCGAGAAACCGCTCTCCCACACCTTGGGTGAAGGCATCGCAATGGTGGAGGCCGTTGCCAGGAACAAGCGGATCTGGCAGACCGGATCATGGCAACGCAGCCAGGCCTCCTTCCGCTGGGCCGTGCAGTTGGTCCAGAACGGATACCTCGGCAAGGTCACCCGTGTGGAGGTGGGCCTTCCCGCCGGCCATGCGGATTTCGGCGGTACGGGCAACGCCAAGCCTAACGGACCGGCGCCCGCCAACGTGGACTACGAGTTTTGGACCGGACCGGCCCAGATGATGCCCTTCAACCCCTGTCGGTTTCACAAGAACTGGCGCTGGAACTACAACACCGGCGGCGGGCAACTGATGGACTGGATCGGCCATCATTGCGATATCGCGCACTGGGGCCTTGCAAATCCGAAATTCGGTTGCGGCCCTGATGATGCGGTCGGTCCCCTCGATGTTTCCGCCACCGCCGAGTTTCCGGCCAAGGACGCCGTTTGGAACACCGCCACCAAATACCGCATCGAATGCAGGTATCCTAACGAAATTGACGTCGTCATCGCCGGTGGTTACGGGGAAATCCAGGGCGGAGCCAAATGGATCGGTCCTAACGGCTGGATCAGCGTGGACCGCGGCCGCCTCGAAGCGTCGAACAAGGAATGGATCCGGGAGATCCAGGACCGTGAAAAGAAGGGCGACCTTGAAATCGCCCTCTACAAGAGCCCGGGCCACCACAAGGAATTCCTGGACTCGATCAAATCTCGCAAGCGCACGCAGACTCCGGTCGAAATCGCCCATCGCTCGCAGTCTCCCGGCCATCTCGGTTACATCGCCGCCGTCGTCGGCCGCAAACTGAAGTGGGACGCCGTCAAACAGGAGATCGTCGGCGATGCCGAAGCCACCAAGATGCTCACCAAGAAAATGCGCGAGCCCTGGAAAATCTAACGTCATCATCATCATCATCGCCGCCGGCCCGCTCCCGGGCCGGCGGCGAGCTTCGGCTGGGTCGGAGCGCGGCCCTTCAAAATGATTCCTGACAGATCCATACTCATGCGACTTGCTCCATCCCTCCGTCATTCCGCTTCCTGCCTGATCACCGTGTTGGGGATCACCATCTCTCCGCTGGGCGCGGCGGATGCGGTATTCGAAGTCAAACCCGTCTCCGCGGAACTCGCCGCCGAATACAAGCTGGAGGCCTCGTTTTACAAGAAATGCACGCGAGTTCAGGAAATTCTCATCGTGACTTCGGAGAAGGTGCCGGACATCGCCCACCTGGAGGCGGCCTATCTGTTTGATCGGATCATGAACGACATCAAACCGCGGATCGCGCAGGGCATTCGCGACAAGAAGGTGCTGTGCGTGCTCGTCGGACATGCCGAGATGGTTTCCAACCTGCCGCAGTTTCCATCCGACAAGACCGGCAAGGAGCTCGATTATTACAATTGGCGCAACCGTGGTTTTCTCACGACCAAGGAGGGCCGGCCCACCTTCCTGTTTTCCGAAGAGGACGTGATGGAATATGAAGGAGGCATGCAGATTGAAAGCATCCTGATCCACGAGTTCGGCCACGTCATCGACGGCGCGGGTTTCGACAAGGAATTGCACGAGCGCCTCGACCAGGCATTCAAGAACTCGAGGAAAAAAGCGATCTACAACGATGGTTATGCCGCCCAGAAGTTCCGCCGGGTGTCAAGCGCGACGCCCGTTAGCCTGCTGGACGCGCTGGCGAAATCCTTCCCCGCGGAGTCGCGTGATTTTCTGGGCAAGTGCCTCGATGGCGGTGACATCCTGGTGAATGGCAAGCCAACTGAATCCAGTATCAAGGTCACCAAGGATGACAAGGTGCTGATCGTTTTCGGCGGTCCGAAACAATGTTATGCCGGGCTCAATCGCGCGGAGTACTGGGCCGAGGGAGTGCAGGATTGGTATGACACCAACCGCACCATGGATCACGATCACAACCACATCCACACCCGTGATCAACTGAAGTCCTACGACCCCGAATTGGCCAAGCTCTGTGAGGATGTTCTGGGCACCTCCTCCTGGCGGTTCGTCTCGCCCCGCACCCGCGCCGGCACCGGGCATCTCCGCGGATACCAACCGGACACCGCGCCCAAGGTGGTGAAGCTCGATCACATCGACCAGGCGGCTCAGGATTACTACGACACCTATTGGAAGGACTACTGGAAGCGGCTGCATGATAAACATGCGGAGCTGCTAGGCCCCAAGGAGCAAAAGTGAGCTGGTTCCGCCGGATTTCCAGCGATACTTCCTTCCCGGCGGGGAAGGTGAGCTGGCGTTGATTGGCTTGTTTGGACGGGGTGATCCTGGCGTCGCCGCGGGTGACAGTTAGACCCGGGATGTCGGAGGGTGTTTCCAAGACAATCTGCGGTGCCTTGGCTGGAGTCAGGGTGACCAGGATCCGCTCCTTATCCCACTTCAGACTGTGGATTTTGATCGCGCCACGGCACAACACGCCTTCGATCGCGCCCGTCGGCCAGGCTTCCGGCAGGGCGGGAAGGAGATGGAGTTTTCAGGGATCGGAGCCGACGAGCATCTTGATGATCACGGCGGGCGCTCGTCCATTGCCAAGATTCAGCAACAGGCTTAGGAAAATCCGCGCCAATGGCTGCGGAAAGGTCCGGCGGGGCAGGGGATCATGCGGTTCATAGATTATCCGGCGTCATCCTAGCCAAGGTCAGGGTGTCAATAATGCATTTCAACTATCAAACCTACCGTGGGACCGCAGGGACCATGAGGGGACAAGGGGAAGCGCTTCGCAATCACTCATTGGCGCCTCATGGGCAGCGGCGGTGGGGAGTCCGCCGCTCCCTGAAAGGCTGGCGGCCGGTGGTCGCCGCCACGGAGATATCCGGCGATAAATATTGGCGGCTTTGGATTCCCCCGTAGGGTGATTTCATGAATCCACTGATCCCATGCTCCGATTGTCTGGAAGGCAAGCCTTCCCGCCGCCTGTTTCTCAAGTCCGCCGCAGCGACCGGCATGGCGTTTGCCGGACTTCCGCTGATCGGTCTGGGCGGTGAGGAAGCGGCGAAGGGCTCCGAGTCCGAATCGCTGGTCACCCAGCTCTACAATTCGCTGAACGAGGTGCAAAAAAACAAGGTGTGTTTCCCCTTTGACCATGAGCTGCGCTCGAAGGTGGATAACAACTGGATGATCGTCGAACACACGGTATCGAGCGTTTTCACGCCGGATCAGCAGGATTTGATCAAGCAGATATTCAACGGCCTGCATCGCGGCGAGTTTGTCGAAAAAGTGATGGGGCAGGTGGTGCATGACAGCGATGGCGATACTTTCGAAGAGTCATGCGCGGTGGCGTTGTTCGGCGAACCGGGAACGGGGAAATTCGAGTTCGTTCTAACGGGCCGGCATTGCACCCGCCGCTGCGATGGCGACAGTGTGGAAGGCGCGGCTTTCGGCGGGCCGATCTTCTATGGCCATGCGGCGGGCGGCTTTAATGTAAAACCCGACCACAAGGGGAACGTCTATTGGTATCAGGCGCTGCGGGCGAACGCTGTGTTCGAGGCGCTCGACGGAAAACAACGGGAAGCCGCCCTGCTCGCGGAGGGCCGCCCCGAGCAGCACACCGATACGGTGAAACTCACCGGGAAAAAGGAGGGGCTGCCGGGCCTGGCGTATGGCGACCTAGCGAAGGACCAGCAGGGGCTGGTCGATCAGGTCCTGGCGGATCTGTTGGCTCCCTTCCGCCAGCAGGACTCGGATGAGGCGATGAAACTGATCAAAGGCTCCGGCATGGACGCGCTGCATCTGGCGTTCTTCAAGAAGGGCGATGTCGGCAACGACAAGGTCTGGGATGTCTGGCAGATCGAGGGACCTAACATGGTCTGGTATTTCCGCGGCGCGCCGCACGTTCACTGCTGGGTGAATGTGAGAAAGGGGGCGTAGAGAGGACAGAGGACAGAGGACAGGGAGGTGGCGCGGCCTCGCTGAGGGCGGAGACCCGCTGGCTCATTTTGTGAAGCCCTGTGCCTTGAGCCAGAACAGGCAGTCGGCCGCCCAGGGATGCGGGCCGGCGCCGAGGCCGATGCCGTGGCCACCTTTCTGATAGACATGCAGATCGAAGGGCACTCCGGACTTGCGCAGGGCGGCGGCGAAATCGAGCGAGTTTTCGACCTTCACCGCGCTGTCCTCCCAGGTGTGCCAGATGAAACACGGCGGCGTTTCCTTGGTGACCTGCTTTTCATTGGAGAGCTGCTCGACGAGTTCCGGCGCGGGGTTGTTGCCTAGCAGATTGCTCTTGGAGCCGCCGTGGGTGGTCGGTCCCATCGAGATGACCGCGTAACAAAGAATGCCGAGGTCGGGGCGCGAGCTGAGGCGCTCGACGGGATCCGTGGCATCGGCTTTGCCGGCATCGAAGTGGGTGAGCAAGGTGGATGCCAAATGTCCGCCGGCACTGGAGCCCATGATGCCCACGCGTTTCGGGTCGATCTTCCACTCGCTGGCATTGGAGCGGGTGAGGCGCACGGCGCGCGCCGCGTCGTTGAGCATGGCGGGATGGCGGTAGCCCTTGGAGCCGAGGCGGTATTTGAGAACGATGCCGGCGATGCCGTTTTGGGCGAGCCACTCGGCATAGCCCGCTCCCTCGTGGCCGGCGAGTCCGCCGTATCCGCCGCCGGGGCAGATCACGATGGCGGCACCGGTGGCTTTATCGGTTGCGGGAAGGAAGGCGGTGAGGGACGGCTTGTCGTGATCCTTGTCGCCGAGAGCGCCGGGCGCGCCGGCCGGCCAAAGCAGAACGGGAGCGAGCGGGGCGGCGTGGACAGCGGCGGTGAGCAGCGAGGCAAGCAGTGGAGTCAGGAGGCGCATGGCGGGGATGGGATTGAGTGGGGTGGGCGGGGCTCAGAGGGTGGAAGTCTGTGAACCCCGGCAGAGCTGGTCAAGCACCAGGAAACCGCCGCCCGCGCCGTGCACGTCGGCGAGGGCATTGTCCGCGGTGTTGCCGAGAAATGCAGCGAATGTTTGCAGTTCCTGTTTTTCCACCCAAGGCGCGCTCCAGCTCATGAGGTCGGTAAAGTTGACGTCCGCAGTTAGATCCTGGCGGCCGATGTTTTGATAGATAGCGGGACCTTCGAGCCGCTGGTGCAGCAGATAGGCGCGGAGGGTTCCGTGCGGCCGACGCTGGTAAAGGGCGTCGGTCGTCGCGCCGTAGTCAATGGTCAGCATGCGTCCGGCGTTTGATTGCGGCAGCCAGCTTGTGAGCCATTGGCGGTAGGAATCGTGGACTTCGATCCATTGGCCCGGCCGATGGTTTTCAGAAAACCCGGAGGAGTCCGGCAAGCGGGCGGGAGGCATCAGGGATTCCACGATTTTCCCGTCCGGCTCGAACGAAACCGCCAGTTCGCGCCAGCCGTCCGGCGTTTTTTGAAACCGCCGGACCGGGAAGGCATCGACGAGTTCGTTCGAGAAGATCACCGCCCTGCCATCGCAAGCGGCCAGCGCTGCGGCGGGGGATGCGTGCCACACCGCCCGGTTTCCTAACAATTTCTTCTGGATTTCCGCGAGCGGGGCCGAGGTCTCGACCAAATGCAAACGGGTGCGCCAGCGGACATGCCATGGCAGGCGTTTCATCACGGCGGCCGCGAGTTTCCCCTCACCTGGGCCGATTTCGATCAAGTCCCGGCAGCCGGTTTCGCGCAATGCCCGTGCCGCCCATGCGGCGATCGCTTTGGCGGGGGCTGCGGAAAGCATCGGTGCCGTGGTGAAATCCCCGCGGCAGCCCACGCCGGTGATCCGCCGGGCGTAGTAGCCCCGCTCCGGATCATACAGCGCCCGCCGCATGAAGTCCTCGAAGGGAATGGGGGAGGAAAGATGCATATTCAAACAAAACAACCGCGGTCCATGCGGAGCGCGGTTGTTGGAAAGGGTGGTTGGAAACCGGAAAGCAATCAGGCGTTGGCGGCGGCGGTGCGGGCCTTGCGGATCATGCTGTTCACGGTCTCGGAGGGCTTGGCACCCACGGCGAGCCACTTGTCGGCGATCGCGAGATCGATGGTGTAGTTGGTGCCTTCCTTGAGCGGATCGTAGGTGCCGAGTTGCTCGATGTAGCGGCCGTCGCGACGCTTGCGGCTGTCGACGGCGACGATTTTATAATAAGGGCGGTCCTTGGTGCCCTTGCGGTTGAGACGTAGTGATACTGACATGGTGGAACTCCGGTGAGCTCGCCCGGATGCCGGGCGGGCGCCGAAACTGGAAGATCCACAGGACCTTGCCAAGCAGAATCTTGCCGATTTGCGGTTTTTGGCGATTTGCGGAATCGCTGCCTGCAGAGCGGGTTCGGGGGCGATTGGCCCTCAGGAAGGGCCAGGACAAGTGTCGCCGATTCAATACCGGCTCGGAGTGGACGGAGTGGGCATGGAGAAGTTGCGGAAACTGCGGTCGGCATTTGGCGAGAAGGGGACCGTCACCGCTGGCAATGCGTCGAGCATCAACGATGGTGCCGCCGCCGTGCCCGTCCTGGCGGGCGACAAGGTGAAGGAACTGGGAGTCACGCCGCAGGCGCGGATCCTGGGTTACGCAACTTTCTCGCGGGAGCCGGATCAGCCATTTTGTCGAGCGCGGATTCGACACCTATCTAATCGACTGGGGCGCGCCGACTTATGCGGACCGCCACCTGACCATCGACGACCACGTCAACGGTTAGCTCGCGATGATTCGGCCATGTCGTGATCCGCAGCTCCATTGCCGTGGCGTTGCAGGCAGGGTTTGAGCAGACCCAGCTTTTCAGCCTCCCTGCGTTCTGCGAGGGTCATGGACTTCAAGGGTCCCATGTCCGTCCAATCCATCGCCAGCACCTTGCCCGGCGTGTGATCCTGGGTGAAAAACACCTCCTTGCCCGGCCCATTCTCCAGCCGCCAATCCCGCACCCGCCGCTGGAACGTCCGCAAATGATTCTCCTGCAACCCGC
>CAMBPB010000004.1 GCA_945869465.1 Prosthecobacter debontii
CGGGATCCACTTCGAGATCTGGAGCAAGGCGAACTTCGAAACCAAGCTGGAGATCGAGACCCGCGAAGAGGAAAACGACGATCTCGGCATTTTCTAAACACTCACCCACCACCCACCCAGCAGCAGCAATGTTGTTCACCCCACCAACTCTGGCACTTGAAGCGGTCCGCATACCGGCGGCTTTGGCCGTCGTCGCTCAGGCGTCAGAGTTGGGACTCTTTTCATCCGGATGCGCCAATCACCTCGGGACAGGGATTGGCGCATCGTTGCAAACGGACGTCCGCTCCGCTTCTGGCGGCTTGTCGGCGCGGCGTCCGGTGATTTTTTCGGCTGGGCGTTCGAAGTCTCTCGGGACAGAGCTTCTTTCGTCATTTGAAACGATGTGCCGCGCGGCTTCTGGCTGGTTGTCCGCGCGGCCATCGCAAATTTTCCTCGATCTACAAAACGCCGGGCTCGGGACAGCACGGCGGTTTGTCAAAAATACGGACGTCCGCACCGCTTCTGGCTGGTTGTCGGTGCGGCGTCCGGTGACTTTCATGGCTGGGCGTTCGAAGTTTCTCGGGACAGAGCTTCTTTCGTCATTTGAAACGATGTGCCGCGCGGCTTCTGGCTGGTTGTCCGCGCGGCCATCGCAAATTTTCCTCGCTCTACAAAACGCCGGCCTCGGGACAGCACGGCGGGTTGTGAATCCCACGGATGTCCGCACCGCTTCCGGCGGGTTGTCGGCGCAGGCACCCGCTGATTTTTCCGGGACCGCGGATGGCGGCAGCTATCACCTGCCGGTGTTTCCGGCGGAGATCGCCACCTGGATGGACACGGCCCCCGGCCGGTTCATCATCGATGGCACCCTCGGCGGCGGCGGCCACAGCGAGGTTTTTCTCAAGGCGGGCGCAACCGTGTTAGGCATCGACCGCGACCCCGAAGCCCTCGCTCACGCGCGCGCGCGACTTGCGGGTTTCGGTGACCGTTTTTCCACGTGGGAGGGCAACTTCTCGGGTCTTCAGGAAATCCCCGGGATCCGGCATGGGGGACGGGCCGACGGCCTGCTGCTGGATCTCGGGGTTTCTTCCCGCCAACTCGATTCGGCCGTCCGCGGATTCTCGTTCATGCGCGATGGTCCGTTAGATATGCGGATGGGCCCGTCCAGTCCGCACACCGCTGCGGAAGTCGTCAACCAGTGGGCCGAGGCCGATCTGGTTCGCATTCTTTTTGAGTTTGGCGAGGAACCGAAGGCCCGGCGCATCGCCTCGGCGATCATCAAACAGCGGGCCGTTAGGAATTTCGAAACCACGCTCGAACTCGCCGACTGCATCGAAAAAGCCGTCGGCCGCCACGGCCGGACACATCCGGCAACGCGGGCGTTTCAGGCCATCCGGATGGCCGTCAACGAAGAGCTCGAATCGCTCGCCGCCGCGCTCGCCGCCGTGCCATCCGTGCTCAAACCCGGCGCAAGGTTGTTAGTCATCACGTTTCACAGTCTGGAGGACCGGATGGTGAAACGTTTCCTCCGGCATCGCTCCACGCCATTCAGCGACGATCCCGGGTGGCCCGAACCCCGGCCGAATCCGGACTTTCAGTTCCAGCTTCTTGCCCGCAAGGCCATCACACCCACCGCTGAGGAAATCTCCCTGAACCCGCGAGCCCGCAGTGCCAAACTGCGGGTTGCACGTCTTTTGGACCCCAAGCCATGAACCACCGCCGCAACGAATCCCGCACCTCCGGTTTTCCCATTTTCGCGCTGCTTTTCGGCGCCGCAATCATTGCCGCGGGCGGAGTGCTCCATGTCTATTACAAGAACCGCCAGATCCAGATCACCCGGGAAATCGACGCGATGGATCGCCACGTCGAGCAATACCGGCTCGATATCCGCACCACCGAGATGCGCATGGACCAACTCCTCAACCGTTATGTCATCCGCAAGCAACTCGCTGAAAACGGGTCCACCTTGCACCCGATTTCCGTCGCCATTGTTGAAGAGATTAATCCCGTGACGTCTAACCGTCGAAGCGTCGCTTCCGCCGCACCCTAGCCCGTGAAATCCTCCTTTCAGACCCGTTGCATCATCCTGTGCTCGATCCTGGTGATCGGGCTCAGCCTGCTTTCGGGGAGATTGGTGCAGATCCAACTGGTGGACCGCCACCGCTATGCGGAAAGTTCCCGCAGGACTTTCCACCGCGTCGAGAAACTGCCGGCCGTCCGTGGCATGATCGTGGACCGTCGCGAGGAGCCGCTCGCGAAAAGCATTCCGGTCTCCACCGTGTATGTGGACAAGAACCATCTGTTGGATCCCAAACTCGCCAGCTATGGCCTCGCCTATCAGGAGGCCAGCGCGCAACCGGGATGGAACGATCTTGAACCCGGCGTCCAACGCAAGCGCATCAACGGACTGCGCGGTGAAATCCTCACCCGGGATCCGGCCGAAGCCATCGTCAGCAAACACCTCGCCTACGCGGTCGGCGTGCTTGCCCGGCCACTCGGCATGCGCCGCGAGGAACTTCGCGCTAAAATCGAATCCAGCAAAGGCAAATGGGTGCCCATCGCCAAAGACCTGCCGGAAGATGTCGCCGACAATCTCCGCGAGGCGGTGGACAAACATTGGATCCAGGGCTTCGAATTCCAGAACGCGATCAAACGTTGGTACACCGCCCCCAATCTAGCAACCCATCTCATCGGATTCACCGGTGAAGTCGAGGAAATCGACGACAACGGAAAACCCGCAACCCGGGTGCTCGGCCGCTTCGGCGTGGAGGCGTCAATGGAGGAATACCTCGCCGGCCGCGACGGATGGCGCGAACATTGCCGCGACGCCCGCGGCCTGGTGGTGCCCGGGAATTCCGCAAGTTTGCTCCCGCCTCGCGCCGGACTCAACGTGCAACTCACGATCGATATGGGCCTCCAGGCGATCATCGAGGAGGAAATGGACGCCTGCCTTGAGGAATACAAATCGGTTCGCGGGGCGGTGGTTCTAATGGATCCGAAAACCGGTGAGATCCTCGCCATGGCCAGCCGCCCGCACTTCGATCTCAACCACAAGGACGATGTCGCGAAAAACGGTTTCAATTTCGCGATCCAGGCGGTCTATGAACCGGGTTCGACGTTCAAGGTCGTGGCAACTTCGGGCGTGCTCAACGAAGGCCTGGCGACTCCGCTCACCTCGGTTTACTGCCACAATGGGAATTTCGTGGAAGGAAAAATCCGAGTGCCGGACCACCACCCCTATGGCAGCCTGACACTCGCGGGCGTGCTGATCAAATCCAGCAACATTGGCGCCTACAAGTTTGCCCGCCAGCTCGGTGCGAAACGGTTTTTCGACTACGCGCACAAGTGGGGCTTTGGCC
This sequence comes from Prosthecobacter debontii, assembly GCA_945869465.1. Taxonomy (GTDB): domain Bacteria; phylum Verrucomicrobiota; class Verrucomicrobiia; order Verrucomicrobiales; family Akkermansiaceae; genus Luteolibacter. The sequence goes on from CAMBPB010000004.1 coordinate 3,339, forward strand.
GCAAGACGGGCGTCCTGCTCAGCGGGGAAAGCTCCGGCATTGCCAGAAACACCGGCAACGCGGTGGACTTCTCGCGTGCCGCATACGGCTATGCGCTCAACGTGACGCCTTTGCAAATGGCTTGCGCCTACTCGGCGATCGCCGGTGATGGCAAACTGCTCAAACCCAAGATCGTCAAATCACTCGTCGCCAACGACGGCACGGTCGTCGAGACTTTTCCGACCCAGGTGGTTTCCGAAGTGATCAAACCGGCCACCGCCCGCATGATGCGCGAGGCCCTGCAAAAAGTAACGGAAACCGGCGGCACCGCCCTGCTTGCCGCGGTGCCCGGTTTCAAGGTCGCCGGCAAGACCGGCACCGCCAAACGGCACAATCCGAATGGCCGCGGCTACCTGGCTAACAGCTATACGGTTTCCTTCGCCGGAATGCTGCCCGCGCAGGACCCGGCCTTCGTCTGCGTGGTGGTCATCGATGATCCGCGCACCGACAAGGTTTCGCGTTATGGAGGCACCATCGCCGCCCCCGCTTTCGGGCGCATCGCGGCCCGCGCCGCAGCTTATATGAATTTGCAACCCACGGAGCCCGTCACGCCTCCGCTCGCCACCGCCGCAGCCCGATGATACTCCGTGATCTTGTTTCCTGTCTTTCCCGAGTCACGGCTTCCGGCCCGTTGGACACGGATGTGTCCGCCCTCACCGCATCCTCGCGGGATGTCCAGCCCGGCGCGCTCTTTGCCGCCATCCGCGGCACTTCCATCGATGGCCATCGCTTCATCGGTGACGCGCTCGCCGCCGGAGCCAGCGTGATCCTCGCCGAAACCGCGCCTCCCGTGGATCTTGATCGGGCGCTCACCTGGCTGCATGTGCCGGATAGCCGCGAGGCGCTCTCCAAGCTGGCCTCCACCCTGGCCGGCCATCCCTGGCGGGATCTTGCCATCGCCGGTGTCACCGGGACTAACGGAAAAACCACCACCGCTTTCCTGATCCACCACGTGATGAAGACCGCGTGGCACCGCGCAGGTTTGTTAGGAACGATCGTCGTCGATGACGGCGAGACGGCGGAACCCGCCAGACACACCACGCCCGGCTCAATCGAACTGTCCGCGCTGCTAGGGCGGATGAAGAATCACGGTTGTCGCGGGGTGGCGATGGAGGTTTCCTCCCACGGCATCCATCAGAAACGGATTTCGGCGATCGGCTTCGATGCCTGCGTGTTCACCAACCTCACCCAGGATCACCTCGACTACCACGGCACGCTCGATGCCTACTATCAGGCGAAGGCGGATTGGTTCCATGCGCTCGCCGCCGATCCGCATGGGAAAAAACCGGTGGCGGTGATCAATGCCGACGATGCCAGCGGTGCGGACCTTGCCGCCTCGCTGGAGGGAAAAATGCCAGTCGTCCGCTTCGGTTTCGGGGTGCACTGCGGGTTTCGCGCCAACAATTTTCGCCAGAATGCACGGGGCATGGAGTTCGAGCTCGCCGCGAAGGGCAAAACCTATCTGGTCCGCGCGCCGCTCATCGGGCGTTTCAATGTGTATAACCTGCTGGCCGCGCTCGCCGCCGCCAATGCCTGCGGTATCCGTCCGCGGGAAGCCGTGGCCGCTTTGGCGAGCGCGCCGCAAGTGCCCGGCCGCATGGAAAACGTCGGCAATGCCGGCGGTGCCACCGTGTTTGTCGATTACGCCCACACTCCCGACGCGCTTGAAAACGCCTGCCGCACCCTCAAGGAACTGGGCCCGCGCCGCCTCATCACCGTCTTCGGCTGCGGCGGGGACCGCGACACCGGCAAGCGCCCGCTGATGGCGGCCGCCGCCGCCCGTCACAGCGACGCCTGCGTGATCACTTCAGACAACCCGCGCTCCGAGGACCCTCTAACCATCATCCGCGAAATCGAAGCCGGCATGCGCGGCATGGGCCACCTCAGCATCCCCGATCGCGCCGAGGCGATTTCCCATGCGGTCAAGAACGCTCTATCAGGCGACATCATTCTGATCGCCGGCAAGGGCCACGAAACGACCCAGCAGTTCGCGGATCGAACGATCGATTTCGATGACCGCAAGCACGCGGCCAAAGCGCTCCGCGAGCGTTCCCAATCCATTGCAGAGAACCGATGAAACCCCTAACCGCACAGCAGATCGCGGAGATCCTCGGCGCGCCCGTCGCCGCGGGGCGATCCGCCGCGCTCGCGTCCGGCGGTGTTTCCACCGACACCCGCAGCCTGCCGCGCGGCTCGGTGTTTTTCGCCCTGAGAGGTGAGAACTTCGACGGCGACCAATTCGCCAAAGCCGCGCTCGCCGCAGGTGCAGCAGTGGCCGTCGTTCACCGTTGGGAAGGAGAAGTTCCTGCCGATGCCGCGGTGATTGTGGTGCCGGACACGCTGCTGGCCCTGCAGCGGCTCGCGTATTGGTGGCGGAAGCAGCTCGACATTCCCGTGGTGGCCATCACCGGTTCCAACGGCAAGACCACCACCAAGGACTTCACCACCGCCGTGCTCTCCCGGCGTTTCAATGTTTCCGCCACCCGGGGCAATCTGAACAACCACATCGGGGTTCCTCTAACGGTTCTTGCGGCGACTCCCGGGCACTCCGCCGCTGTCTGGGAAATGGGCATGAACCATTCCGGAGAAATCGCGCCGCTGTGTGAGATTGCCCGGCCGAAATATGGAATCATCACCAACATCGGCAACGCCCACATCGAGTTTTTAGGTTCGCGCGATGCCATCGCCGAGGAAAAGGGCACGCTTGCTCGCGCCCTACCGGCCGATGGAATTCTGTTCATCCCCGCGACCTGTGACTATCACGAATACCTCCGTCAGAGGACCAAGGGCACGCTCATTCCGGTTGGCAACGGCCGCGGCCTGGTGCGCGCGGAAGATCTTCGTCTTGAAGCGGAACGCACGATTTTCAATCTGGTCATCGAAGGCGAGGGGACAAGCGAAGTCTCGCTGCCCGTCCCCGGCAAGCACATGGTCACGAATGCCCTGCTAGCAGCCGGAGTGGGCTGGAAACTTGGCGTCCCAATCGCGGAAATCGCCGCCGGACTATCGACCGCTAAGCTCACCAGCGGCAGACTCCACCGCTACGCGTGGCAGGGCGTCACGGTCATCGACGATACCTACAACGCAAACCCGGAATCAATGGCGGCCGCCATCGAAACGCTGGCTGACATGCCCCTTGGGAACGGTGCTCGCCGGATCATTGTGTTAGGCCGCATGGGCGAGCTGGGAACACATGCCTCCGCCGCCCACCTGCGTGTTGGCGAACTCGCCGCACAGAGCAATCTAGCGGTCATCGCCGTGGGTGAGGGTGCCGAGGGCATCGCCCGGGGCGCGAAGGACGCACCCTGGTTCGCGGTCCACGAAGACGCCGCCAAGTGGCTTGCCCGCGAGGCCAAACCCGGCGACGTGGTCCTGTTCAAGGGCAGTCGCAGCGCCAACGTCGAACGAGTCATGAACAACGCATTCCCCCGAAACTAATGCTTCCGGCACTGTACGATTTCTGGTTGAACGCATATGAGCGCGGTGATGCCTGGGCCGTAACCTGCCGGTTCCTCAACCTTTTCCAATACATCACCTTCCGCGCCGCCTGCGCCGGACTGCTGGCATTCATCCTGTCCCTTGTGATCGGTCCGCGGGTGATCCGCAAGCTGATCTCGCTCAAGGTCGGCCAACCGATCCGCACGGCCGAGGAAGTCCACAAACTCGCCGAATTGCACGGCGGCAAAATCGGCACGCCGACGATGGGTGGCGTGCTGATTCTAGGCACGGTGCTGGTTGCCACGCTGATCTGCGCCCGTCCGCTCAATCCCTTCGTCGCCGTCTGCGCCTGCACGATGGCGGCCTGCGGATTGTTAGGTCTCTGCGACGATTACAAGAAGGTGAAGGAAAAAAAATCCGACGGCATCAGCAGCCGGCGGAAATTGTTGTGGCAGCTCATCATCGCGCTGATTGCCGCCGCGTTCATCTACTACAAACCGGAAATTTCCGGGATCGGCGCCAGCCCCGAGCAGATCGCCGCCGGTGACGTCGGCTTCAGCCTGGGGAAAAACAATCCCATTGGCATCGGTTCGATTTGTTTTCCCCTTTTCAAAACCTCTCTCATCGATCTCGGATTGCTGGTCATCCCGTTTTTCACGCTGATCATTATCGGCTGCTCGAACGCGGTGAACCTCACCGATGGATTGGACGGACTCGCCACCGGCTGCACGATCAGCGCCGCGCTTTCCTACGCGCTGCTCGCTTATCTGGCAGGACATTACTTCATGGCCGTCGAGTATCTGGTGATTCCCCACAATCTCTACGTGGGTGAACTCGCGGTATTCCTGATGTCCCTCGCGGGAGCCTGCTTCGGTTTCCTCTGGTTCAACTGCCATCCGGCCAAGGTCTTCATGGGAGACACCGGCTCGCTGGCGATTGGCGGAGCGCTCGGGACCGCGGCGATCTGCACCAAACAGGAACTCCTGCTCGTCATCATCGGCGGCATCTTCGTGATGGAGGCGATGTCCGTCATCCTTCAGGTGGGTAGTTTCAAGCTGCGCAAAAAGCGGATCTTCAAAATGTCTCCTATCCATCATCATTTCGAACTGCTAGGCTGGCATGAGAGTCAGGTGATCGTCCGATTCTGGATTCTCTCGATCATGCTTTCCCTGTTCGGCCTCGCCATCCTCAAAATCGCCTGACCCCACATGAACCTTGCCGGAAAACACATCGCGATCCTCGGCGTCGGCCGCAGCGGCCGCGCGGCCGCGATGCTCGCCCTGCGCGAGGGCGCGCGGGTGTCGGCATGGGACCTGGCAGGCGCGGACGCCTTCGCCAACATGCCGGCCGGGGTGGAATGCCATCCGAACGCCACGGAAGAGCAGGGGAGCGGAGTGGCCTCGGATCTGCTGGTGATCAGCCCGGGCATCGACACCTTCGGGCATTACTCCACCGCCTTCTCGCGGCATGCCGGCGAGGTGATCGGCGAAGTCGAACTCGCGTCCCGTTTCTATCAGGGGAAAATCATCGGCATTACCGGCACCAACGGCAAGACCACCACCACCGAGTTGGTGGCCCGCATCCTGTCCCATGCCGGCTTTGACGGCACGCCCTGCGGCAATTACGGCACGCCCTTCGCCGAGGTGGTGATGCAGGCGAAACCGCCGGCCGCGGTGGCGCTCGAGCTCAGTTCGTTCCAACTCGAAACCATCCGCTCGCTGCATCCGGCGGTGGCGGTCTGGCTCAACTTCGCGCCCGACCACATGGACCGCTATCCGAGCGTGGCAACCTATCGCGGGGCGAAACTGCGGATCTTTGAAAACCTAACCGCACAGGACACCGCCGTCGTCCGCAGCGGTGAGGAGCTACCTCCGATCGCCGCGCAGATCGTGACGTTTTCCACCACGAATCCGCAGGCGGACTGGTTTTCCAACGGCCACGTCATTTTTCACAATGGCGAATCGTGGCTGGACCTCGATCACGAGACCGGCCTGCGCGGTTTGCACAATGCGGAGAACACGATGGCGGCGTTGGCGGCTTGCCGCACGCTGGGTATTTCCGCGGACAAGATGCGCGAGGCGCTTCACGGCTATGCCCCGCCGCCGCACCGCTGCGAACTCATCCGCACGCTCGACGGCGTTGAATACCTCAACGACTCGAAGGCGACCAATCTCCACGCGTTGGAAAGCGCGTTGCGCTCGCAGACCCGGCCGGTGGTCTTGATCGCCGGCGGCAAGGACAAGGGCCTCGATTACTCGCCGGTGGTTCCCCTGCTGCGCGATAAGGCGCTGGCGACGGTGACCTTCGGGCAGATCGCACGTCCGTTAGCCGCGCTGTTTTCCCACGCGGTTCCAAGTGAGTCGGTGGCCACCCTCGCTGATGCCGTCACCACCGCCCGCAGCCTCGCCCCCAGGGGATCCACCGTCCTGCTGTCTCCCGGCACTTCTTCGTTCGATCAATTTTCCGGCTACGAGCAACGCGGAAACTCCTTCCGCGACCTCGTCCATCAACTTCGCTAACCACTCGCCATGAAATCCCAAACACTTCCCGTCAAACGCCGCCCGGTTACCAAAGGAATTTTCCGCCACCTGAGTGCCGTCACCCGCAACCGCAAACAACGCGTCGCCGCTACGGCGAATGCCGCGGATATGGAGGTTGAGGATGGTGGATCGAAAATCTCACGCGCACTAACCATCATCTTCCTCATCCACATCGTCGCCATTGGTTTGATTTTCGTCCACCAGCGGTTTCTGGATGGTCGTCCAACAGAAAGTGCGGAGGCTGTGGTCACCGGATCGGCGCAAGCCACACCCGCACAGTCCACGGCAGGCAGGCGCGCGGATCTGCCGCGTCTGTCGTCCGGTGAGAAACCATATATCGTTAGGGCAGGGGACAACTACGCCCGCATCGCCTCCGCCGAAGGGGTGGAGGAAGGCGATCTGCGCCTGATCAACAAACACGTGGATATCGGTCCCGGGCTGATCCTTAAAATCCCGCCCAAACGCATCATCGCTGTGGATCCGCCGGAAGTCACCGCCATCCGCGAGCAAACCCCGTCGGACCATGACCGGGGCCTGGTGGAAGCCGTGCCCGCGGATGGGAAAAGTGCGCCGCGGGCGCAAATGGTCCGCCCCAATGTGTCTCGCGAAGCATCGGACCTAACGAGCGAAGCCGGCGGGAAATCCTATGTCGTGCAACCGGGCGACAGCGTCTGGCGGATTGCCAACCGATTCAAGGTGGGCCAGGAAACCCTCATGCGCGCCAACAGCATCAGCGACGCGCGCAAAATGAAAACCGGCATGAAACTTGTCATCCCGCAGTCGTAACAATTCAATTCTCAAACTTCAAACCGGCCAGTGACCCGCCATTGTTCCACCATCCTATGCGCCGCGGTTGCCGCGTTAGTCGCCCTCGGGCTGATCATGTTGGCAAGCACCAGCGCCTGGGTGAAGGGCATGGAGGCTCCCTATCACTTCCTCTCCCGGCAAACCATCATGGTGGTCGTCGGCCTGGTGGCGGCCGTGTTCGCCGCGCGCTGTCCGGTCGAGTATCTACGCAAGCTCACACCATGGATGTTCTTGGGGGCCTGCCTGCTGCTCGCCCTGTGTTATGTGCCGGGCGTCGCCGCGCCGGAACTCGGATCCAACCGCTGGATCAAAGCTCCCGTCGTGGGTCGGTTCCAACCATCCGAACTGGCGAAAATCGTCATTGTCGTCTGCCTCGCGGCCTGGTTCGCCCGCTGGCAGACCGAAGTCCATACCTTTTGGCGCGGATTCATCGTGCCGGGCATGATCGCAGGCATCCCGATCGCCCTGATTGCCCTAGAGACCGATGTCGGTACGGCGCTGTCGCTCTCAGTGGCCGTGGGCGCGATCATGTTCTGCGTGGGAACCCGTCTGATCTATGCCCTGCCGAGTGCCATGACCGTGATTGCGGCGGCGGGTTGGTATATCTATCATGATGAAAACCGCTGGGGCCGCATCGAAGCGTGGCTCGATCTGGAAAATCCAATCCACCAGCTCGACCGCGGAATGCAGCAATGGCGGGCCTTGCTCGCCCTGGGCAATGGCGGGCCGTGGGGCGTGGGTCTTGGCAACGGCGTTGAAAAATTCGGAACGCTCACTTTCGCCCACATCGACTTTATTTTTCCGGTCGTGGGTGAGGAACTCGGCCTGCCGGTCACGCTCGGCGTGGTTCTGTGTTATGTGCTCATCGCGGTGACCGGCTGCGGCATCGCGCTACAGGCGAACAACGTTTTCAACCGCTGTGTGGCGCTCGGCCTGACCTGTGTGATCGTGGTTCCAGCGATGGTCAACATCGGCGTGACCACTGCGGTGCTGCCGAATGACGGCCTTCCGCTGCCGTTTGTTAGCTACGGCGGCACCAGCCTGGTTTTCAGCTTAGCAGCGGTTGGAATGCTCGTGGGCATTCACCGCCGGTCCCACGCGTGCGTGACGCGGGAGTTCCCGCTGACCCGTCAAACCCGGCTTGCGGTGCGCCTGTGAAATCATACCGGAGCCCGCTCGTTGAGCGGGCTCCGGTGGTTTGGTTTGGTGTTACCTACGGCCGCAGACAACCCTGGGGCGGTAGACCGGTCTGCGACAGTGGTCGTAGCGGACGAAATACCGTTCCTTATAGATAGGTGTTCCGCAACAGCGGTGGATAATGTTAGAGGCTCGGGGCCGGGGCAAGGCCGGCCGCGATCCTGAGGATCGCGGCGGGGTAGAGCCGGTGTTCCGCGACCTGGATCCGGGCATGCAGGGATTGGGGCGTGTCACCGGGAAGAACCGGCACGCGTTCCTGCAAAATGACCGGGCCGGTATCCATGCCTTCATCCACGAAATGAACGGTGCATCCGGTTTCAGGCACGCCCGCATCCAGCGCCTGTTTCCACGATTCCAGACCGGGGAACGCCGGAAGCAGCGCCGGGTGAATGTTGAGAATGCGGTTCGGATACCCATCCAACAGCGGGCGTTTCACCAGCCGCATGAAACCTGCTAGACAGACGAGTTCCACGCCGGCGGCCTTCAGGCGGCCGGCGGTTTCCGCCTGCGCCTCCTCGGGGAATTTCGTGCGAAAGCCGCGGCAGTCGATCACTCCGGTGGCGATTCCGCGGCCGCGCGCGCGTTCGAGAATGATCGCGTGCGGATTGTCCGAGAGCACGAGTGCGATGCGCGCGTCAAGCGTCCCCGCGTCAATCGCGTCGAGGATCGCCTGCATGTTGGATCCGGAACCTGAGCCGAGAATGCCGAGCACCATGCGCTTGGTGTACGCGCCCCACCGGCGCTGCCAAGCGCCAAGTTTTCCAAACGGTCGGGACTTGGCGCTTGGAATCACCTGAATCACTCGCTACGACGCAAGCCATGCACGACGCACGCATCGACGCCCTCGCCCGCCAACTGGTCCGTTATTCCACCTCGCTCAAGAAGGGTGAAAAAGTTCTGCTGGATCTCCATGACGTGCCCGACTCAATCGGCCTCGCCTTGATTCGCGAGGTCCGCGCCAAGGGTGCCCTGCCGTTTCTACGGCTCCACCAGGGACGCCTGACCCGCGAAATGCTCAAGGGCGCGGGTGATGAGCAATACACGATTCTCGCGAAGCACCTGCTGGCGGAAATGAAGGACATGGATGCCTATATCGCTATTCGCGGCGGCCACAACATCGCCGAAACTTCCGACGTCCCGGCGGAAAAAATGAAACTCGCGATGAAGCACATGCGCCCGGTGATCGATTACCGGGTGAAAAAAACCAAGTGGTGCGTGTTGCGCTGGCCATCCCCCTCGATGGCCCAGCAGGCCGGCATGAGCACCGAGGCGTTCGAGGATTTCTACTTCCGTGTTTGTCTGCTAGATTACAAGGCGCTTGTCCCGGCGATGACCGCCCTCAAGAAACTGATGGGACAAACGGACCGGGTGGAAATCACCGGTCCTGGCACCGATCTGAGATTTTCGATCAAAGGCATTCCCGCGTTGTTTTCCGGTGGAAACTACAACATTCCGGACGGCGAGGTGTTCACCTCGCCGGTGCGCGATTCGGTGGAGGGATTCATCACCTACAACGCGCCGACGATCTATCAGGGGATTGCTTTCGATGGCATTCGCCTGGAGTTTTCCAAAGGCAGGGTCGTCAAGGCCGAGGCCGGCGCGAAAACCAAACAGATCAACCGGATCCTCGATAGCGACGAGGGCGCGCGTTACATCGGCGAGTTCGCCCTCGGCTTCAACCCGGAGATCCGCGAACCGATGCGCGACATTCTGTTTGATGAGAAAATCGCCGGCTCGTTCCACTTCACACCTGGCCAGGCCTATGAGGAGGCGGACAACGGCAACCGCTCGCAGGTCCACTGGGACATGGTGAGCATCCAGCGCAAGGACTGGGGCGGCGGCGAGATCCGTTTCGATGGCAAGGTCATCCGCAAGGACGGCATCTTCCTTGCCAAGGCGCTGGAGAAGCTGAATGGCTGAGCGGTGAAGTAGTGGGGCTATTCGCGAATGCCGCGATAGCGCAGGGGGATGAAGCCGGACGCGCTGAGCCTGGCGGTCTCGTGCTCGACCGCCCGGGTTTTGGAGTAGGGTGCCGCCTCGTAGAAAAGAGCGCGTTTCTTGTCCTCGTCGAGCCACTTCACGAAGAGAATGACGTGGCCGCCGGCGGAGTTCATCACGTCAGCGGGTTTGAGTTCCGCGGGTGATGCGAGGCGTTTGCAGATGCCGCCGAGCGTGGAGGTGGATTCGCGCTTTTTCAGCGCCCAGCAACGGGAAATGAAACCGGAACAGTCGATGCCGACACATTCGCCACTGACGGCGTCGCCGCCCTTGCGGCGCTTCTCGGCGGAATAAACGTCACCCGCGGCGCGGCCTTTGCGCAGACCGGCGGAGAACGATTCCGGCGTGTCCCAGCCGCCCCATTTGTAAGCGACACCTGCATTCTCGCCCAGGGTCCAGCAGTCTTCATCAGGGCTGCCGTGGCGGCCTGCGCGATCAGGCGTGTGGATTTCGATGCCTGAGGAATCCTTGCCGTGGCGGACGAATCCGCATGGGACGTGATGCCAAAAGAAGCAGCGTTGGAGTGTATTGGTGTTGGCAAGGGTGCGTGTTTCATCCTGCGCCTGCCGCTGTGATGGAAGCGCGCTTTCCTTCGGAATCCGTGCGGATCTTCACGACAACGTCGCGTCTGGCGGATCGCCCGCCCGGTCGGATTTTTTTCGCTCGCGCGCTTCGCGGAAAAAGCTTTGCAGCAGAAACAGGCATTCTTCGCCAAGCACGCCGGCGGTTACTTCGCAGCGGTGGTTGAGTGGCGGATTGGCGTCCAGCAGGTTGATCCAGCTCCCCGCGGCTCCGGCCTTGGGGTCCGGGCAACCGAATACCACGCGCTCCGGCCGGCAATGCACGATCGCCCCGGCGCACATCGGGCACGGCTCCTTGGTGACGTAGAGCGTACACTTTTCAAGCCGCCAATCGCCCACTGACGTCTGCGCCGCCGTGAGCGCGAGCATTTCCGCATGGGCGGTGGCGTCCCTGAGAGTTTCCACCTGATTCCAAGCGCGGGAAATGATCCGCCCCTCGCGCACCACCACCGCGCCCACCGGCACCTCGCCGGCGGCATACGCCTTGCGCGCCTCACGCAACGCCTGGCCCATGAAGTAAACGTCGCTGTGCAAATCAATGATCGGTGCGCTGTCTTCCACGCCCGACGGGTAGCGGATGAAACCCGGCGATGCACGCCGATTTGTTCGGTGGCGTGGGATTGCAAAATGCCAGACTTTTTGACAGAATCTTCTTGCGGTTGCGGTTTTGGCGGGGGATGAGCGGGAACAACCGCGCGGGTCAGACTCTGGCGGGGATTGCCGCCTTCTCCACCCAAGGCGCGAATTCCGGCGGGATGGGTGCTTCAAACTGGTGGCGCCTGCCGGTGATCGGGTGATCGAAGGACAGGCGCCAGGCATGCAGCATGAGACGGCCGGTTTGTGCGGAAGTCCTGTCAGGCTTGCCATAGATTGGATCTCCGACGAGCGGAGCTCCCTTGTGATGCATGTGGACGCGGATCTGGTGGGTGCGGCCGGTGTGCAGGTGGCAGAGGACGAGTGCGGTGACGGAGGCGGCGTCGGTGGCGAGGATTTCGTAATCGGTGATGGCGGTTTTGCCGCCGGGCGGATTGACGACGGCCATTTTCTGGCGGTTCACCGGGTGGCGGCCGATGTGGGTGAAAACGGTGTCCTTGGCGGGCTTGGGGATGCCTTGGGTGACGGCGAGGTAGAGTTTTTCCATCGTGCTGCGCTCGGAAAACTGGGTGACGAGCGATTGGTGGGCGGCATTCGATTTGGCGACCACCAAACAGCCGGACGTGTCCTTGTCGAGGCGGTGGACGATGCCGGGTCGCTCGACGCCGCCGATGCCGGAAAGTTTGCCCCGGCAATGGTGGAGCAGGGCGTTGACCAGCGTGCCGTCCGGGTTGCCTGGCGCGGGGTGGACGACCATGCCGGGATCCTTGTTGAGGACCAGCAGGTCATCGTCCTCAAACAGAATCACCAGCGGGATCTCCTGCGGCGCGGCATTGAGCGGCACCGCCTCGGGAATGGCGATTTCGATGAGATCGCCGGTTTTCACGGCATCGCGGGGTTTGGCGGGCTGATTGTTGACGACGATGAATTGCTCGCGAATCAGGACCTGGATACGCGAACGCGAAAGCTCCGGCACACGGGCGGCGAGAAACGCATCGAGGCGCTCGCCGGGAACATCGACACGAATTTTCACGGGCGGATTCTTGCCGGGGTGGAAGTTGCTGCAAGATTCAAGTTGGCACCCCGGGCTGTCGTATCATTATTCTATGCCCATGACCGATCGCTTGGAAACCATCGCCAACTGCCATTCGTGCGGGACGGCGATGGACGTCTCGGCGGTGGCTCCGTTCACCAATGTCGAGTGCCCGGCCTGCGGCAAGCACACGCGGGTGAAGCGGGAATTCGGTCCCTACACGCTGGCCCGCCGCCACGCGATCGGCGGCATGAGCATGGTTTTTGTCGCGCATGACACCACGCTGGATCGTGAAGTGGCGCTTAAAATTCTCAGCGAGGCGTTTTCCGCGGACCAACGGCGGATCGCCTCGTTCGAGGAGGAGGCCCGGATCACCGCGTCGTTCAGCCACCCGAATGTCGTGCGGGTGCTGCGGACCGGGCGGGCGTTCGACCGGTTTTACATTGCGATGGAACTGGTGCCGGGCGGGCACTTCGAACACCAGATTCGTGAGCGCGGAAAAATCCCGGAGTTGGAGATGTTGCCGCTTGCCATCGAGGTGGCTCACGGCCTCAAAGCCGCCCACTCCGCCGGATTGATCCACCGCGACGTGAAACCCGGCAACATCCTGCTGGATGCCCAGGGGCATGCGAAACTCGTCGATTTCGGCCTCGCCCTGGTGACCCACGGCGGCAAGGCCCAGGCCACCGAAATGTGGGCGACGCCCTACTACGTGCCGCCTGAGACGGTGGAGGGCTATGCCGAGGATTTCCGCTCGGACATCTATGCCTTTGGCGCCACCCTTTACCACGCGCTGGCGGGGAAACCGTCCTGCGGCGAGGAATCGATGGCCACCGACATTCTTCGCGAGGCCAAGAAAAAAGTGGTGCCGCTGAGCACCGCGGATCCGTCACTTTCCGCGGAGATCTGCCGCATCGTCGAGCGGGCGATGGCCTACGATCCGAATGGCCGCTTTGGCTCCTACGACGAACTGATCGCCAGTCTCAGCTGGGTTCTGAACCATTTGAAATCCGGCTGCCCCGAAGGCACGGACACCGCCGCCATACGCCGCGCGGGCAAAAAACGCCAGGAGCGGAGCATGATGGTCGCCGTGGTATTGGTGGGTGTGCTTGTCGCGACCACCGGGATTTGGTGGGTAACCCGAAAAATCACGGTGCAAATCGACAAACAACCCTCGGCCCTAACGACCACGCCGGCGGTGGCGACCGACACTTCGGCGGACATTGCCAAACGCTACCGCGAAGCCCGGGCCGCGGTGAAAGCGAAAAATTTCGACCCGGCGGCGCGGGAATTCGCAGTGCTTCACCACAGCCCTGCCGCGCAGGAACCCTCCCGGACGTGGGCGGGGGTGGAAGCGGTCTTGGCCACCCTGTTGGACGGCCGATCATCCGATGCCCGCAAACTGGCATTGGCGACTGTGTCCCATGCCAAATCGTTGCCGGAAGCGGCCCGCGTCGACGACAAATTGATCGCCGCGCTCCAACAACTGGGGCAGTTTCCGCCACTCGTGGCAGCGGATCTTGCCTCTCCGGCCGCCGCGTCGCAGGCGGTGGTCGCCATGCTCGCCGGCCTCAAGAACTGGGAACAGGGAATGCTGGATCAGGCGGTCGTTTGTTTCTCCACCTTGGTTTCCGCCAAACTCTCGCAGGACGACCAATGGATCGCGATCTATCAAAGTTTGGCGAAGGACTATCTGGAAGACCACCAGCGGCTCTCCGCACCGATTTTCACCCAAGTCCCCGCCGACAAAGCGGGCTGTGAGGCCGCCATCGCCGAGTTGGATTTGGTACTCGTCACTTTGAAAACCCGTGGCCGCGCGAAATTCAATCTGCGGGCCTGGCAATTGGATCTCGCGAGACAGGCGAAGTTGATGGGCGGCTCCGCTAGGGTTGTTCCCTCCGGCCAGCCCATTCGGGCTCAGAGACCATCCCCGCAAGTGGCCGAAGTGCTCCCGAAGATTGCCGAGTTGGCACGCGACTTCCGGTTTGCGGAAACGATCACTTTCCTCAAGGCCCTTCCCGGAGATCCCCAAGATTCAGCGCTGGTATCGCTGCTTGCCATGGCGGAGGCTTCCGCGGCGTTCCTGGCCGATATTGAGAATGACCTCGTCAAGGATCGGGTGGTCGAGGGCGCGCTCCCGCCCAAGGTTTTGCCAGATGCGGGGCTTCTCATCCATGTGGACCCTAAGGACGGCCTCGGTTTCCCGGAAGGGGCGACCCCCTATCGCCTCAAAGCCACCACGATCTCCGGCGTGAAATCGTTCACTGCCGTCGCGTGGATATTCCGGGAGGAGGGTTCTCATTCCGACGCCCGCATCTTCTCTAAATCAACGGGAACCGACGAGGGAGCCCACGAGTTGATGCTCAGCCTCGCAAACGGCGGCAACCTGCGCGCCCGTTTGCGCACCGACGGAACGACCCGCACGGTGCTGGCGTCCAAGGTTTCCATCCCGCCCCGGCGTTGGACCCACGTCGCCCTGCGCTACGATGGAGCCGAACTTTCGATCTGGGTGGATGGGGTCCAAGCCGCCACCGGGGCACAATCCGGCCCGCCCGATTTCACCTCGGGCGTGGGTTTTGCCTTGGGCAACAACCCGGTGGAAGTCGGACAACGGCCATTCCAAGGGTCCATGCGCGACTTCCGGTTTTACGGGACGGCGATTTCCGCCGCACTGCTCACAAAGGCGGCCGAAAACGACCCGTCCGCACCAGCCATTGCTACTTTTCCACTCAAGTCCGGCGAGACGGTGGCCAAGGTTTCCATTGATTCCAATGGAATCATCAGCGCAAGCTCCGCCGCCGGCCAAACCAAGCCCTGCACCTGGGGCGATTTCACCCCAGACGCCCTGATCGCCTTGCACCGCGTGTTCATGAAGAATGCGAAAACCGAAGCGGAAGGACTTCGCCGCCAGGCATGCGCCATCGGCTTCGACTGGCTGGCCGGAAACCGCGAACGCGCCCTTGCCGCCGCTTCCGTTCTCTCACAGAATAATCCGGCTTTCAAAAAACGCTGGGACGAAATTTCCGGCGGCCTGCCGAAGTGACGGCGATGGCCGAAGCCGATCACCGGGTGCCAATTGCCGGAAGAATCCAAGCAAGGCCGGCAGCGCAAGAAGCGCGTGACTGGCCGCTTCGCGTTGGGAGTATGAGTCGGATTCAAGGTGAGGGACCGCATGGCACGGTGCTCAGGGCGCGGAATCGAGCGGATGCAGCAAGAACCCGCGGAACGAAATGGGATCGAGTTCATTGCGCAACAGGATGCGCCCGGCGGCGGATGGTCCCTTGGTTGTGGAATTGACCAGGATTCCGTTGATCTCAATCCTCACCGCGCCGTCACGGACGGTGAGCTTGACCTTGTGCCACCGGCCGGCGGGATCCGCGACTTCCACAATGCGCGGGCAGGTGAATCTAACCGGGCCTCCCGCGGTCTCCAGCTTGATCTCGCCGATTTGATAGATGTCGCCAGCCTTTCCCGGCAGCAGTTGAATTTCCAAATAGCCGGGGCCGTTGGCTCCCCGTTCGCCCGCTTCCGTTAGCAGCAGTCCCAACCCGCTGTCGGCACCGTTTGCATCGACCTTGTATTGGAAATCGAGCACATAATTCCTGAAGCGGGCGCTTGTCCACAAATCACCGGGTTCGCCCCCGTTGCAGTGAATGGCACCGTCCTTGACCTCCCATGCAGGCGAGGTGTCGGAGGTTTTGCCGCCGAGGCACACCTCCCAGCCTTGAAGGTTTCTGCCATTGAAAAGTGCGATGGCCGGATCGCGCGGCATGGTCCCGGTGATGGCGGCCCTCGGTGATTCCGCCCATTTCCGCCATTTGTCGGCGGAAGTCCGCCGTGCAGTCGCCACGGCGGATGGATCATAGCCAAAGTCCCTGCCGCTCAAGCCGCGCAAGGCGGCATGCGAATGGTAGCGGGTTTGGAAATCCTCCGCATCCAGCAACCGTGCGAAGGCCGGCAGGCAACGCCGGTCTTTCCGCGCCGCAAGTGCCGATGCGGCGAGCAGCGCGGTGGGGGAATCCGTGTCACTCAATAAACCGGCCAGAAGTTCGTTGGAACCGTCGGCCGGAAGCCCGCCAAGCGCCGCCGCGCCAAGCCGCCGGATCGCCGGCAATGGATCCCCAAGGCAACGCTGGATCAGCGGCAGATCGGCTCTCGTCGCTGTACTGCGGGCGGCGGCGTGCAGGGCCTCGCAGTCAGGTGACCAAATCCCGCGTTGCATCACGCTGACAATGGCGTTGAGCTGGCCTTTGGTGGCCTGGGTTTCAATCGTCTGGAGAACCCCGCTTAGCCGCTGGTTCTCGGTTTCTAGCGGAAAGGCCGCCACCACCTCGCGCAGGCGGATCCGCGATTCCGGACGCGGCTCCTGGAGCGCCAGTTCCCGCACGAATCCAGGCAAGGCCGGCAGCGCAAAAAGCGCGTGGCTGGCCGCTTCGCGTTCGGAATACGAGTCGGACTCAAGGTGATCGATGAGAGGTTGCAAACGCGTGGCGGTTTCCTCGTCAGGCAGAAAAACGTCAAGCGGATGGGCGGCCGCCATCTTTCCGCAGGGCAAAAGGAACGCCGCCAACAGACAAGAAACCATCGTTCGCATCCCCATGACAAACGGATTGATACCATGGCCCGCCCACGGTGGCAATCACACGACGGCAGCCGGCCACGAAAATTTTCTAAACTTAATTGTTAGTAAAACTCAAGTAATCTTCATTCTTGCGTCAACCTCTTGAGAGCAAGCGGGCAGTCAGGGTTCCGGGGGGAAATCAGGCTGCAGATCACCGCACGCCGAAATCGTGAGGGGGGGGGATATAAATCAAGGCGCGGATCCGCTGACGGATTCGCGCCTTTTTCATCTCACAACGGCCGCCCGTAGGTGGCGCAACGGTTGTGCCAGCCGGTCTCCCACCGGCTTTCGCCGCGTGCGGGCGGCGAATTGGCGATGCGGCGCGAGAGCATCCGCTTCGAAGCGGCGGCAAATTCAACCGCGGCGGGAGCGCCGCCGGAGACGGTTTTCATATCGCCAAGCACTTGCAGCAAGCCCCAGCCCTGGCCCTTGTAGCGCTCCGTATCGAGCGTCCCATCGCCTTTGAAATTCACGTAGTCGATCAAGGCGTAAACCCCCTGCGGAGTCGTCGCCACTTGCCGGTAATTCGCCTCAATCCGGACTTTTTCGCTGGCGGGCGCCGCGGCAAGAATCTTCGGCAGGGCGGCCAGCGAGCGGGAGATGATGAAGTCGGTCTGCAACGTGACATTTCCCGCCAGCCATCCGCGCAAGGAGGTGAGGCGAGGCCCCTTGAAATCCCGCTCGAATTCCGCCTTGCTGGTCCACGGGCAATGGTGCTCCAGCGCGACCGGCGGCGGCGGCGCACCTTGTTGTTTGGCGAAGGCCATGAATTGCGGCCAGCTTTCGGTGAAGCGGCCTTTGAATCCCGCAGGATACCAAATGAAATGCCCGATGCCCAGTGATGGGAATTCCTCCCCGACGTTCCAGGTCGTAAGCCCGGCGACCGTCCCCGCACACTCGTTTTGCCAGATTTTCCGCCCGATTTGCGCTTTTTGAGAGACGCTCAGTTTCACGGCTGCCGGAGCCTCGGCCGCAGCAGGCGTCAAAGCGGCCATCAGGACCAATCCACAACTCACGAGACAGGCGGCTTGCATGGTCCGAAACTACAACTATCCTCGCCCCTGCCGCAAGCGAAGTTCCTTGCGAGCTGGTTTCCAGCGGGAAACTTCTGGCGAACTCTAGGCACCACCTCAATCCCACCCCACCCTCATGCCCCACATTCCTTGGGAGAAAATCCTCTCCTTCAGCGCCGCCGATGTGGTCAAACTGCTGATCAGCGCGGCGATCATCGTGGTGGTGAACAAAATCCAACTCTTCAATGACCGGCTCTCCGCGCTGCTCATCGCGTTGCCGCTCACCTCGCTGGTTGCCATGATCTGGATGCACCAGGCCGGGCAATCTCCTCAACGCCTCGCCAACCACGCCGAAGGCACGTTCTGGTTTGTCCTTCCCACCCTGCCGATGTTTCTCATCCTCCCGTGGATGCTGCGCCACCAGTGGGGATTTTGGACGGCCCTCACCGCCAATTGCCTGCTCACTATCGGGTTTTTCTGGTTCACGGTGTTCGTGCTCCGCCGCTTCGGGATCGATCTGATGCCGAAATGAGCCGGGTTTTCCCGCGCCTCCGGCAATTTCACGATTCTTTTGCCAGATAAGACTTGTCAGCCTTCCAAATCTCTGCTTTCACCACCGGCCCGGATGCCATACCGGATTCACCTTTTAATCCATTAGTTTTGAGCGAAAACGTCCCGCCCTTGCTTCCCGACAACGTCATACCGTTCGAGCAAGCGCGTCCGAATTCGCGATTTCCCGGTTCTACTATGAAAAGCGATCTCCTCGAAAAGGCCTCCGAAATTGTCACTGACCCCTTAGTTTTGGTCAACTTGGTCTCCCAGCGTGTCAGACAACTCAACAGCGGACGTTCGCCGCTGATCCCCGTTCGGCCAAGCATGGGCGTGGCGGACATCGCCCTCACCGAGATCATCGAGGGCAAAATCCGACTGATTGAGAAGGCGGCTCCTTAACCCGCCGTCCCACCAATAACCTAGCGGTCCCATGAACGCGGAAATCGCCACCAACCGGAAGGCCGGCCGCGATTTCCACATTCAGGACAAATTCGAGGCCGGGCTTGAACTCAAGGGCACCGAGGTGAAATCCATCCGGGCCGGCAAGATCAATGTTTCGGACGCCTTTGCCCGCGTCGAAAACAATCAGGTTTTTCTGTATGGCTGCGACATCCAGCCGTGGCAAACCGCCGGTGCCTGGTTCAACCACCCGGCCAAGCGCCCCCGCCGCTTGCTGCTCCACAAACGCGAGATCCTGAAACTTGCCGCCGCCACCGCCATCAAAGGCTGCTCGCTGCCGTTGCTGCGGATGTATTGGAAAAACCGCCGCGTCAAAGTCGAAATCGGCGTGGGCAAGGGCAAAACCCACTCGGACCAGCGCCAGGATCTCAAAAAACAAGTCGAACTGCGCGAAGCCCAACGCGAGATTTCACGCTTTAACCGGCGCTGAAATCCGCCCGGCCGCATCCGCTGCGATCCTCACTCACCCGGATCTTTCGGTTTCGGACGCGATGGAGGATCGGTCGGCGGGCGGGCGATCACCGCGCTGGCCTCCCCACCGGGCTTGAGTGCGTTCGGACGGGTCGCACGGAATTCACCCTCGCCCGGCATCGCAAGCATATCTTCCGGCAGGCGAATGCTATCATCCGGCAACGGCAGGTCGCCGGGCATCGAATCGATGGACTCGACCGCCGCCTGCTGCCGGGGCGAGGCGGGTGCCGTTGCGGCGACGATCACCTTGGGCGCGGCACACGACAACAGTGCGAAGGCGGGTGCCATCCGTGCGATGTTTGCAATCTTCGTTTTCACCATGTCCGATTCGTCAATTGGCCGCGGCAGAACTAAGCGCTGGTGGAACAACGCGCAAGGGTGAAGCTGGAAATCCCACCGCTGACGAAAAATCCCCGGGAATCGCAGAATCGACGCATTCCGGCATTGCCGCCGCCGCTCCCGCTTCCAATCCTCCGCCGCATGCAAATCAAATCCGCAGTTTTCGTTACCAGCGCCCGCGGCATCGCGGATTGTCCCGCGTGGGACCGGCCCGAGTTTGCCTTCATCGGCCGCTCGAATGTTGGCAAATCGTCGATGATCAACCTGCTTTCCAACAAGGATTCCCTCGCCAAAGTCTCCGCCACCCCGGGCAAAACCCGCTTGCTCAATTTTTTCCTGATGAACGACACCTGGAGTCTGGTGGACCTGCCTGGCTACGGTTTCGCCAAAGCCGCCAAACATGAAAAATTCGATTTCAACGAATCGGCCGGTGATTATCTCGAGCAACGGGAAAATCTCCGCCGTGTGTTTGTCCTGATCGATTCCCGCCACCCGCCGCAGCGCATCGACGTGGATTTCACCGTCTGGCTCGGCGGCACCGGTCGGCCCTTTTCACTGGTCTTCACCAAGGTGGACAAACAATCCGACGCCAAGACCGAGGCCAATATCGCCCTGTTCCAGGAAACCCTCGCCCGCTCCCTGGTGCTCTCCCCGGAAGTCCTCACCAGCTCCGTCAAAACCCGCGATGGCCGACAGCAAATCCTCCGCGCGATCAGCCACTCGCTCGGTGCTTGAATGCTCCGGCCCGTCGCCGCCCGTTTCCTTCGCTTCGTCCATCATTTTGCCATTGGCCACACATCGCCTCCCGTTGGTCCATGATCAAGTAGCCTCACTAGGGCTCGAACCTAGAATAACGGAATCAGAATCCGGTGTGTTACCATTACACTATGAGGCTCTTCACGGGGCGGATCTAAACCAACATCCCGGCGTTTGGCAACTTCCTTTCGATAGATAACCCATGATCTGAAGCGGCCTCCGTCCAGCTCTCGTTCCAATACCCATGAAACAATCCTCCCGCCGCGCGTTCATCAAACAAAGCAGTGCCGCGGCATTGGCTGCCGCCACGCCACGGGGATCCGCGGCCCCACCGCAGGCGGAACCCGTCACCGAAGCGTCCGCCGAAATTCCACCACACCGGGCGCTGCATCTTCCCGGCATTCATGCGTATCCCGATTCGCAGAGCGTGGCGGCGGGGGAGGCGATTCGATTTCACGTCAGCGGCACGGAACCCTATCAACTATCGATCTATCGGCTTGGACCGACCATCGACGACCCGGCGGGCAACGAATTGATGCAGGCTTTCGAAACATCGGCCGCCAGCCCTCAACCGATTCATCCCGGATCTTATGTCCATGTGGAAAACGGCCTGCGCGATCCTCTTGGCGCGCTGACCTTGGAATGTTGGGTGCGGCCATGGCGCCTCGCCCGCCCGCAAGGACTGATCAGCCAGGGAGACAAGGATGATCCACGCGCGCTCGCGCTGACCGCAGGGCCGGGAGGGTGCATCGGATTTTACATCGGCAACGGCGTATCCCCTGGCCAGTCGGTGATGCATCAGACCAAGCCCGGCGTTCTGGCGGAAAACAACTGGCACCATGTCCTGGCCCTCTGGGACGGTGCGGTGAAGGAGGTCTGGGTGAATGGAAAACGGATCGATGGTTGGCCGTTCGCCGGCGGGTGGGTTCCCGGGCCTCATCCGCTCCGGCTTGGAGCGGTGTCGGATAGGGGATTGGCCAACCACTTTCTCGATGGCGACCTGGCCGGGCCGGTGATCTATCAGAGATCGCTGGCTCCGGAGGAAATCGCGCGTCGCTTCGAGGCGAAGGGAACGCCAGACGATTCGGGTGCCGGCGTTTTGGCATGCTGGCCGTTCAGCGAGGAACGCGGGGACCACGTCGCGGACAAGAGTGGCGGCGAACGGCATGGCCGCATCATCAATCACGCGACATGGATGATCGGCGGTCCGGCGTTTGACGGCGCCAAAGTCCCGCGCTACGGCGACTATGATCCAGCCAGGGACGCCTCGCGCGGACACGGACTCCGCTTCGCGTCCGACGATCTGTATGATTGCCGCTGGCGGGCGACCCACGAATGGCTGGCACCCGCAACGGCTCGTTCGGGGCTCTACATCGCGCGGATTCGTCAGGATCCCGCTGGCAAACCCGGCGATTATTTCGTGACCTTCATCGTCCGCAAAGCCCGTTCCGGTTCGAAGGCGCCCATGCTGGTACTGTGTTCCTCAAGCACTTGGCTGGCATACAACTCGGCACCCTTTTCGCAGACCATTCCGCGGGGTGCCAATTTCGGTACCGAGGGTTACAGGAACTCACATCCCGAGGCCCCCGCCTGGTCGTGTTATGTCAATCACCACGCCGGCCAGCCCGGCTATCAGTTCGGTCTGCGGATGCCGTGGCCTTCGGCGGGCCCCTACCTGCTCTACAGTGCGCCCGCCACCGGCTACAGCCACCTCATGCGCGCCGAACGGTTTCTTCATGTGTGGCTGGATCAGGCGGGTTATGAATACGATGTAGTTTCGGATCTGGACCTGCATCGCGATCCGGACTTGCTGAAGGGCTACCGCACGCTCGTGATCAACGGCCACAGCGAATACTGGTCGAAAGAGGCATACGAGGGCGTTGACCGCTTTCTCAGCGAGGGCGGCACCGCGGTCGTGTTGTCCGGCAACACCATGTTCTGGCGAACCTCGTTCAATGCCGACGGCACGGTGATGGAGTGCCGCAAACACGGCGAGAGCATCGGAGGTCGCAGCGGCGCCCGGATCGGTGAACTCTATCATAGCCATGACGGGCGGCGCGGCAGTCTGATGCGCGAGTGCGGTTACCCCGCATGGAAAAACATCGGTCTGGAATGCGTCGGCTGGGGTGGAACCACTCCCAACGAGATGGGAATCTATCAGACCGACGCGCCGGATCATTTCCTCTTCAACGAGCCTGAGAAAACCGGACTAACAAAAGACGCGGCCTTTGGTCATGCGCCAGGCGGCGGCGTGCCCAGGGCGATCGGTCATGAATGGGACGTGCGGCTGGGCAGGCTGAAGCTCATGACCGCGAGCATTCCGCCGGGAGCGT
The DNA here is from genome assembly GCA_945869465.1 of Prosthecobacter debontii. Taxonomy (GTDB): domain Bacteria; phylum Verrucomicrobiota; class Verrucomicrobiia; order Verrucomicrobiales; family Akkermansiaceae; genus Luteolibacter. The sequence continues at coordinate 26,110 of CAMBPB010000004.1, forward strand.
CGCTGCCGGACGAGCCGTCTGGAATCGTGACCCTCGCGCGGGGAATTCGCAAAGGCGGCGGTGGCACGCTCGATTATTTCACCGCGCCGGCCAAGGCCATCGATGATGTGTGCGCTGAAATGATTTATTGGGAGCGACCAAACGGCGGCCGGGTGTTTCACGCCGGCGCGATTGGGGCGGGCTGGGCGATCTCGGCGGATCCCAAACTTCAGGCGCTGATGCGCAACGTGCTGCATCATTTTGGAGTGAAGCCCACCCCAAGGTAGGTGCTGGCCAAGCTCACGCGGGTCACCCAAAAGCCGGTGGATATGGATGCCAAAACGGCGGCAGCTTGCGCGATCGACGCGATTTTAACCCCACCGCGCCAAGAGCAAACCCGGCATGGCCGTGATGGATTGCCGGCAAATCGTCCTGGTCCCGGTGCGGCAGGATACCCGGAGTCGTGAGCCGGATCGAAGTTTTTCAGCCTACTTGCCGGATTGGCGAAACAAGGCGTGAAACAGCGCGTTATCATACAATCCATACCATGATGAAAACCTTAGTCATTACCCAACTCGCCGCCATCCTGATCTCGACGGTGATCCCCGCCGGTGCGGCGGAGCCGAAGCGCATCATCCCGTGGGATGTTGCCGCACTTTCACAGCCACCGAAGATTCACCCAGCCACGGAACGTCCGGCGAAGGAGATGCGCTCATTGTTCTATGAAGGCGCGGATTACAAGGGCAAGCCGACACGGGTGTTTGCCTACTACGCGGCCCCGCAAGGAACACCACCCGAAGGCGGTTGGCCGGCAGTGGTGTGCGCGCACGGCGGCGGCGGCACCGCCTATCCGGGATGGGTGAGGAACTGGAACAGCCACGGCTACGCGGCCATCGCCATGGATCTCGAAGGCCACTTGCCGGGCGGGCGCGATCATGGCATCGAAGGCAATCTTCCGGCCGGGACCGGACATGAAAACGCCGGGCCGGCGCGCAAGGATTGGTTCGGCGACCGCGATCTGCCCGACAAGGAGCAGTGGTTCTATCATGCGGTGGCCGATGTGATCCGCGCCAACTCGCTGTTGCGCTCGTTCCCGGAGATCAATCCCAAAAAGATCGGACTAACAGGAATTTCGTGGGGCGGGACGATCGTGAGCGCGGTGGCGGGCGTGGATCCGCGCTTCGCCTTTGTGATTCCCGTGTATGGTGGCGGCTTCATCCACGAGAGTGACAACCCGGGTCTCGCCCAATGGTTCCCGCCGACGAACATGGATGAAGCGCAGTTCGCTGACTACCGCACGAAGTGGGATCCCTCCGCGCATCTGCCTTTGGCGAAAATGCCGATGCTGTGGGTGACCGGCGTGGCTGATCCGGTGTTTCAAATCGATATCTTTTCGAAGTCGTCCAAGACGGCGGGCGGGCCTAGCAGTTTGTGCCTGCGGCCTTTTTTGGCCCACGGTCATGGCAACGGTTGGGAGGATGCGCCTGAAATTTGGGACTTCGCCAATCACATCGTGAAAGCGGGGCCGGCCCTGCCGAAAATCGAACGTCCGGAGGGCAATTCCGGTGCCGTCGTTCGCGCGAAATACAGCGGGGAGTTCTCGGAGGCCTGGGTTTACTGCACGACCTCCGGCGGCCTGTGGAAGGATCGGAAATGGAACTTCATCCAGTGCAATCTTGAGAAGGGCGAACTGGTATCCCGCAACGCAATTCCCGCTGAAACCACGGCCTTTCTGATCTACGGCTTCCGCACGGTCGGTGGCGGCCGCAACAACCATGCCGCTTCCGAAGTGGTGGTGATCAAGAAGTGAGTGGCGGGCGGGAAGGGGATTACTCATGGCACATCCCGCTTCCACCAAGGCGACTGTGCTCCTGGTCTGGCTGTGTTATTTTCCGCTGCGCAGAGTCCGCCCGTCCCCATGGAAAAGCTAACCCTGGATTCGGGAATGAGCAAAGCAGCAATAGAGGAACAGACTGTCGGAGCGCGCTGGAAGATTCCTGTGGTGGAACCACGCTCCCGTTGAAGTGATTCCGCCACCTGTCCATCCACAAGAAAAACGGGGCTTTCCGCAGAAAGCCCCGTTTGGGAAGGAATGACGGATGCGGAATGATTGGATAGCGCCGCCGGATCAATACTGATAGTTCAAATAGAAGTTGAACTGGCCGCCCTTGTCCGCCTGGTCGTCAGGCGTGGCGATCGGAATCGCGTAGTCGAGCGCCAATGGCAAGGGGCTGATCGGCAGTTTCAGGCGGATGCCCACCCCCACGTCGCTGTAAAGATCGGCCGGATTCGGGTCCCAACTGTCCGCATTGACGAAGCCCGTGTCGGAAAACACCGCGGCGCGCACCGTTTCGATGATGGGCACGGTGTATTCCAAGGTCACGTAGCCGAGCGAATTGCCGCCAAACACCTCGTTGGTGTAGCCGACATCGCGGGGCCCGACATCGCGGAACTCGAACCCGCGCAAGGTGCGGCCGCCGCCGAGGAACAAGCGTTCGAAGATCGGGACTTCCTCGCCACCCATGCCGTCCACAAAGGCCAATTCCCCGCTCACCGAAAGGATCGAGTCCCACTTCATGTTCCAGTATTTCTGGCCTTGGGCGGAGAAGGTCAGGGCATCGACATCCCCGCCCATTCCCGCGTAGGTGAGGCCGAGATCGATCTTGTGACCACTGCGGGGCAGGATACTGCTGTCCCGGCCGTCATAAACGTAGTTCACGCTGAGCGCGCTGCGCAGGAAGTCCCCGCCGATGTTTTTCTGGGAAAGCTCGGAGTTGTCTCCATTGCCTCCAGAATTATTCACATAATCGAGGAAATTGACCTCGGAATCGATCTCCACGTTTTCCAGACGAAGCTCGCCCTTGATCGAACTCTTCTTGCCCAGCGGCTTGCGCAGCGAGATCGCCCCGCCCGCATTGGTTTGTTCGTAGTAGTCGCTGAAATACGTCGATTGTTTGTAGAACAGCTCACCGCCCAGGGCGAGTTGCTGATCCAGGAACCATGGTTCCACCAGCGAGATGCTGGCCTCGGAACGTTCGGAACCCGCGCGCAGGCTCATCGAAAAACGCTGGCCGCCACCGGTGAAATTCCACGGATTGAACAAATCGAAGTTCGACTGCTCCAGCGTGAGGAAACCCACAATACTGTCGATCGAGCTGAAGCCCATGCCCACGCCCACGGAACCGGTCGCCTTTTCTTCGACGAGCACAGTCACGTCGCGATAGCCGGAGCCGCCGGGAACACCGCTCACCTGCACATCGCTGAAATACTGGAGGTTTTCGAGACGCGCCTTGGTGGTGTCGAGTTCCACGGAATTGAACATGTCGCCTGGCTTGAGCGGGACTTCACGGCGGATCACCTTGTCCTTGGTCTTGGTGTTGCCCGCGATGTTCACCCGGCCCACCTTGAAGCGCGAACCCTCGGTGATGCGGTAAACGATGCTCACCCGGTTCGGGCCCGCGTCGCGGATGTCGGGTGTCACCAGTGCGTCGGCATAACCGCGGGAGCCATAGAAACTGCGGATCATCGTGATGTCGGCGCGCATCTTTTTCGAGGAATACGCGGTGTTGGTGTTGAGCGTGAGGGACGGATAGAGTTCCTCGGGTTTGAAAATCGTCATTTTACCGAAGCCGACGCCCGCCACCGTGTATTTTTCGCCTTCGTTGATTTGAATCACCAAATCCACCCGGCCGTCCTTCACCGGCTCGCGGCGGATTCCCGGGCTGCTGGCACGCAGGTAGCCTTTGCTGCGGTAGTAATCGAGAATCGCGTCGAGGTCGGAATCAAGCTGGTTGGATTCGAAGCGGCCGGACTTGGTGAGCCATGAGAACCAGCCCTTTTCCTTGACCTTCATTTCCTTGCGGAGTTCGGGATCGGTGAAGCTGTGATTGCCCTCGAAGCGGATCTTGCGCACTTCATTCTTGGCACCTTCATCGATCACGAATATCAGGTCGGACCGACCCTCCTGCGCGGTCGCCTGAATGCGGTGGGTCACGGTGACGTCCGGATATCCGTAGCCCTGATAATATTTCTCGATGTTGCGGCTGGCTTCCAGCACTTCGGCATCGCTCATCACACCGCCGGACTTCAACTTGGTTTCCTTCGCCAGTTTCTGATCCGTAAACACCGTGTTGCCGACGAATCCCACGCCATCAACGACCGAACGGGTTGTCACCTCGGCGATCAACCTCACGCCCGCGTCCACCGGCTCGGCCAGGAAACGCACGTCGTCCACCAACCCGGACTCGTAAAGGGACTTGATATCCTTGTCCAAATTCTCCGCGCGGTATGGCGAGCCGGCCTTGGAGGACATCAGGTTCCGCAGTTGGGTTTCATCCACCGTTTTCACCCCGCGGTAGCGCACCGCCACCTCGGAAATGTTTTTTCCTTCGAAATCCTGCGCGTGCAGGGTGCCGGAGGCGGTGACCATCGCGATCGCGGCGAGGGCGATCAATTGCCCCATGCCACGCGGCATCAGGGAGGTGGGAAAAATCGGGAAGTGCATGCGGCTTTGAAGGATGCGCCTATCAAGCCCGCCCATCCCCCACCGCGTCAAGGGCAATCGCGGGTGATTGGTTTGCCTTTCCTGAAAATCAAGCACCAAACAACCCCGCATGGACTTTCCGGATCCGCCGCTTGGCCAAGGCTCACGAGCGGAAGATACGAGGACCGCGCCGTATCCGGTGATCGCGGTGGTCAGGTTCAGCGCGCCACTCAGGCCACCGAGGGTCGGTGTGGGGTTGATGATGCCTGCGGTGGTTTCAGCGGGCCCGGTGTGGAAGGGCTGAAACCAACCGCGCGCCAGGGGCTCTACTCTAACGGGCACTCGGCGCCGCCGTGTGTTTCAACACGAAGTCCACGATGGGAGCGGGGTCCTTGAGGCTGTGCGGATGATGGTCGCAGTTCGGCTTGGCGATGACCACGATCTCACCACCGAGTTCCTTGTAGCGCTTCTCAACAATGCGCGTGTTTTCATCGATGGGCACCACCCTGTCGGCTTCTCCGCAGACGCTGAGGATCGGGATTTTCGCTTTGGCCAGCGGCGCGAGATTGTCCACTGGATTGAGCTTGTAGGCCAGCGCCTGCTCTTCGGTTAGGTTATACACCGCCAGCACCCGCTTCCAATCGCCGCCGGATCCCTGGCCCTTCCCCTTGCCCCCCGGCCAGCTCTTGAAATCGCAGACGGGCGCGTCCACATAAATGGCGGCCACCTTGTCGGGATTGCGGGCGGCCCAGTTGAATGCGAACAAGCCGCCGCGGCTGAAGCCCTCCAGCACCGTCTTCGGGGCGAGGCCGAACTCCTTGGTCAGGTGCGCGTGAAACTTGTCCATGTGATCGAGCGCGACCGGGGCGCCATACATGTTCTGCACATCCATGAAGGCGACGTGAAATCCCTTGCCCAGCAGCGCGATATCGCCCTGCGGCTCGTGGCCGAAAAACTCGGTGCGCCAGATCCACGGCTTGCCTGCGGCCGGCGTCTTCGGCAGGACTAACAAACAATTGCGTCCATCCACCACGAAGTCGCGTTTCTCGAATCCGTTCCAGTCCGCGGCCGTCGCGGTGGCAAGGGCCATCATGCAAACGGCGGCACCTGCGATCCGCTGGCGGAGTCGCGCTCCGCTGCGGCGCGCGGCTTTCGACGGGATGGCGGACGCGGAGGGTTCTGCGAGGTTGGATTTCATGGCGAGGAGTCGGTTGGGTTTCCTCCGGGGCTGCCGGGCACGCGCGCACCGAGACATGACTAGGTGAAGGGCTTCGAGCGGGCAAGCAGGATCTAGTTTCAAGGCCAGTTGATCCCGATCACAGGCCGCGGAACTCCGTCGCCAGCTTCTTCGCGGTGGCGATGGTGTTGCGGTGGAGTTTGGCGGTGAACTCGGGCTGGCGGTTGTAGCCGCCGCCGTAGAGCACGGCCACCGGGATGCGGTTGCGGATGAAGGCTCCTAACAAAACCTCGTCGCGGCGCTGGATGTCCTTGAGGGAAAGATACATTTGGCCGAAGCGGTCGTTGCGGTGGCTGTCCGCGCCGGAAATCCAGATGACCAGATCCGGCGCGAAGGCATCCAGCGCGCCGGCGAGGCTGCTGAAAAGCTGTTTGAGATACATCTCGCCCTCGACGTAGCGCACGGTCTCGATGTCGAGCGAGCCGAGGACTTTTTTCGTCGGATCGTTGCGTCCGACGTGGATCGAGTAGGTGAACACGCGCGGATCGCCGGCGAGCAGGGCGGCGGTGCCGTTGCCCTGGTGGGCGTCGGTGTCCACCACCATGATTTTGATGTTCGGCTGTTTGTCCTGGAGATCGCGGATGGCGATGGCGACATCGTTAAAGACGCAATAGCCCTCGCCGTGTTCGCGGAAGGCGTGGTGGGTGCCGCCCGCGAGGCAGACTCCGACGCCTTCCGCCAGGGCCGCGTGGCACGCGAGGCGGGTGGCTTCGACTTCGGTGGCGCTGCGCTGATAGAGCTGCGGGGTGACGGGCAGGCCAAGCAGGATTTCCTCTTTGCGGCCGAGCAGTCCGGATTCGATGTTGCGGATGTAATCGCGCTCGTGAACGCGCTGGAGCAGGTGGTTGTCCGCCGCGCGGACCTCGACGATTTCCTCGGGCCGGAGGATTCCGCTCTCCAGCAGCATGTCCTTGGAGACACGGAACTTCTCCATCGGAAACGGGTGGCCCGACGGCAGTTCAAGTTCCAGTTTCTCCGAATAAAAACAGCGCATGCTCCCGCAGCCAAGGAACAATGGAAAAGGCGGGGTGGGAAGGGCAAAGATTGGAGATTGGAGATTGGAGATTGGAGATTGGAGATTGGAGATTGGAGATTGGAGATTGGAGATTGCTGCCCTCTGCCCTCTGCCCTCTGCCCTCTGCCCTCTGCCCTCTGCCCTCTGCCCTCTGCCCTCTGCCCTCTGCCCCCTCGGCATGAAAAAATCCCCGCCACGCGGACGTGACGGGGATTTTCAATGATGGTATCCGGCGAGATCGATCAGCCGGGCAGGAGGTTTTTCACGGCATCGCGCTCTTCCTTGAGCTCGTTGATGGTGGTGTCGATCTTGGATTGGCTGAAGGCATCGATGGGCAGGCCTTGCACGACCTCCCACTTGCCGCCTTCGAGGGAGCGGATCGGCATGGAGGCCATCAGGCCTTTTTCAATGCCGTAGGAACCATCGGAACACACTGCCACGGAAGTCCAATCGCCGGCGGGAGTCGGGGTGATGAGGCTGCGCACGGTGTCCATGGCGGCATTGGCGGCGGAAGCGGCGGAGGAAAGGCCGCGGGCCTTGAGGATGGCTGCACCGCGTTGTTGCACGGTGGTGATGAACTCGCCCTTGAGCCATTCCACGTGGGAGATGACATCGGTGACCGGGCGGCCCTGGATTTTGGCATTGGTGAAATCCGGGTATTGAGTGGCGGAGTGGTTGCCCCAGATGCACATGTTGGTGACTTGGGAAACATGCACGCTGGCCTTTTTGGCGAGCTGGCTTTTCGCGCGGTTTTCATCGAGGCGGGTCATGGCGAAGAAGCGGTCCTTCGGCACGCCGTCGGCGTTGTTCATGGCGATGAGGGCGTTGGTGTTGCAGGGATTGCCGACGACCAGCACGCGCACGTCCCTGGCGGCGTTGCGGGCGATGGCCTTGCCCTGGCCGGTGAAAATCTTGCCGTTGATGCCGAGCAGGTCGGCGCGTTCCATTCCGGCTTTGCGGGGCACGGAACCGACGAGCAGCGCCCAGTTGGTTCCTTTGAAGCCTTCGTTGAGATCGGCAGTGCCGACCACGTCGTTAAGGAGCGGGAAAGCGCAGTCATCAAGCTCCATCATCACCCCTTCGAGCGCGGCCATGCCGGGTTCGATTTCGATCAGGCGGAGGTTGACCGGTTGGTCGGGTCCGAAGACGAAGCCGGAAGCGATGCGGAAAAGGAGGGCATAGCCGATTTGGCCAGCCGCGCCGGTGACGGAGACGGTAATTGGTGCTTTCATAGGATTGGATGCGGGAGGCGGCGAGGCTAGGGGACTTGGCGCGGGTGGTCAACTGGCAAGCCACGGGATGAGCAATCCTGCGCGGGTTTTCTGAATCGGTGCGCGGGCACAAAGAGCAATTAACCGCAAAGACGCAAAGTGGCGCAAAGATTTGAAATGGATAATGGGCAGGCAAATCGCATCCATCGGAAACACTTTCGAAACAGGGATTCCTTTTTCCCTGCGTTCCTTTGCGTTCCTTCGCGACCTTTGCGGTAAACTCTTCTCGCTGTGCGGGAAATCCAGACTTCCCGCCGCGCCCGGCTCGCGCTTGACTCGCCCCCATGATCGACATGCTGGTGCGTCTCTATGCCTTGCCGGAATCGGCGGCCCTCTATGAACAGGTGGCGACCCGCGGCGTGACGCTGCGGCGGGCGCGGGCCTTTGAAAAACACACGGTGGCGGCATTCGTGCGGGCACATTTTTCCGAAAAGTGGGTGAGCGAAATCGAGGTGGCGGTGACCCGTGAGCCGGTGGCTTGTTTCATCGCCACGCGGGACAAGCAGATTCTCGGTTGCGCCTGTTATGACACGACTCTGCGCGGTTTTTTTGGTCCGACCGGGGTTGCGGAGGAAGCCCGCGGGCTGGGGTTGGGAAAAGCCCTGCTGCTGAAATCGCTCGAAGCCATGCGCGAACTCGGCCACGCCTATGCAATCATCGGCGGGGTGGGGCCGAAGGAGTTCTATGCAAACGCCTGTGGCGCGATTGAAATTCCCGACAGCGATCCGGGAACTTACACGGATCTGTTGCCGTAGCCGCACAGTGGTGGCGGCTGGAAACCGCCGCCACGTTATTTGCGCAGCGCTTCCTCGCGCTCCTTGGCCTTGGCGATGACGTCTTCCGCCACGTTTTTCGGACAAGGCGCGTAGTGGCTGAACTCCATGGAGAACTGGCCGCGGCCGGAGGTCATGGTGCGCAGGTCGCCGATGTAGCCGAACATGGCGCTCAGCGGCGCATCGGCCTTGACGCGCACGCCACCGTGGGTGGTCATCTGCTCCTTGATCATGCCACGGCGGCGGTTGAGGTCGCCGATGACGTCACCGACTTGCGCGTCGGGAGTGAAGACGTCGATCTTCATGATGGGCTCGAGGATTTGCGGACCGCATTTCTGCATGGTTTGGCGATAGGCGGCCTTGGCGGCGATTTCGAAGGCGATGGACGACGAGTCCACGGCGTGGAAACCACCGTCCTTGAGCGTGACCTTGAAGTCCAGACAGGGATAACCGGCGAGCGGTCCCTTATGGATTGAGGTTTTGAAGCCTTTTTCGACGGCCGGGATGAATTCCTTCGGCACGTTGCCACCGACGACGCCGGATTCGAAGATGAAACCGGAACCCGCTTCCAAGGGCTCGATGACGTAGTCGATCTTCGCGTATTGGCCGGAACCACCGGACTGTTTCTTGTGGGTATAGCTGTCGGTGACGGCCTTGGTGATGGTTTCGCGATAGGCCACTTGGGGGGCACCGACGGTGACCTCGACCTTGTGGGTGCGCTTGAGGATATCGATCTTGATGTCGAGGTGAAGCTCGCCCATGCCCTTGAGGATCAGCTCGTTGGTTTCCTCGTCGGTTTCGACGCGGAAGGATGGGTCTTCCTGCACCATCTTGCCGATGGCGACACCGAGTTTCTCGGCGTTGACCTTGTCCTTCGGCGCGACGGCGATGGAAATGACAGGCTCCGGGAACACCATCGGTTCGAGGGTGGCCGGATGGTTTTCATCACAGAGAGTGTGGCCGGTCTGCACGTTCTTCAGGCCGATGATGGCGACGATGTCGCCAGCTTGGGCGGTATCGATTTCCGCGCGGTCATCGGCGTGCATTTCCACCATGCGGCTGACCCGCTCGGTCTTGCCGGTAAAGGTGTTCAGCACGGTCGTGCCCTTCTTGATGGTCCCCGAGTAGATGCGGGTGAAAGTGAGCGCACCATACTTGTCGTCCATGATTTTGAACGCCAGCGCGCGGAACGGCTTGGAGGCATCCACCACCGCAAATTCGCCGGTCGGATTGCCTTCGAGGTCCACTTCCGGCTGGGGTTTCACTTCGGTCGGGTTGGGCAGGTAATCGATGACGGCATCGAGCACGTTTTGCACGCCCTTGTTTTTGAAAGCGGAACCGCAATAGGTCGGGAAAAACTTGAGGTCGATCGTGCCCTTGCGGATGCAGCGCTTGATCGTGGCCAGGTCGGGCTCGGTGCCGTCGAGGTAGAGTTCCATCGCAGCGTCGTCCATTTCGACCGCGGTTTCGAGCAATTCGGCGCGGAATTGCTCGACCTTGTCCTCCATGCCGGCGGGAATCTCGCCGATGGTGAAGTTTTCCGGTTTGCCGGAATCGTCCCAGATGTAGGACTTGCGGGTGAGCAGATCGACCACGCCGACGAAGCCGATTTCCTCGCCGATGGGCAGCACCATGACCAGCGGTTTGGCACCGAGGATGGTTTTGACCTGTTCGACAACCTTGTAAAAGTTCGCGCCGATACGGTCCATTTTATTGACGTAAATAACCCGCGAGACACCCGAATCATCCGCATAACGCCAGTTGGTTTCGGACTGGGGTTCGACGCCGCCGGAAGCGCAAAACACGCCGACGCCGCCATCGAGCACCTTGAGCGAGCGATACACCTCGATGGTGAAGTCCACGTGGCCCGGGGTGTCGATGATGTTGAATTGATGGTCGCGCCAGAAGCAGGTGGTGGCGGCGGATTGGATAGTGATGCCGCGTTCCGCTTCCTGTTCCATGAAGTCCATGGTGGAGGCACCGTCGTGAACTTCACCGATCTTGTGGATCTTGCCGGTGAGTTTGAGAATGCGCTCCGTGGTGGTGGTCTTGCCCGCATCGACGTGGGCGAAAATGCCGATGTTGCGGTATTTGGTGAGGTCCTTCATGCCTGAGGTTTGCTGCTGAGTTGCCGACAACGAATTCGCGCCGGGGGCGCATATCTAGTCGGAGAAACCGGTTTGGCAATCCTAGAGTCGCAGATTTTCCCACGAACTTGCGGATTCCGGGGGAATTTCGCCGGATTTCGGCTTGCTTCGGGCAGCCAGCACGCTGCGCAGCCCGGAACCGCCCGGCGGTTGGGCATGAGAATGGCACTGCCTACAAGGCGGCGATGGCGGTCATGATCCGTTTGGCGATGCGCTCATAGTCCTGCTTGCCGTTGGCGGCCGCGAGTTCCTCGGGTGTGAGGCGGATCGGCGGGCCGACGCTAACAATGATACGGGCGAAGCGGATGCGGCTGGATCCGCGGGGCAGCGCCTCGCGGGCGCCGGAGATGCGGACTGGCTGGATCGTGGCTCCGGACTTGACGGCGATCAGGCCGATGCCGGGCGCGGCCGCACCGAGTTGTCCATCGCTGGTGCGTTCGCCTTCGGGGAAAACGAGCACCCGGTGGCCTTCCTTGAGTTTGCGGATGATGGTTTTCAGGCTGGCCATGTCCGGCCGGTCCTGATCCACCGGGATCGCATTCCATTGGGTGTAAAGCCACCGGGAGAAGCCCGTAAACAGCGTCTTGCGGGCGAGATAAACCATCTCGTCCTTGTAGAGGTTGCCGATGAGCGGGGGATCGAGAAAACTCTGGTGATTGGATGCCACCAAAACCGGCCCTTCCGTGATCAGGTTTTCCCCGCCAATGATTCGCAGGCCGAACAGCGTCCGGAACGCGGCTCCGAACGACATCCAGCCCAGCCAGTAGATCCATTTCATGGGAGTTGCGCCACCCGCGCGCGCCGCTATCGGACCATCAGGTGACAGGCGCGACTTTCCGCTCCCGCCCCAACTCAGCGCAACCGCAATTTTCCGGAACTTTGTCACGCCGCTCAGGCCGGTCTCTCGCCGGATGGTCATGCCGCCGGAATCCGGCTGTGGCTTGGGAATTTTTTTTCCTAGAGGTGGCAGCAAGATGCGCTACACCCTAGCCATGCACGACGCCACCCGCGATCACGGAGCCCAGCCACTCGATGAATTGATGAACCGGTGGGAATTGGCGAATCATCAATTGGTCGAGGCATCCGCCGAACAATTGAATCACAAACAGATCCAACGGGCTCGCAAAGGACGGCAACTGACCTTGCATCTGATGCAAAAACTGACGGGGACCTTGAACGACGCCCTCGCTGCCAGACTCCCCAAGGAAGAGCGGGCGAATTTCCTGCCCTATTCCCACAAGCACCTGTTCAATTATGCCAAGGGTCACGATGGGACGCGGAGCGATCCGAATGAAGCCCTGATGCCGAAGTGAACGCGGGACAAACACGCTGGACTCTCGTGGGGCAAGGGCTGGCGGGAACCTGCCTCGCCTGGGAGCTATGGAACCGTGGCACGGCCTTTTCCCTGGTGGACAGCGAACGAGGCGGCAGCTCGCGGGTGGCCGCGGGACTGGTCAATCCGGTCACCGGCAAAAACTTCGAACCAAGCTCGCGCATCGGCGAATTTCTGCCAGATGCGCTTGGCTTCTATCATCAGGTGGAACAACAGCTCGGCAAAACTCTCTGGCACCCGTTGCCCATGCTCCGTCTGGCGGACACGGACAAGGAATGGCACAAGATGGTTGCCAAATCCACCCGGCCGGAAGTGGCACGGTGGCTGGCCAATGCCGGTGCTCCGGTGACGGTGGCGGGCTGGGCCGGCGCGTTGGAAGTCACGGGCGGCGGTCGTCTGGACACCCGCACCTTTCTCGATGAATCCCGAGAGTTCTTCCGGCAGCTCGGTTGCTATCAAAAGGCGGAGATCCCGGCGGATCACCCGGCGGGAAACCGAATCTGGTGTGAGGGAGCCGTCGGTTTGATCCGCGGGCGTTTCGGGCCGCACCGCTGCGCCAAGGGTGAGATTCTAACAATCAGCGCCGACGGCTGGGACGAGTCACGGATCCGGGTTGGCGCGGGCGGCTGGCTTGTTCCGTTAGGAAACGGGAGATTCAAGGCGGGCTCGACCTATGAATGGAACGATCTGAACAACACCCCGAGTACGGTGGGCGGGGCACGGGTCGGAGCGATCATCCGGCGGCTTGGCGGAGCTGACTTCGAAGTCATCGCCCACGAAGCGGGAGTGCGGCCGATCCTGCGCCGGAGCGAACCGTTGATCGGTCCCATCGGCGATGCGGATTGGATGTTCAACGCGCTCGGCTCGAAGGGAAGCCTCTATGCACCGGGAATGGCCCGCCGGCTCGCCCGCTGGCTAACCGAGGGAATCGAACCCGAACCCGAGGTGGACTTCCGGCATTTCTCCGAAAACCAAAGTTGAGAGGCGCGTTGCTCGGGGAAAACCCGGCGAGTGGTTAGTCCGGGCGTGATTGCGAACGATCCGCGGCTGGAATGCTCTGCGACGCGCGCTTTTCGCTTTCGGCAAGCTGGCGGATCCACTTGCCATAGGTCCAAATCAAGGCGGCGGAGATCATGCCGACGATGGCAAAGAAGTACCAGGTGGCTCCGACATTGTGAGTCTGATAGAGCAGCCGGGTCAGCGCCTCCGGAGTCTCGCCGGTGAAATCGACGAGCTTGCGGAATGCCTCGCCGACCGGCAGCGCGGCTTCGGTGACCTGGGACGCGTCCAGGCCTCGGGATACGAGCAGTTCCCGCGCGAAAACGTCCTTGGATGAGAATGTATGATAGATCTGCGGGCCGATTTTTCCTTCGAGCGTCCAGCCGATGAGGATCGGAGCCTGCGAGAAGCCGATCCACATCGCCTTCTTGTCAGGTGGGGCGATGTTGCCGAGAAATTCGCTGAATTTCGGACTGGCAAGCATCTCACCCACACTGAAGACCGCCATCGCGGCGACACAGAGCCACGCCAGATTGAACAGGCCGAACAAGGTGAGCGCCGTCACCACTAGGATCGTGCCGACGAGCAGGCTGGTGGTGGCGCGCATCCTCGCGCTCAGGCCGGCCAACGCGAAGCAGGTGAGCATGATCAGGCCGGAGTTGATGTTCACGATGCCCTCGGGTTCGATGGTCATGCCATCCTCCTTCATCCCTAGCAGGAAATGGGCGATGGGGTTACGGGTGCCATCCGCACCGAACAGAGTTTGCACAATGGCCCCGGTGTCCACCCAATCCTCGATGTATTTTGGAAGCACGTCCCAGAGCATTGGAAACATGAACCACCAAACCGAAAAGATGAGGAGATAGAGATAGAGGTGGGGCTTCCTGAGCTCCTTTAGCGATTCCTTGAACAGGCTCGACTCCGCGACCCTTCCGGACCTGACCAAGGCGCGGTGTTTCAGGCGTTCGTCTTTGCCGGGCTCCTTGTAGAGCAGGAGCAGGATGAAGTTCAGACAGATGAAGGCGGCATTGGTGTAGAACACCCATGTCCATGACATGTGGCGCATCTGCAGGGCGATTAACGGGCCGATCCAGCCGCCGATGTTGACTGTTTGATAGAACACCCCCCAGGCCACCGAGCTGTTGCGGCGGTTGCTGACCTTGATCAGAGTGCCCTGAATGCCCGGCTTGAAGATGGCGGTGCCGAGGGCGAGAAACATCGCCCCGGCGAAGAACCCCCAGTAGCTGTGAAACCATGCCATGAGAAGATAGCCAAAACACTTGATCACCGTCGCGGCAAAGATGGTTTCCTTGTAGCCATGGCGGTCCGCGAGTCCGCCGATAAAGATCGGGACCAACGACTGCACAAGGTTCCAACTGAGAAGCAGCCAGCCAAAGGTGGCCATCGTCACTCCAAGTCCGCCCTCCGATTCGGCTCGGGTCGCATAGAGTGTGGAGACCGCCCGCACGCCGTAAAACGCCAGCCGCTCGATCATCTCCATGCCGCCGACCACCCAGAACACATAACCCAGACTTCCCAGCGCGGCCCACAACCCGAGTTGTTTGACGTCATCAAGGGTCGATTCGTCATGTTTTTGCCCGGGATCATCTGGTTCTTGGTTCATGGGTGGTGATTGGCTGAAAACAAGGTTGGGAATATCGATCGGATATCTATTTCGGCAGCGGATCGCGCTGGATTTCCAACAGCCCGGCGGGTGGCACCTCCCAGGCATGCGGTCCGGCCCCTAGGTCCTGCTTCTGCTCGCTGACCTGGGTGCCGCGGCAGTCCCGGATCCGGACAGTGGCGGGACCGAACGCCTGGTCGAGGCGCAGCACCACGGATTGCCCGGGCTTGGCATTGACCACATCGATGCGCGGCGGAGCCTGCGGACCCGGTGCGACGACGATGTCCTGATAGATCGCGGCCACCAGCTTGTCGGGCGTGCGCGCGAGCACCATCGGATAGTTCTGGGCGGGAGAGAGGGGCCGGAACTCGCCGTCCAACAGAACGCCGCGGTTGTCCTTCCAGTAGCGCATCCAGAAACCAATCATCCGGCGGTGTTCCGGCGAGACCTCCGCCAGCTTGACCGACAATTGCGGAACGCTGAACAGCACGTTGAGGATTTGCAGCGCGGCGCATTCCACCGGTTCGGTGGAATGCCACACAATCATGTCGCTGTGCACGGCGGTGTGGTCGGCCAACAGGCGCAGATCGACGATTTCCTTGCGGTTGACCGGGCCGGCGTTGGGGCAATCCACTCCGCGCAGCATGTTGCCGTATTTGCGCATCAGCGGGCCGTTGTAGGGCTGGCGGAATTCGATGGCAATGTCCGGCTTGATCGCCCGCAGGCGCTTCATGATGTCGGTGAAGAAACGATCCACGGCCTCGTCAACCGAGGCGTAATCGCGGCCGTCCTCTGCGGTGAGAACGGTGTTGCCCTGCGGCGCGAACAGTTCGATGAAATCCAGCTTGAGACCGTCCACGCCCCATTCGCGCACGGCGGCTTCATAGAGCCCGATGAGATACTCGCGAACTTCCGGATAGCGGGGATCGAGGATATGTGCGCGGAGGCCGGCGCTGAAGCCCAGCGTTTTTCCCTTGAAGCGTTTCGCGGCCTCGGAGTGCTCGCCGGCCAGCGGCACCGAATACCATAGGATGAACTTCTGATTGAGCGCGTGAACCCGATCGACAAAGCCCTTGAAATCCGCAATGCGCTCCGGTTTCCAGTCGCCCGTATAGGCATAACCGCGGCTGCTATCAAGGGTCTGCCAGCCGTCATCGACGATCACGCCTTCGAGGCCGATCTCGCGGCCGAGGCGGCATTCTTCGACGATCGCATCGGCGGTGATGCCCTGATGATAGCCATACCACGTGGAGTAAAGCGGAACACGCGCCGCCTCCGGCACCGGTGCCGGGGTGTAGCCGTCCTGCGCCGCCCACCAGCGCGCCGTTTCGCGCAGAATCTGATAGAACGGCTGCGGCCGGGAGTCGATGCGTAAGGTGATGCTGTATTCCTTCATCGGCGGTTGTTTGCCGGCGAACAATTTCACCGCAACGTGCATATTGACATCCTCCTCCTTGACTCCGCCGCTGATTTTGAGCGGACGCAAGGTGTCGGAGCAGGCGATGGTGAGACGGTTGCCGTCGTCCGGGCCGAGAAACGTCGCCAGCGGCGCGCGCAACACGGCCCGCGATTCGACGCCGAATCCCTGGTGGTCGAAGTTCTGCTTGCCGATATCCGAAGTCCAAACCCCGGCAAGATCAACGGATGGAAATTTCCACTTCACCTCGATGGCAGGCGGGACGGCTGGTTCCGGTGCCGCGAGTGTCAGGGTTGCCAACATCAGGTGCGCCTCGGGCCGCTGGATTTTCCATGAGGCGCGGAAAGAGCCGAGTTCGCCCTCAATGGCAAGGTCGTTGTCCCCGATAACGATGGGAGGCGCGGCGGCCCGGGCGAGGTTGAATGATGCGGCAAGAGCCAGCCCTGCGACGATGGCGATGCGGGGAAATGGGGAGCTTCGACGGTGGCTCATCGGTGGATGGAATGGTGAAATCCGCCGGAAATCCCGCCCGGCATTCGGACGAAGGGAGGATCTGCGGGCTGCGACATTCGAACCGTTGCGGCCCCCAAGCGCAAGACCGATTCTCTCAGCCCGCTCCCTGCCGCATCCGGTAGTCCCGCGGCGAGAATCCGGTCACCTTGCGGAATTGGCGGGTGAAATAGTTGCTGTCGTTGAAGCCCATTTCGAAGGCGATTTCGGTGACTCGCTTGTCGGTGTGGCGCAGCAGGGCGCAGGCGCGGCTGATGCGCTGGTCGATTTGCCAGGCGAGCGGCGAGGTGCCGGTGGCGGATTGGAAAACCCGCAGGAAACTCCGGCGGGACATCTGGGCGATGCTGGCCAGTTCCTCCAGATTCACCGCGCAATGAATGTTGCGTTCCAGATGGGAAAGCGCCTCCCCGATCCGCAGCAGGGCGCGGCCATCGGAGGAGGGGCTGCGGCCGTAATAGCGGGATAACAGGCCGATGATCTGCATGAAGGCTGCCGTCGCCATGAAGCCGAAGCCGGGTTCACGGGCTTTCAACTCGCCTTCCAGCCGGTCCACGAGTCCGGTGATCTGGGCCATTTCCTTGCCGTTGAGTCGCAGTCGTCCCCCGGCGGGTTGGCGCTGACGGCGCTTGGGTTCCAGCGTGAAGAGCGCGTGGTAGCCGGCCACCGACGGCAGGTCTAGCAGGCGCATTTGCAACTGGCTCGGCTGATAGAGGATGTTCACCAGCCGCAGGTCCCGCAACTCCCGGTATTCATGCTCGCGCGGCCCGGCCATCACAAAAACGTCGCCCGCGGCAAGTTCCCACGAATCCTGGACCGTCACATGCAGACCCTTGCCGCCGGTGACGATCACCAACTCCGCGAACTCATGGGCGTGGGGTTCGAAATCCTCTTGCGGCTCCCGCCGCTCGATGCTGATCGGGAAGCCGTCCGGGTGGAACCAGTCGTCGATTTTTAAAACGCGTTTCACTGGCGTGATCATGCTGGTTTTTGGCAATACTGTGGAGGTTTTTTTCCGGAATCGGTGGTCACACTCCACCCCCCTGAAGCTCAACATTCCCCAGTCATGGCCAAGTCATCGAAATTGATCGCGCAATCGTATTCATCCGCCAAAGCCCGCTACGCCGAAACGCGTGTCGATACCGAGGCCGCGATGGCCGCGCTCGCCCGCATTCCGATCTCCCTGCACTGCTGGCAGGGCGATGACGTGGGCGGATTCGAAAATTCCGGCGCAGGTCTCAGCGGCGGCATCGCCGTGACCGGCAACTACCCCGGCAAGGCGCGCACGCCGGACGAACTCCGCGCCGATCTCGACCAGGCGCTCTCGCTCATCCCCGGCAAACACCGGCTGAACCTCCACGCGTTCTACGGCGAGTTCGGCGGCAACAAGGTCGACCGCAACGAGATCCGCCCGGAGCATTTCAGCGGCTGGATCGATTGGGCGAAGGTAAACGGCATCGGCATGGATTTCAACCCGACCTGCTTTTCCCACCCGCAAGCGGCGGAGGGTTTCACGCTCTCTCATCCGAAAAAGGCGATCCGCGATTTCTGGATCGAACACTGCATTGCCTGCCGCGAAATCGGCGCGGTGATGGGCAAGGCGCTCGGATCTCCCACCGTCACCAATATTTGGATTCCGGACGGCTTCAAGGACACTCCGGTGGACCGGCTCTCGCCGCGGCAGCGTCTATCCGATTCGCTGGACAGGGTGTTCGCGAAAAAGCTCAACCCGAAACACCATCTCGATGCCATCGAGAGCAAGCTGTTCGGAATCGGCAGCGAGAGTTATGTGGTTGGCTCGCATGAGTTTTACCTGGGATATGCGATCAAAAACCAGAAGGTGCTCTGTCTCGATGCCGGCCATTTCCATCCCACCGAGGGCATCGCCGACAAACTCAGCTCGGCGTTGATGTTCGTGCCGGAAATCCTCCTGCACGTCAGCCGCGGCGTGCGCTGGGACAGCGACCACGTGGTCATCCTCGACGACGCGCTCCAGGCGATCGCCAACGAACTGGTGCGCAACAAGCTGTTGTCCCGGACTCACATCGGCCTTGATTTCTTCGATGCCAGCATCAACCGGATCGCCGCATGGACAATCGGCACGCGCAACACGCTCAAGTCGCTGCTCATCGCGCTGTTGGAACCGCCGGCGCTGCGGGAGGCGGAAAAATCCGGCGATTACACCTCGCGACTCGCGCTGATGGAGGAGGCGAAGGGCCTGCCATGGGGCGCCGTTTGGGACGCCTACTGCGAGTCCCAACATGTTCCCGCGGGCTCGGCCTGGCTCGATCAGGTGAAGAGCTATGAAAATTCAGTCTTGAGCAAGCGCGCCTAATAAGAAGAGTTCAACCCGCGAACACGATGGTTTGAAACCTCTTCTCCAACTCACTGACATCCGGAAATCCTTTGGTGCCGTGCGCGCCTTGAAGGGAGTTTCGTTTGAGCTCCAGCCGGGGGAGGTTCATGCATTGTTAGGCGAAAATGGCGCCGGCAAGTCCACGCTCATCAAGGTCATCACCGGTGCCCATCAAGCTGACGGTGGCAGTCTGTTCGTTGCCGGCGGGGAGGTCGTTCATCTGACTCCCTCGAAGGCGCGTGAATTGGGCATCGCCTGCATTTACCAGCAGCCCTCGCTGTTTCCCGATCTCAGCGTTGCGGAAAACATCGGCCTCCGTTTGCAAAAAACCGGCGCGTTCAGCCGGGTCCGCTGGGGCAGGCAACGGAGCCGGGCCATCGATCTGCTTCAGCGCATCGGCGCGGAGATTTCACCGGATGCCGAGGTGCGCTCGCTGTCGATGCCGGAACAACAGTTGGTGGAAATCGCCTGTGCGCTGGGTTCGGGCGCGCGCATCGTCATCATGGACGAACCGACGGCCTCGCTCACCCAGAAGGAACAACACCTGCTCTTCAAAATCATCCGCGACCTGCGGCAGGGCGGGGTGGGGGTGATCTATATCTCACACCGGTTAGAGGAGATTTTAGCGCTCGCCGACCGGGTCACGGTGTTGCGCGATGGCGAAAGCGTCGGCACCAACCCGGTCGATGAGCTGACGGAATCCCAGTTGATCAAACTGATGGTCGGTCGCGAGGTTTCATCGATCTATCCGCCGTCTGAAGGCGAACCCGGCGAGGTCGTGCTGTCCTTGGAGGGGCTTGGCTGTTCCGCCAGCGGCGTGGGCGGGGTGACGATGGATGTTAGGGCCGGGGAAATTGTCGGGGTGGCGGGATTGATCGGCGCGGGCCGCAGCGAACTTGCGCGGATTCTCTTCGGCATCACTCCTGCGGATACCGGCGGGATTGTGTTGAATGGAGAGCGGATTTCCATCACTTGTCCGCGAGAGGCGATTGCCCGAGGCATCGCTTATGTTCCGGAAGATCGCCGCCGCCATGGCGTGATCCTTGAAATGCCGAGCGCCCATAACATGACGATGGCGAGTCATCCGCGGTTGTTCCCGGGCAACTGGCTGCGCTTCAATGCTGAGAGTCTGTTAGCCAGGGAGTTCATCCGCGATCTCGGCATCAAGGCTTCCGGACCTGAGGCTCCCGGCGGCAGCCTGAGCGGCGGCAATCAGCAGAAAGTCAGCGTGGCCCGCTGGCTGGCGACCCGTCCGAAACTGCTCATCCTCGACGAACCGACCCAGGGCGTCGATGTCGGTGCTAAGAGCGAAATTCACCGGATCATCCGTCGCCTGGCCAGGGAAGGTCTCGCCGTGCTGATGATTTCCAGCGATCTGGGAGAAGTGCTGGGCATGAGCGACCGCATCGCCGTGATGCGTGGCGGCAGGCTGGTGGAGTGGATCGGAAGGGAACAAGCCGATGCGCATTCGGTCATGGCCGCCGCCCTCGGAACTAACGGAAAGGATGCAGCGTGATGAGCCGGTTTTCGCGGGAGCTCACCGTGGCTGGCGCTCTCGGCTTGCTGCTGTTGATCCTGGCGGTTTTCGCGCCGAACTTCTACCATCTACAACCGTTCATTTCGCGGCTCACCTCGCAGATGCCCGCGCTGGTGGCGGCGGTCGGCATCGCCCTTGTGATCATCTCCCGGCAAATTGATATTTCAATCGGAGCGCAGTTGAGCATGTGCGCCATTATCGCGAGTGTCGCCGCGGGGTCCGGGCTGCCGCTGGGCGCGGTTATTCTAACATCCATGGGGGCCGGGGTGTTGATGGGGGCTCTCAATGGCGTGCTCGTGGCCTGGGTCGGACTGCCGAGCATCGTGGTCACGCTGGCCACGATGGTGGCCTGGCAGGAAACGCTGCGGCTCTGGCAGCAAGGCCGCATGCTGGCACTTCCAGAGGGCATCCAGTGGTTCGGCCTCAGTCAGGCGGCCGGGCAAACCGCGGTGATTTCAGTTAGCCTGACGATCGTGATCGCCGCCGCATGGGCGATGAAGAATCTAGCGCTGGGTCGTTTCATTTACGCCGTGGGTTCCGATGCGGAGGCCGCCCGTCTCGCGGGTATCGATCCCAGGCGCACAACCTTCGGTGTTTTTGTCCTGATGGGGGTTCTGGCAGGACTCGCCGCCGTTTTGAACCTCGTCCAGTCGCCTCAGGTGCAGCCGAATTGTGGCGATGGACTCGAACTCAAGGCCATCGCCGCCGCAGTCGTCGGAGGCGTGGCGATCAACGGCGGCCGCGGCACGCTGTGGGGAGTGTTGCTGGGACTGCTGCTGCTCGCCAATGTGAACCCGGCCCTCA
Source organism: Prosthecobacter debontii (assembly GCA_945869465.1). Taxonomy (GTDB): domain Bacteria; phylum Verrucomicrobiota; class Verrucomicrobiia; order Verrucomicrobiales; family Akkermansiaceae; genus Luteolibacter. The sequence goes on from CAMBPB010000004.1 coordinate 47,592, forward strand.
CGCACTTCCATCTGCCGCCATACTGGGAGAAAGCCATTCAGGGTTTGGTGATCCTGCTTGCCGTCCTGGCTGACGGGCTGGGCCGCCGGAAACGTCCACGATAATCCTCCGTCCACATGTTTGCTTCTATCAGATTACCCGTCAAATCCGTACTCGCCCGCCATGAGATGGTGTTGTTGCTGGTGATTGTGCTGGAGGTGATTCTGTTCAACTCGCTCGGCCGGCGGTTTCTATCCGGAGGAAACATTTCCAATGTCTTCCGTCACTCGGTGGAGATCGGGCTGCTCGCGCTCGCCATGACGCCGGTGATCCTAACGGGCGGGATCGATCTGTCGGTGGGTTCGATGATGGGCCTGAGCGCGGTGTTGTTCGGCATGATGGTGAACAGCTTTGGTGTGGATCCATGGCTGGCGGGACTGGCGGCTATCGGTTTCGGAGCACTGGGCGGCGGTCTCAACGCGCTGCTCATCACGCGCTTGAATCTGCCTCCGCTGATTGTCACGCTCGGCACGTTTTCGCTGTTCCGGGGCCTCGCGGAAGCGCTCACCAAGGGCGCGGAATCCTACTCGGCTTTTCCGAAATCGTTTCTCGCATTGGGAAATTCCGACGTCGCGGGACTTCCCGCACAGATCTGGGTGTTCCTAATGGTTGCCGCCGGGATCTGGTTGTTAGTCCACCGGACGACCTTCGGCCGGTCATTCCGCGCCATCGGTTACTCGGCCGAAGGCGCCTGTTACGCCGGCATACCGGTTGCCCGCAACACCAGCCTCGCCTACATCATCGCCGGAGCGGTGGCCGGGCTTGCCGCCGTGATCCTGGTCGCCCGTTTGGGCGAAGCGCGCGCCAATGCGGGAATTGGATATGAATTGTTAGCTGTCACGGCGGTGGTGCTCGGCGGCGTGAGCATCTTCGGTGGTTCCGGCACCGTGTCCGGCACGTTGCTCGGCTGGGTTTCCCTGGCGATGCTCAACAACGGACTCACCCGCATTTCCGACTACCGGATCATGGATCAAACGGTGGCCAGCGTCGCGCGCGAGTTGTCCGGCCTGCTGACCGGGCTGTTGCTGCTCGCCGCCCTCGCCATCGGCGCATGGACGAAAAATCTCGCCACCCGCCGGGCGCGCGGACAGTCTCACCCGGAAAATCCACCACGCTCCTCACCTCCATGAAACGCAAATCCTTCATCACCACACTCGCCCTGTTCGCCACGCTGCCCTTCGTCTCCTGCAGCAAGTCGGAATCCAAGGGCAAACTGACCATCGCCCTGTTGCTCAAGAGCAAGGGCAACCAATACTTCGTGACCTGCGAAAAAGGAGCCCGCATCGCCGCCGCCCAGATCAATGCCGAGCTGAAAGTGGACGGCCCGATCAATTCCGATCCCGCCAAGCAGAATGAAATCGTCGAGAACTGGATCACCGATGGCGTCGATGTAATCGTTGCCGCCTGTGAAAACAAGGATTCGATTTCCACCGCGCTGAGGAAAGCCCGGGCCGCCGGCATCAAGGTGGTGACCTACGATGCGGACGCCCAGCCCGACGCGCGTTCGTTTTTCGTCAATCAGGCCACCGCGCAGGGCATCGGCGAGCAGCTCATCGACACCGCGGCCACCCTAACCGGAAGCGAGGGGGAATTCGCGATCATCACCGGCACCCTGACGTCGGCCAACCTCAACGAGTGGATCAAGCATATCAAGGCACGGCACGCCGCGAAGTATCCTAACATGAAACTCGTGGATATCAAACCCTGCGATGACCAGAAGGACAAGGCCCAGCAGGAAACCACCAATCTTCTCAGCACCTATCCCGACCTCAAGGTGATCGTCTCGGTGACCTCACCCGGTGTTCCCGGCGCGGCCGAAGCTGTGAAACAAGCCGGTAAAACCGGCAAGGTCAAAGTGGTTGGTCTAGGCTTGCCGAGCGAGAACAATGCCTACGTCAAGGAAGGCGTGACCCAGGGCGTCATCCTTTGGAACGTGGAGAATCTCGGTTACCTCGCAATCATGGCCGGAGCCGCCGTCGCGAAAGGAGACCTCGTTGCGGGTGCCACTGAGTTCGATGGCGGCAAGCTCGGCACGATGGAAGTCACGGGCGATCAAATCATCCTCGGCAAACCCGTCGTGTTCACCAGGGAGAACATCGACCAGTTCAAATTCTAGCAACATCCAATCGTTCCATAAAATCATTCCCATTGATTTTCGCGGCGGTCACCCTCGCCGCCTCGCTCCGCGGTTGCTGCGGTGGATCCGTCGCGGAAACCATGGCTAACATCGGCGAGCGGCTGAACAGATCTGGGAGACCGGCGCCTACCCCACGCCGAAAAGACCGATCCATGTCCGCCACGACATGCAGGCGGATGGCAGCATCAAATCGACGATCAAACTGCCGGAGGGTGTCGAGCCGGTCATCGGGCCCGGGAAGAGAGTGCCCGGGAAGAGAGTGCCCGGGAAGCATCCCGGCCGCTGGCGTTTCATGCCGCTGAAGTTCCCAACAGCCGGTTCTTGCCCTATTGGCGGCGGTCACTATCCTGTCGCACGTCGTGACTGCCGCCGCCCGCCCGCTTTTGCAATCAATGAAGGAACCCGCCGTGTTGCTGTTCGGGTTGCTGGCGGTCATGTGGGCCGCCGAGGTGGTGGATTTCCTGCTGCCGGTGGTGGATCTGGACCGGTTCGGGATCCGCCCGCGGACAGCGCGTGGTTTGTTAGGAATCATGTTCTCGCCGTTCCTGCACGCCGGTTTCGGCCATCTCCTCGCGAACTCGCTGCCGTTCCTCCTGCTAGGCGGACTGGTGATGACCGGCGGACGCCGTCCATTCCTCCGGCTCAGCCTGTGGGTGACCGTCATCGGCGGCGGCGGCGTATGGCTGTTAGGCGGCGGTCGGACGGTGCATCTGGGGGCCAGCCTGCTGATCTTCGGCTACCTCGGGTTTCTCCTCAGCCGGGGAATCGTGGCGCGCGGCTTTGGCAGCGTGCTGATTGCGTTAGGGGTTCTGTTCGGCTACGGCGGGATGCTTCTGGGTGTCCTCCCCGGCCAGCCCGGCATCTCCTGGCTCGGCCACCTGTGCGGTTTCCTCGCCGGTATCGCGGGAGCCAGGGTCGTCCGCGGGAGTGACCCGCCGGACGCAACCGCGACTACAGGGCGAAATCATCGTAAGTGAGGAAAAACCCGGCGTTCTGCGGCTCGTTGAGCGAAGCAGCGGCCGTGCGGTATTGAGGCAAGATGCTCAATACTGTTGCTTTAGCACCGTTCTTGGCAGGAAGGCAGGGACCGTTTTGCTCAATGCTAGCTTGGGCATCATGAATGCCGGAGTGGTCTTTGCAACCTCTCAGCAGGATGATGGCTTGGGTAATGAACTCCCGAATGTCAGCCACCCATCTTGAAAATCCAGTTCACTGCCAGAGATAGGACCGGCGGGTTGCCAGTTCCCGCGCGCCGCGCCGCAGGGTGGCCTTCCACGCCAGCACCTTGCCGCCATCGAAATAGGAATCGCCGATGACGGCAAACTCCGCAATGCCTTGCGAAGCGGACGCGGGAAATTCCTTGCTCACGCGGTTCACGAGGCTGGCGGTGGCGCCCTGTTGGTATTGGAACACGACTTCCACTGGGCCCTGGCCGACCCCCGCGGCATCGTGCCACACCAGGGTGTAGTATTGGCCGAGTCGTTGGCGTCGCTCGGCCATGCTGACGGCGCCGCGGAGGTGGCGCTCTTTCTCCATCCGCACCATCGGATCATCGCCGGGGTTCCGGGTCTGATCGCGCAGTTGAAATTGTTTGACGATCAGCGGTTGTGGCGGACCCGCACAAGCACCGAGGAACAACACCACCAGAAGGCTGGACATGGCTTTCACGGCGCGATTCAAGCAGGGCCGGCACGGGATTCAAGGAACAACCGGCCGCGCGCCGATTTTCACCCTTCACGCTCCGGAGAATCCTGCGCAGAATGGCGATGGCGATAGACGCCGTCTTTCACGCGGACCTCCGGTGGCAGCTTGCTCCGCTCGAAGTGTTCGTAGCCTTCGCGAAGATGGCTCCAGAAACCGAACCATTCGCTAGCAGTCTCGCGTGCCATGCGTTGTCCGGTCATACGGAAGGGAAAAAGATGGACGCGGAAAAACTTCTGGCCGCCATTCAGAGCCGCGTCACACAGGGTGTAGATTTCCTCGATTTTTTCGTCCGTCATGGCGAGGCAGCCGACGGAAACGTGGTTGCCATGAATCATGATGAAGCTGCCGGTGCGTCCGTGATAGCGGTCATGGTCGTTAGGATATCCGAGGTTGAAGGCAAGGTGGAAATGGCTGTCGGGTTTCATGCCGGCGGGCGGGACAGCGTAAAAACCCTCCGGTACCTGGCCGTCGCCTTCGGCGAGCTTCGGGCCGGGCTTGCCGGACAGTGCGGCGATGGCCCAAGTGCGAAAGAGCTCGTATTTGCCGGTATCGCGGCGGCGGACCCAGAGTTCCAGTTGGCGCTCCTCCTTGAAGGCGCGCAGGAAGACCGGATCGCCGAAGTGCAGGCCCTTTTTCGTTAGGTCGCGTTCCAACCCCGGGCGCACGCGTTTGGCGGCGGCCCTGGCGCGGGCGGGGCCGGGAAGGGAGGCGCGGGTTTCTGCCACGGCGGCATCCTGTGCCGAACCGGGTTCTCCCGGGCAAGGCAAAAACACGAGCAAGGCGATGGTCAAAAAACGGCGCATGTTAAAACGGCGGATTTGCAGGTTCCCGGTGAATCCGAACGAGGGGACCCGATTGGTAACCCGGCGTGATCGAAATGCATACCCGCGTTTTGTGAAAAACCGGTGAATCCGCGCCGATCTGACGCCGCCGCGGATTTGCGGTTTCAAATCGCCGGAATGCAGCCTAGATTGCCTCGTAAGACATGATCACCATCAGCTCCAAAGCCGCCGAAGAACTCGCCAAACTGCTCGCCAGCCGGGCTCCCTCGGCCGTTGCGGGCCTGCGTCTCGCCGTCCGCCGGGGCGGTTGCGCCGGCTGGCAATACGAAATGAACGTGGCCGATCCGGAACCCGGCGACCTGGTGGTGGTGGCCGGCGGTGCCCGGGTGATCGTGGCGGCCGACAGCACCGAGCGCCTGCGGGGCTGCGAGGTGGATTACTCGGATGACCTTACCGACGCCGGATTCAGGGTCAACAATCCGAACGCGGCACGCTCGTGCGGCTGCGGCACATCCTTTGAACCGGCCGATGAGCCGCCCGGAGCCCATGCGGTGGCTGATGGCGAAGCCTGTGGATCTCCCTAACAACCTAGCGAATCCACCGTGCCCCGCGTCGTCGAAGAACCCGCTCCCCAGCGCCCCAGTTATTTCTGGTGGCTGCTGGCCAATGCGCTCGCCTTGTGTTTCGCGATCGTTAGCTGGGTGGTCTGCCTGGAGGTTTTCGGCAATCCGGAGGTCCCGCGGAATTACGAAATCCTCCGCAAACTCGGCCGCCTGCCTGATTTGAAGCGCTACACCGTGCTCGACGTTCCCGACGGAAATCTGTTGGATCCCAAGGGCCTCTACAAGAAGTTCCTCTCGCTCTCCGACGAGCAGATCGACAGCTTCAACAAGCAGTTCATTCGAAACTACCTGACCAATTTCACCCAACCGCTGGCGCTCACCTACGTTGAGGGCGACTATCAGGTAATCAAGCTACGAGAACTCGGCGAGTCCGACTTCCTCAGACATGGATTTGCCATCCGTGCCCGGGCACTCATCAAACCCGATGACTTCACCAAACCCGCTCCCTACCCGGTGATCATCGAATACCTGTTTCCCACCAAGGAAACCGCCGCCGCGCGGGAATTCCGGCCGGGCGACACCCTCGCTGTGAAAAAAAGCCCGAACTGCGCGGCCATCGTGCATGCCGAGCGGGTGATGGAGGGCGATGAGCAGGTTGTCAGTCTAACGGTCATACCGATCGCCTACGGACCCTACCGCGTGGGCGATAACCACACCTTCGGCATCGAGCCGCCCGCGGAGGTCCGGCCCGCCGCCGGCTTCCCGGTGTTCAAACCCTGATCTCTCAGAACTTCGCGCTCATCCCGGCGTTTCTGGGTGCCGGGCTGACGCTCGCGGGTTCCACCGGCTGGCGTGGGCTGGCCATCCTGCGTTCCAAAATGCCTTGGAACAAAGTGGATTGTGTGAGGCGGCCCCAAGGTGACCTCCTGCTCGACCTGATACACCAACCGTTGCTCGTCCCGACGGGACGCGATCTAACAAATGTGTGGCGGGTGCGGGGTTTGGAATTCCATCTGGAATCCGAGTCCTGAAAGGACGCCTCATCCGGGGATTGCCCAAGCCACTGGATTTCAAAACTTTTTAAATCATGGGGTTAGCCTTCATGACAGTTGGAGAATCTGAGGCGGTCCCCCGGGATTCAGGCCGGTTCCGCGATGGTGCGGATGGTGCAGACCCCGTCCATCACGGTGAAACGCACGTTGCGCCCGCAGAGCATGGCTCCGAAGATTCGGGCGGAGTCCTGCGCTTGAACCGGCGGGCGGGGATCGAGGGCGAGGGCTTCGCGAATCACGGCTTGGGCGCGCTGCGGCAGCGTGTGGAATGCCGCCTCCGACTCGCTGGCAACCTCGACCTGGAGGCGCGGGATTTCATCCCGGGCGAATCCCGCGTCGGCGTCGGGGATGGACTCCGCGTAGGGCAGATAGGGTTTGATGTCGTAAACCGGCGTGCCGTCCAACAGGTCCAGTCCGCCTAACCGAAGGATCGGTCCGTCCTTCGCGACGGTATCGATTGCCTCAAGGCGGACCAGCGAGAGGCCGAGTCCGTTAGGACGGAAGGTCGAGCGGCTGGCGAACACGCCGACGCGTTGGTTGCCACCCAAGCGGGGCGGACGGACGGTGGGTTTCCAGCCCTGGCCGAGGGTTTCATGAAATCCGAAAATGAGCCACAAATGCGAGAATCCTCCGATGCCGCGAATCGCCTCGGGACTTCGATAGGCATCGTGGAAAACCAATTCGCCCCAGGCGCTTGGGCAGAGTCCCGGTTGCCGGGGGACACCGAATTTTCCTCCGAAACAGGAGCGGACCGTGCCGATCGGAGCGAGAGTCATCGGGTGAAAAAAGAGGGGCGCTGAAGTCACCGCCCCTCTCTGAGTGAAGGCTCAGCGCGTTTTGAAGTGAACGCTCGAACGCAGCACGCCGCCTTCCCGGCGGGCGTGGACGGTGAGTTTGTCCATCGCGTCCATCGCGGAGATGAGATCGGCCGCGTTTTTCAACTGGTCAGGGGACATTCCTTCCTCGCCGAAGATGGCGGTGGAGTTTTTCTCAACCACTTTGAGAGTTTCACGGGAGAACTTCTGCATGGCCTTGAAGTTCATCGCGAACCACAAGCCGGTGCGGGTTTCTCCGCCCTTGGCGGCCTTGGTGATGAGATCGAGCGCCTGATTTTTTGAGGTGGAGGCGGCGAACCACTTGTCGCCCACGGTCACTGAGGGCATGAAGTCATCGTTAAAAAACGGCATCGAGAAAAACCAGGTGGTGTTGCCGTCTTTTTCCGAACTGATCGGCTTTAGCATCGGGATTTTCTCACCGGTCATTTCGCTGATCTTGGCCAGCACGCTGGTGGCGCTGGTGTTCATCTTGTCCCATGAGGCGGCCAGCTTGGCACGATCCGTGACCGGAGAAATCACCGAAATCCGCGGGAATTTCCCTTCATCGACGACCGCTTGCGGGATGCCCGGAATTGCCGGAACCGTGCCGTTGAGATCGACGACCCATGCGCTTTCGTGGCCGAGGCTGTCGCGGAAACCCTCGCTGAAGGCATCCCACAGCGCGACCGCGTCGCGGCGGAACTTGCTGTCGAACATCTTGGACATTTCCTTGAACTGGGTCAGGTCCTCATCCTTCATCGGGAGTTCGGAAACCTTCATGGCAATCGCATAGGCGGTTTCCGTCAGCGCTTCGAGATAGGCGCGGGTTTTTTCGTCATAGGCGGCTTCCGTGGTCATGTTGGCGAACATCACCACGTCTTCCGCGTCGCCGAGCGAGGCCAGTTTGTTCGGCGTTTTCCAATCAACCGCGCCATTGTCGGTGCCGCCGTAGGATTCGATTTTGAGGCCGTCTTCGAAAAACACGGCCATGCCGAGGGATTCGGTGCCTGCGAGTTTGCGGAGTGCGGTTTGGCGTTCGGCCACCATGCGCAGCAGCGCCTCAAGGTCGCGGGTGTCACCGAGGCCTGCGGAGCCGGCCAGTCCGTCGCGGATACCGCTGGCGATGTCCGACAGGCCGCCGACCGATTGGATGAGCTGGTCCATCGCACCCTTCTGGCCATAGATCACGGCGGCAAGGTCCTTGGAGGCGTGGGCATCGCAGAAGGCGAGGGCGTCGGAACCCACCAGCGATTGAGCGGGGCTGGCGGCGAAATTCAGATCGTCCACCGATGCGCCGACGAAGAGCAGGGCATAATCGCCAATGATTCCCGAGACGACCACGAGGTCCTTTTTCGCGATGGCGGCGAGGAGTTTATCCACGGCCGCAGGTTCCATTATTTTCTCCATACTCGCGCGCTCTTCTGCCATGGCCGCGGAGATTTTCGCGCCGGAAATCTTGTGGCCGGCGAATTTTTGGCCGGCTTTTTCGATGGCGATCGGTTCGACCATTTCGCCCATCATGCCGATATTTTCAGTCATGGCTGCGAGTTGTTGGGCGGCGGAGTCGCGCTCGGCGGCGCTGGTCCGGAAGGCGAGGTAGATCGGGGGCATTTTCATGCGATCCACCAAGGCAATGCCGGATTCCGGGTCGGCAAGCAGGTCCTTGATCAGTTCCTGACCGTATTGATCCGCAAACGCATCGTTCAAGCGGGAGAAATCCTCCGCTTGGGCAGCCGCCACGAACGCCTTGGCCAGTGAGCGCATTTGGAAGTAACTCATGCGGCGGTAAGCGGTGAGCAGATTGGCGGTTTGTGCGCCGGTGGTTTTGCCGAGGGCAATGGTAAACTCCGTGGCAAACAGCCCCGAGAGGCCCATGGGTTCCGCTTCGTCAGGCGCGGCTGGCTCTTCGGCGGCATCCTGCTCGCCTTCCGGCAATTGGAAATCCTCGTCATCCATTTCCTCGCCGCCGGGTTCCAGGTCCCTGCCTTCTCCCATCATTCCCATGCCCATTTGAGCTTCGAAGAGTTTCCAGAGTTTGCTGGATTTGATGCGATTCACGGACTTGCTGCCGTTGTGGAAAGCCATCACCACTTCCGTGTCCTGCGGCAGGTGTTTGACGAATCCGAGTTTGGCGGCGCGTTCGTCAGTGGTCAGCGTGACAGCCTTCTCCACCGGTGCGGGTGGGGGAGGAGGCGCGTCGGTAGGCGTTTCCACCGCCACCGGTGATGCGGGCACCTTGGGCTCTTCCTTTTTCTTGCAGGCTCCGAGGCAAAGCGCCACGGCGGGGAACACCAACCAACTCACTCGAATTTTCATAGGGGCCGACAACTAGACCAAGCGCGAACCCTCTAGCAAGCAGATTGGTCGGGATTGGCCGAAAAATCGTCGTTGCGTCTAGTCACGCTTGCCGAGCGGGCGCACCCAGATATTCCGGTATTCCATGGGATCGCCATGGAATTGCAGCGAGATCGGACCGGTCTCGGGGTGTTTGGCGGGATAACTCGCGAGTTTCCGCCACACGGTGGGGCCTTGGTAAGATTCGCCATGTTGCAGCACCACGCCGTTTTGAATCACCGTGGCCTTGGCTGGCTTGACGACTTTTTCCCCTTCGTAAACCGGCGGCTCGAAGGCGATGTCGAAGCTCTGCCATTCGCCCTGGGGCAGTGTCGCATTCACCAGCGGCGGAAGCTGGCCATACAGCGCTCCCGCAGTGCCGTCGGCATAGGTCGGGTTGTTCTGGCTTTGCAGCACTTGCACTTCATACAAACCCATCAGGAAAACGCCGCTGTTGCCGCCTTGCTGCCCTGAAACCGGCCGTCCCGCGGGCAGCCGCCACTCGAAATGGAGTTGGATCGCCCCGAACGATTCCTTGGTCTGGGTGTTCTTGCCGGATGCCACCATCACCCCGTCCTTAAGCTGAAATGTCGGCGCTCCGCCGTTGGTGGTCCAGGCATCCAGCGAACTTCCGTCGAAAAGCACTTTGGCGTCGGAAGGTGGTTTCACCGCAAGCGCAGCGCCCGGGATCACCACCGGCGGCTGCGGGCGCTTGCCGTCATGCACATGATAGGGGCTGCCCGGAAGCTGCGGCGTGCCGGGCTCGCCCTTGACCTCCGCCCAGGCGGTCCCGCAGGCCGCCGCCAGCGACAACATCATCATTATTGGTTCGAGTTTCATCAGTCTCCGGGAACGCGATTTTCGTCCGGTTCTTGCAAGCGATCGGAAAATATCCGGGTTGCGGGCAGCGCCGGATTGTGGATGCTTGTTTCCGTCCCATGACCACGGCCAGCACCTTCCCACCCACCCGCGGCGATCTTTTCCCCTTTGAACTCGTCCGCCCGGAACTCGAACGCGTGGAAGTCTCCATCCGCGAACAAGTCCGGGGTTTCGATCCCGCCATCGAGCCGTATGTCGCCTACATCTGCAACACATCCGGCAAACGCATCCGTCCCGCCCTCGCCATCCTCGTCGGCGGTGCCGCGGGCGGGGTCACCGGGGATCACCTGAAAATCGGTGTCATTCTGGAACTCATCCACATGGCGACGCTGGTCCACGACGATATCATGGACGGCGCCAACACCCGCCGCATGGTGCCCACCGCCAACGCCAAGTGGGGCAACGCCCTCTCGGTCCTGCTAGGTGACGCGCTGTTCTCCCACGCCCTGACACTCGCCACCGATTTCAACAGCATCGACATCTGCCGCAAGGTCGGCAACGCCGCACGCGAAGTGTGCCAGGGGGAAATCATCCAGACCCAGCGCCGCTTCGATCTCACCTTCACCAAGGCCGAGTATTTCCGGGTCATCGGCATGAAAACCGGCGCACTGTTCGCCGCCGCCACAGGCATCGCCGGTAAACTCTCCGGCCTTGACTCGGAATCCGAGGCGCGTCTCGCCGCCTACGGCATGAAACTTGGCACCGCCTATCAGATCTACGACGACTGCCTCGACCTCGTCGGCTCCGAGGAAGTAGTGGGCAAGACCCTCCGCACCGATCTGGTCAAGGGCAAGCTCACCCTGCCGATCCTCAACCTGCTGGAAACCGCCTCCGAACCCCAGCGCATCAAGCTCAACAAACGCATTCTCGATCAGGAACCACTGGATCTGCCGGTGTTGTTAGGCATCGCCGAATACGAAGGCGCCATCGAAAGCGCGGTGGACACCGCGCTGGACATGCTCGTCCAGAGCCGCGAGGACCTCGCCCCGCTCGGCAAGTCCGTGCACGCCGATGCGCTCGTGCAAATCACCCGCTTCCTCGCCGGGCTGTTGGAAACGTGCCGGAGGTAGAACCTCGATCCTGCCCGCCGCTCCGGAGTCCAACCGGACGGCGAGTCTCCAGACTCGCCCGCTTGTGATAGGGAGGGCAAAGAGGGGTGGCCTGGCGCCCTTGCTTTGACGCTTCATGCGCGGGCGAGTCTGGAGACTCGCGGTCCTTTGATGCTCGCGGTCCTTTGATGCGCGCTTGCGGCGACGGGAGGGCGGCGCTACAACCACCGGACTTGAAAACACACCTTACCGCCATCGTCGCCATGACTCCCGGGCGGGTCATCGGCCGGGCCGGTTCGTTGCCGTGGCATTTGCCGGAGGATCTGGCGTTTTTCAAGCGTGTGACTTCCGGCCATCCGATCGTGATGGGGAGAAAAACCTTTGAATCCATCGGCCGGCCGCTGCCAAAGCGCCGGAACATCGTGATGACGAGGGACTTGGAGTGGTCGGCTCCGGGAGTGGAGGTGATTCATCGGGCGGAGGATCTGCAACGCCTGCCAGGGCTGGAGGGGCGGGTGTTCGTCATCGGCGGCGCGGAAATCTACGCGGCGTTTTTGCCGGAACTCGAAGATCTGTTAGTGAGTCATGTGTTTGCCGAATACGCGGGCGACACCCGGTTTCCGGAGTTCGCGGGCGTGTTTGCGCAGTCCGAGTTGTTGGAAACCCACGGGGCCTTCGAGGTGCGGCGGTGGACCCGGCGGTTAGGCGCGCGGTCCTGAACCGCCATCAATGGCGCCGCGGAAGGTGCCAGGGCGGATTCTTTTCGAGCTGCTCCTTCAGCGTGGGGAAGGTTTTGGCGGCGTTTTCCATGACGTAGGGAGCCACGACGATCATTTGAAGCTGGAGGGCGGTGAAGAGAAAAATCACATAGAAAACGATGCGCAACGGGTGCAGCGGCGCGGCCGTGACGCGATGCCCACCGGCGTGGTCCCAGAGCGGGCGACCAAGGCGTTTCGTGTTGAAATACGCCATAATCTGGCAGATCAGCGCGAGTAGCCCCCAGCCGAAACCAAGCCCGATGAACAGGACGCGCGCGGAACGCCTGGTGGCCTCCCCGAGGCTGAGCAGCGAGCCGTCGTTGTTGACGAGCGTGAGGCCTAACAGCCATTTGCCGGGAGTGGTGGCGAAGCGATGCAGGAGGAAGGTTTCCAACACGAACCACGGGACGTATTGCAGCAGGATCACCCACGGACTGGTCAGTGTTGCCCCGATGTCGCGGCCGGAGGAGTACATGGCGATCCACCAGATGCCGGCAAACAGATAGAGGTCGAACCAGCGCGCCCAGAAACGCCGGATCGCAAAGGATTGGTTCGGCGGGATGGGCTCGGCGGGTGCGTCCGGCCCTTGTTCCGGTGCAGCGTAGGGCGTGTCGCGGTGCTCGATGGGGCGATCGAATTCCCGCTCGAACAGGCCGATTTCCACCAGCGGTTTCCAAGCGGGCAGTCCTTCGTGCCATGCGGGAGTGGAGGCTGGCAATTCGCCGGCCTCGATTTTCCTGCGAATTTCGAAGTCGTGGATGGGGCCGGTTTTTTCGCCGTTTTGAATGATCCAGATGTCCATGATTCAGAGGTTGCGCAGGGATTTGGCCGCATCGCTGCGGGCGGCGAAGAAGGCCGGAACAAGGGCGGCGAGCGAACAAAGAATGAAGGCCATCACGCCGATGACGGCTTGCTCGACCGGATTGTTGTGGGCGGGAAGCACATCAAAGCCGGTGAACGAGGAGGAAAAAGGATCGAATTTGAGCGTCCGGAAGATCTCCTGAATCGGGCCGCGGAAATGGATCACCACCCGCCCGAGGCCGACGCCGAGCGCCGCGCCTAGCAGGCCGAGAATCATTCCCTGATAGAGGAACACCCGCACGATCTGGCTGGGGGCCGCGCCAAGCGCTTTCATCACGCCGATTTCCTGGCGTTTCTGGATCGTGACAGTGAACATCACCGCCATCATCGAAAACGCCGACACCAGCACGATGAACGAGAGCGCGAAATACATCATCATGCGCTGCTGGTTGATCAGGGCGAAGAACGCCTGGTATTGATCGCCCCAGGTGAGGAGCGACCATTCCGGGCCGAGGGATTGGCGGGACAACGCGGCGACTTGTTCCGCGGCGTAGGCGTCATCCAGCCGCAACGCGATGCCTTGCACGGCCTCACCCAAGCCGGCGAGGTCCTGGGCGAGTGGCAGTGGCACGAAGAGATCCGGGGTGACGGCCATCTGCGAGGCCTGATAGATGCCGATCACCGTGGCCTCCTTCGGCAGCACGATGTTTTTCAACCCTTTGAGCGTCTCGCCGTCCATTTTTTCCGGATCGGTGGAGTTGAGGTCGGCGATGGCTTTTTCGATGGCGGTGTGGGTCTGGGTGGCGAAACGGAACACCCCGGCGGCTTCGTCCTTCTTGCCGGCCTCCATGGCAACGAGCAGTGCTTCCAGCAGTTCCCTTTCAGGCTCGCGGATGTCTTCGGCGCGGAGGGTGTCCAGCGATTGATAGATTCCAGACAGGCTGTCGATGGCGATGATCGCTTGATCGCCGTCGAGTTTCCAGGCGGCGGCGAGGGTGGTGGTGGATTGATTCCAGGCCTCGGCCAAGGCCTCCCGCAAGGGTGGTTTTTCGGTCGCCTTGTAGGCCCGCATGACCGCCTCGAAGTTGCGCGTCGAGTAGAGCCGGATGGTGTCGCCCACGCCGAGGGCGAGTTGGTCGGCGAGGATTGAGGAAACCACCGCCCGGTCATCGATGCCGAGATCCGCGGAGGAATCCGGGTGTTTCTCCAGATCGAGCATTTGGGTGATGCCTTCGACTTGGGCGGGATCCGAGGTATCGATGCCGCGGAACATGACGGGCCGTTGCCAGGAGGCGACGTCGATGATGACGTTGTCCGACACAAACGCGGTGGCGGCCTCGACGCGTGGCAGGGTTCGCGCTTTGGCTGCCGCGTCCTGCCAGTCGGCCATGGGTGCCTCGCCCAACCCGGCGGGTTGGTGGCGCAGCAGGATGTGCGGGGTGAACCCGAGAATCCGGCTTTTGACCTGGCGTTCCAAGCCGGCGTAAACGGCCATCACGACCACCAGCACCAGCACGCCAAGCATCACGCCGATGAGCGATATCAGGGTGAACGAGGAAAGCACCGCCCGGCGCGGATTGAGATACCGCCGGGCAAGAAGAAAGCTGAAGGAACGTCGTTTGATGCCGCTTGCTAGCGTCAGATCGGCGCTTGGGCAAGTGATACCCGCTGACGGTGGATTGGAAATTGGAAATTGGAAATTTAAGATTCCTTTATTCCGAGGCTTTCAGGCCGATCAGATCGAGCAGACGCTGGAGGTCGTCGTCGCCGTAGTATTCGATCTCGATTTTGCCTTTTTTCGCCGAATGCTGGACGGCCACATGGGTGGCGAGGTGTTCGCGAAGGCGGTTGGTGATGGCGCGGATATGGATGTCCAACTCGCGGGTGGCGGCGGCTTTTTTCGCCTCGCCGTTGGGTTCGGATGTTCCATTCAGGAACGATTGGGCCAGTTTTTCCGCGGCGCGCACCGTGAGTTGGCGGCGGAGCACCTGGTCGGAAGCGAGAAGTTGGGTGTCCTGATCCTTGATGGAGAGGATCGCCTTGGCATGGCCGACAGTTAGACGGCCGTGGGCGACGAGCAATTGCACGTCGGCGTGGAGATCGAGCAGGCGCATCGCGTTGGCGACGCTGGCGCGGGATTTGCCGACGCGACTGGCGATTTCATCCTGCTTCATGGAGAATTCCTTGGCCAGGCGGACGTAACCGGCGGCCTCTTCCATCGGGTTGAGATCCTCACGCTGGAGGTTCTCGATGAGGGCCATTTCAAGCACGTCGCGGTCGGAGGCTTCGCGTTCGATGACCGGCACGGTGGCGAGGCCGAGTTTGCCGCAAGCGCGCCAGCGGCGCTCGCCGGCGATGAGCTCGAGCTTGCCGTTGACCGCGCGGACGATGAGCGGTTGGATGATGCCGTGCTGGCGGATCGATTCGACGAGGTCGTCGAGCGGGGACTCACCGAACTGCATGCGCGGCTGCAGCGGGCTGGGAACGACGTGGTCGTGGGGCACGTCGCGGACCCGTTTGAAATCGCCGGCAGTGGTTTCGGAATCGAGGGTTGGCGCGGGCACGCTTTTCCTGATGAGTGCGCCGAGTCCTTTTCCGAGTGCCTGTTTCGCCATGGGGAAGGGAGCATTACGCAAAGCCGACGGCAATTCCAAGCGGATTTACCGGAGACTTCGATGAGAGTGAATTCGATCGTGTCGTGAAGCTTGACGCAGACGGGAGTGGAGGGCATCCATTGGCTTGTGAATCTGACGTTATTCCACCTCTTGATCGCAGCCATGATTCTGGCCTGCGGTTCTGCCGTCGCCCAGCAGGCGGTGCCGCCGGAGCCGCCGCCCTCGGAATCCGAGGTGATGACCGAAGGGGTGCCGCCCGAGGTGGTGACATCGGCGGTGGCGGCGGTGGCGAGACTGGGTGAGGAAGTGGTGCTCGGGCGCTATCAAGTGGCGGTGGAGCGGATGTATCCGGTGTGGAAGGAACGCACCGCGAAGCGCATGGGAGGCATGGCCGCTCTGGAGAAAAAACTCGCCGGTGTGGGCATCTCGATGGTTCAGCAGGGGATCAGCATTATTTCCTGCAAGCCCCAGGGATTGCCGCGGGCGTATGAGGTAGCTCCCGGCACGAAAGTGGTGAAGGAGGACGGAGTGAATGTCGGGAAGCTGGTTTTCACCAAGTGGTTGGTGTTGGTGCCCACGGTGAGGAAGATCCGGATGATGCACGGCGAACCGGGCCAGCCGCCGAAGATTATAACCATCGAGAGCATCAGCTATCAGGTGGCCATTTCCGACAAGGGAAAGAACGACTGGACCTTCATTGACGGCTCGGAACTCAAGCCGAACGACCTGCGGGGGCTGTTCATTACCCTGCCGCAGAATCTGGAACTGCCGCCGGTGGAGAAACGGGAGTCACGTTAGAAAAAATCATGATATCGAGGAAAAAGGGAGTCCCGCAGGCGCAGATCCTGCATCGCAAACTGATGGAACTGTGGCAGCGGGGACAGAGCGAATTCTGTGAGGTCCGCGGTTCTGAAATTCACGGACGCGGCGTGTATGCGCGGTGTTTCATCTCTAGGGAAAAGCGCATTATCGAATATGTCGGCGAGCTGATTGACAAGAAGATGAGTGAGCGCCGGGGGCTGTCCCAGCACGCGAAGTCGTTGAAAACCGGCGATGCGGCGGTCTATATTTTCACGCTTTCGAAAAACTTCGACATCGACGGCAACGTGCCGTGGAACACGGCGCGGCTGATCAACCATTCGTGCGCTCCCAATTGCGAGGCCTGGGTCGAGGGCCGGAGGATTTTCATCCACGCCTTGCGCGATATCGGTCCGGGTGAGGAACTCACGTTCGATTACGGCTTCGACGTGGATACCTTCGAAGACCATCCCTGCCTGTGCGGCACCCCGGAATGTGTCGGCTACATCGTGAGCCGCGAGCAGTGGCCGGAACTGGATGCACGGGTGAAAGCCAAGAACGGCAAGCGCGGTTAGTCCGTCACCAGGCCTTGAGGCGCAGGCTGATGATGCCGAACAGCGCCTCGTCGGCATCCAGCTCGAGGAGTTTGCCGCCATTGGGCCGGGTATAAGCGATTTCATTGCCGACGGTGGCGCCCGCTCCCGCGGTGAGCCAGAGATCCCCTGTCAGGTGGCGGCTGGCGTAAAGACCAAGCTGATAGGACGTGAGATCTATCGAACGCGATTGGCCGGCGTCGCCGGTGACGTTCCAGACACCGCCGCCGGGATCGCCGCGAAAACTGAACGCCCACTGGGCGGACGGGGTGTAGGCCGCGACGAATATCGGGCCGTACATGCCGACACGGAACTGGTCGCTGACGACCCAATCGAAGTTGATTCCGGGAATGAGAGTGTCATCGCCATTCAGGTTGATGAGGGCGGCGCCAATGGCGACAGTGAGATGATCGCTGACGCGGTAGCCGGCGCCTGCGGCGAGATCGAACGTGAAATCGTCGCCGTTGATGTGTTGGAAGTCGGATGCGAGTTCCGCACGCGCCCAACCCCCGAAAATCCAGGGCGAACCTTGCCGCATCGAGATAACACAGGTGCTGAGGCTGAGGGAATGAAGGTCCTCGTCATGGATCGGAAATGCGGCGGGGGTGCCGTCGATGTTAAGGCTTGTTAGCTCGTATTCGAAGAGCGGAACGATGTACATTCCCTCGGCCGGCGAGATCGGACGGGACAGGAGCGAGCCGATTTCAAAACGGGTGACGTCCATGTCGCCCTGGGCGTTTTCCAGGTCCATGGAGCCGGTTTGACTCAACGCTGTGCGGGCGGAGGCGAATGCCGGGATGATGAACTGCGTGGCCGCTGTGAGCGGCGCGGTCGTTTGGGCGAAGGAGGGGAGCGGGAGAAGCGACAGGACGGCGACGGTGAGGCGGTGGGTCATTTGCAACTATGCTTCAGATGCATGCGTGTGCAAGTCCGGGACTGAGCGGCGTCTTGTGGGGCGGTCAACCGCCCTGCATGAGCCGCATGCCCCACCAAACGAGTGAGCAGGTGGCGGCGACGAGCAGCACTAGCAACAGCATGCTGTAGTTCTGGGTGCGGCGTTCGTTTTTGACTTCGCCGCGTGAGACGATCTGCTCGTGCTGTTTGCGCTGCTTGCGGTCCTGGACTTCCTCCAGCGGCGGCATGGTGGTCTCCCGTTCGCTGCGTTGCTGGGCGAGTCGCCGGCGGTGCTCCGCGGATTCGCGCTCCCGTTTGGCGAGGTGCTGCTCCGTTTCGCGGATTTGATCCAGCTCCATTTCCTCTTTGAAGAACGTGTTGTGGCTCATGGCGTTGGGTGGCTGTTATTTCAACAGATAGACGAGCAGTGCCAGGCCGCCGAGGACCAGCACTGATAGATTGAAGGCGAAACCGTTGCGGAGGTTTGCCATGAATTCGGAGGCGGCGCCCTGTCGTTTGCCGGCGCGCCCGCGCTTCGCCGCCCGTCCGAAAACCGCCCCGCTGCGGGTTCCTTCAAAATGAGCGGCTGCCTGGTCGTATTCGTCGGCGGCGATGTCGGCGATCATGGTCGCGCGTTCGAGTTTTTCCGAGAGATTCTCGCGGGTCCAGTTTTCCGGATTGTTTTTCTGGATTTTGTCGAGATGGGCGGCGAAGCAGGACCGGCACTGTTCGAGATCTTCGGCTTCGTTGCGGATTTCGAACAGTTCGCGGTCGATCAGGGTGAGCGAGGAGGTGAGCTTTTCACCCAGCTCGACCTGTTGGGAAATGAAGGCGCGCTTGCGGCTGGTCAGTTCCTCGAGTTCGGTCTTTTTGCGTTCCAGTTCCTCGCGTTGCTGTTGGATGCGCTCCAACTCGGTATCGGCGTCCTTGAGTTTGCGGTCGAAATCCTCGGTGCGGCCGGCAAGGCCGGAGGAGGCCATCTCCATCTGCGTCGAGCGGATTTTGATGTGGTGGGTGTGTTCAGAAGGGGCGGCCATGGGCAAGGGTGGTGTAAAGACTCCAGTTCCTTTAGCCAAAACCAGTTCATTCAGCCAGCGAAATATTTTACTTTTCTTGACAAATCTCCGGCGCGTTTAGGTGCGGTCTCAAATGTAAAACATCGGGCCGCCCGGGTTGCTGGCGAGGGTTTCCACCGTGATTTTTTCAAGGGCCTGCCGGAGGCTCGAGGAAACCTGATCCCAGGCGTGGTGCACGGATTGGCCCGATTCGCCTTCGCGGGCCACCGAGCACTGGAGCAATGAGGGATCCACAGCCTCCACCACTTGGCGAAGGGTGATCGCTTCCGGCGCGCGACCGAGCAGGTAGCCTCCGGATTTGCCGCGACGGCTGTCGATGAGCCCGGCGCGGCGCAAATCATTGAGAATTTGCACCAGAAAGTTTCCCGAGACGGCTTCACGTTGCGCCAAGTCCTCAAGGCGTGTAAGAGTCCGCCCGTCATGGTGCTTCGCGAGCTGGGCCAACGCCCGGCACGCGTACTCCAACTTCTGCGAAATCTTCATGAGCGAATCCCAACAGACTGGAACCCTCCCGGCGAGCAAGAACGCCGACAAGCTGTGCGCCGGCAAAACCGCGGACGTCCAGGACGTCTGGCAAACCTTGCGCCGCGATGCCCGGCGGGTGATCGCCGAAGAACCAACGCTCCGGCCTCTGGTGGACGACGTGATCCTTTCGCGGAAAACTCCGGCGGCGGCCTTGGGTGCCCGCCTGGCCCGCCGTTTGGCACGCGAGGACATGCCGCGCGGAGCCATGGAACCGCTTCTCGCCGGCGTATTTGAAAACCATCCGCACATCGTTCACAGCGCGATGCGCGACCAGATCGCCATGTTTGAACGGGATCCGGCTTGTTTTTCCCTGCTTGAGCCCTTGCTCTTTTTCAAAGGGTTCCTCGCCTTGACGACTTACCGGGCTTCCCACCAACTCTGGCATGACGGGCGGCGCTGGCTGGCGCTCTATCTGCAAAGCATCGCCAGCGAGGCCTTCGCCGTGGACATCCACCCGGCCGCCCGCATCGGCTGCGGCATCCTATTGGACCACGCCACTTCCTTCGTGGTGGGGGAAACCGCGATTATCGAGGACGACGTGTCCATTCTCCACGAAGTCACGCTCGGCGGCACCGGCAAGGCATCTGGAGACCGCCATCCAATCATCCGTTCCGGGGTGCTGATCGGTGCCGGTGCCAAAATCCTCGGCCGGGTGGAAATTGGATCCGGCGCGAAAGTGGGTGCCGGCAGCGTGGTTCTCAACGATGTGCCACCCCATACCACCGTCGCAGGAGTTCCCGCCGTCATCGTCGGCGAATCCAGCGAACAGAATCCGGCCATTGAAATGAACCAGACGCTCGACTGCGGCGGAATGATCTAACATCATGATGCATGCACGTCCTCTCGCCGTCCCGCTTCTTGTCCTCGCCCTCGTTGCGTGCGACCGGGTGAAACATTAGGCCACAGACACTAAGCCAGACTAAGCCACAGACAAATTATAGAAGATGGGGCTTGCGTCCGGGGCGGTGGATGGCTAGGGTGGCAGCCATGAGACGATCCCAAGGCATGGTGAAGGGCACGCGGTGGCTGGCGCCGTGGAAGGATTCGTTTGAGCGGCCGGTGATTTACCACTGCGTGACGCGAGTGGTGGAGCGGCGGTTGGCGTTCGGCCAGGAGGAGAAGGAAAAACTGCGGACGTTCATGCGGATGTATGAAAATTTCTCGGGCTGCCGGGTGCTGGCTTACTGCCTGATGTGCAACCACGTGCACTTGTTATTGGAAGTGCCGCCGATGGTGGAGGGTGGCTTGTCCGACGCGGATTTGCTGAAACGCCTGAGGGCGATTCACGGCGAAGCGCTGGTGGCAGAGATTGCGAAGGAGTTGGCGGAAGCTCGGAAAAAGGTGCGGGATGGCCTAGCGGATGAGTCGCTGGTGTCACGGATTCACGAGCGCTTCACCTATCGGATGCACGATCTGGGAGAGTTCATGAAAGCGCTGCTGCAGCGCTTCACGCGGTGGTTCAATGTGAAACACGAACGAACGGGCACCTTGTGGGAAAGCCGGTTCAAGAGCGTGCTGGTGGAGGACGGTATTGCGGCGAAGACGATGGCGGCGTACATCGATTTGAATCCTGTGAGAGCGGGGATGGTGACGGACCCGGCGGAATATCGCTGGAGCAGCTACGGAGAAGCGATGGGCGGCGGGCCGAAAGGCAACGGAAAGAAAGCCCGCGCCGGATTGGTGCGGGCGATCACGGCGCACAAGGGAGGTGAGGCGGATGCGCGGCACTGGGCGGGCCGGGTTTCGAAGGAATACCGAATGCTGTTGCTAGAAGAGGGGCAGGAACAGCTCAAGGAGGTGGTGACGGAGGCGGGTAAACGGGTTGTGAAGGTGGTGCGCAAGGGTCTGAACAAAGCCGCTGTGAACGTCGAGTTGGCGCAACTCCAGCGGAGCCGGGACGTGGCGATGAGCCGGATGCTGCGGAGCCGGGTGAGGTATTTTACCGACGGTGCGGTGATTGGGAGCCGGGAGTTTGTGGACGATGTTTTCAGGAAATGCCGCCAGCGATTCGGCTCGAAGCGAGAGAATGGTGCTCGAAAGTGGCGTGGCAGTGGAGCTGCGGCGGCGGGGATGCTGTGGAGTGCGCGGGATTTACAGAAGGGGATCGGCTGACGCGCGGATCTGCGCCTCAGAGTATGAGGCATGCCGTGGGTTGGACCCGATCAGCGCTTTGCAAGCATCACCAGAAGCATCACGATCAGGATCGCCGTGAGTTCCGAGTAACGCGAGGCGACATCAAGCGCGGGAACACCACACGAGGCGAGTGCCTCACTGAAGACACTGACGATGCGGGAGCGCATGGTCTCGGCGAATTCATCGAGGCGGAAGTGGTGGTCGGTGCCGGCGACTTCCTTGAGGAAAACCGGCGGGTTGGTGATCCTGAAATCGAAGGTCCCGAAGGCTCGTAGCCGGACGATGCCGAAGTCCTTGTCGCGCATCATCACCGGGTTGGCGGTGCCCCACTTGTTGCCGGTGAAGAGGCGCGTGGTGACGAAATAGACGTCCGCCTTGAAGGGCGATTTGAAGCCGTATTTCCAGCCCTTGATTTTCGTTAGAACAGGGATGTTGTCCCTGACGAGCGCGTGTTTGCCCGGCGCGAAAAAATCGCCGTATTGGCCGAGATAGACGAACTACGCGGCATGGCTTTATCTAACAATCAGTTGTGCGTCGTTCTTGATCGCCTTGCCGTCATCGGGAAACCGCCACGACAGCGTGTCGCGCGAGTCGTCGGTGAATTCGATAATTTCCAGCAGTTCGCCTTTGATGAAGGGCGGAGAATGTCCATGGTTTTGTGGCAGTGATGCCACTGTGGTTATCCGGGTTCGGCCAAGAGAGAAAGCAAAAACATGGGGAGATTGCCGCCCTATAACAAATCAAGCCGCCAACCCAATTCATGTCGCCTTGAAAAAGAGCGACACTCCGTGGGAAAGCGGCTTGGTGAGGGATTGGCGGCGGGCAGGGATGTCCCTGCGCCACGCGTCAGGGTGTGGGGACCGTCGAGATGGTCTTGAGAATCCGTGAGGCGATCTGATAGGGATCGCCCTGGGAATTCGGGCGGCGGTCTTCCAGGTAGCCACGGTAGTTGTCGTTGATAAAACTGTGCGGCATCCGGACTGACGATCCGCGGTCGGCAAGCCCGTAGGTGAACTTGTCGATCGACTGGGTTTCGTGGAGACCGGTCAGGCGCAGGTGGTTGTCCGGGCCATACACGGCGATATGTTCCTCGACGTTTTCGGCGAAGGCGGCCATCAGGGCTTCGAAGTAGGCCTTGCCGCCCATCTCGCGAAGATAGGTGGTCGAGAAGTTGGCGTGCATGCCGGAACCGTTCCAATCGCCCCTGATCGGTTTGCAGTGGTATTCCACATCGATGCCGTATTTTTCGCAAAGGCGGTTGAGGATATAGCGTGCTACCCAGACCTCGTCGGCGGCGCGCTTGGAGCCCTTGCCGAAGATCTGGAATTCCCACTGGCCTTTGGCCACCTCGGCATTGATGCCTTCGTGGTTGATGCCGGCGTCGAGACAGAGATCGAGATGTTCCTCGACGATCTGGCGGGCGAGGTCACCGACGGCTTTGAAGCCGGCGCCGCAGTAGTAGGGGCCTTGCGGGGCGGGGTATCCTTCGGCGGGGAAGCCGAGCGGACGACCGTCCTGATAGAGAAAGTATTCCTGTTCGAAGCCGAACCAGGCGCCGGGATCGTCGAGCACGGTGGCGCGGCCGTTGGACGGATGCGGGGTGGTGCCGTCGGGCATCATCACTTCGCACATGACCAGCACGCCGTTGCGGCGGGTGCTGTCCGGGAAAACGGCGACGGGTTTGAGCATGCAATCCGAGCTGCGGCCCTCGGCCTGTTGGGTCGAACTGCCGTCAAAACCCCACAGCGGAAGCTGGTCGAGAGTCGGAAAACTGCCGAATTCCTTGATTTGGGTTTTGCTGCGAAGGTTCGGCACGGGCGTGTAACCGTCGAGCCAGATGTATTCCAGTTTGTATTTGGCCATGTGTTGTTCAGTGGTTTGGGATGAGAGGATTTGGAGTGGGCCCGCTGTGGGCAAGGCAGAATTGCCCGGAGGTGCAAAGCACCATGCGTGCCAAGCGTCGGGGATTTTTCAGATGATTGGATTTTCAGGCGGGGAGGGTTCGTTGACGTGGACGACGATGAGGGTTGTATCGTCGATTCCGGAGTTGTCGATGGCGCGTTTGAGAAGAGTGCGGGAGGTCTCGCCGGGGGAGAGGGGAGCTGCGAGGGCGTTGGCGATGTGGCGTTCCCAGACACCGTCGATGAGGCCGTCCGAGCAGATGAGGAAACGGTCGTCCGCCTGGTAGGGGACCGCGGCGAAGTGGGGGCAGACATTGAGGTGGCAGCCGCCGATGACTTCGTAGAGGGCGGAGCGCCGCGGGTGGGAGCGATATTCGATTTCCGAGATTTCGCCGCGTTTCCACTGGCCCCAGGCGGCGGTGTGGTCGCGGGTGAGTTGTTTGAGTTCGCCGCCGCGCGAAAGGTAGATGCGCGAATCGCCGGCGTTGGCAAGGTAGAGGTTGTCCGGAGTGAACCAGGCGAGCGCGAGGGTGGCGGCCATGCCGTGATTGTGGTCGCAGGCGGCCTCGTTGATGTGGCCGTGGACCGAGCGGATCGCCTCGGCGAGGTGATCGAGGCAATCCGGGAAAAACCCGGAGGCGGCGATTTTGAAGGTTTCCGGGATGATTTCCGACATCTTCTGCAAC
Source organism: Prosthecobacter debontii (assembly GCA_945869465.1). Lineage (GTDB taxonomy): Bacteria > Verrucomicrobiota > Verrucomicrobiia > Verrucomicrobiales > Akkermansiaceae > Luteolibacter. Next base: position 71,726 of record CAMBPB010000004.1, read on the forward strand.
AAGAGCGAGGAGGCGAGGTCGCCGGCGTTGCCGCCACCCATGCCATCGGAGACGGCGAAGACCAAATCGTGGCGTTCCAGCGAGCGGGCCCCGAATTCCGGCAGGGTTTGTGCGCCTGAAGGACCGGAGGCGAAGGCGATGAGCGAATCGTCGTTGCGGGGCTTGCGGGAGCCGCTGTGGGTCATGGAGGCCCACTGGAGGATCAAGGGGACGGGCACGGTGAAATCAGGTGTTCGGTTGGGGCGCGGGCGGCATCACCAGACCCGGCGGTGGCGGCAGGATGTCGGCGAGTTCGAAGTCGATGATGCAGAAGCAGCCCAGTTTGTCCGAGTAGGTGATGTTGCGCGGTTCGGCGTCGAGGTGGCGCACGCCGTATTCCTTTTCGAGTTTGGCGAAGAGTTTGTCGGCTTTTTCCTTGGAGAGCTGCGGCGCGGGTTTGCCGCAATTGGTGGAAACGAAGTAAAGCTCCTCCGGGTGTTCTGCCAGCAGCCTGGGGACGTAGGGGCAGCCGCGTTCCCCGAGCACCTTGAGCACGGCCACCTCGGTGGCGTAGCGTTTGTCGGCATCGGTGCCGCGGAGTTTTTTGTGGACGTTGCCGTAGAAATCGATTCGCACGTGGGAACGAATGCCGTCTTTGAGTGGATCGATGGCCATGGCGAGCGGATGCGGGGGCGACGAAACGCGCAGGCAAGCTCGCTGTCACGCTTTTGTTGCCAGGGAGGGATACTATTGGCATCGCCCAGGTCATTCCAGGTGGCGGGAAACCCCAGCGGATTCCCCCGCGCGAATTTTTCCAAAAACTCCGTTGCCAGTCCCGGCTTGCAAGGGTATTCAGCGGCCATGTCCATCATTGCCGCAGATTCCACCGTGATCGTGAAAACCCGGGAGTTGTGCGCCCAAATCGCCAGCGACCCCGTGTTTCTCCAGCTCCAGGAGAACGTCGAACGTTTCCTCAGCGACGACGCCGCCCGCCTCCAATATCAGAGTGTGCATGAACGCGGCGAGGACTTGCATCACAAGCAGCACGCCGGGGTCGAACTGGGTGCGACGGAAATCCGCGAGTTCGAGGCGGCGCGTGAGGCGTTGTTCGACAACGAGGTGGCGCGGGAGTTTCTAACCGCCCAACAGGAGTTGGAGCGCTTGCAGAAGGAAATCAGCAAATACATCAGCCTGACATTGGAGTCCGGCAAGGTTCCCACGGCGGAAGACATCGCGGCGGCCAGCGGTGGCGGATGCTGTGGTGGCGGCGGTGGCGGTGGCGGTGGCGGTGGCGGTGGCGGTGGCTGCTGCTCGCACTGACCGAGTCGCATCAAAGGCTTCCGCGCCCGAGATTTACTTCGAGTTTCTTAATAATCAAGGAAGTCCGAAACCCACGATTTTTCGAGGTTTCGGACTTTTTGTTAAGTTGCGGGAGGCCAGGCGAAACCCGGCGGGCTTTTAGCCCGGCAATTTTTCGGATCCCTAGCAAAAAAATCTTGCCCACCGCAAAACGGGCTGATATGGTTCGCGAGTATTTGATGGAAGGAGGTTGATTTCATGACGCTTGCGCCATGGTTTATCCATCCAACACCCTTCCGTTAAGTCAAACCCACCCAAACCCATTCGTTTTCCTGTCGCCGCTCCGACCGCCACCACCAACATGAAACCTAAATCCGTCATTCGTCTTGTTCGCAACGGTTCGCAATCCGCCCGCCTGCTCGCGATTTCGATCGCCACCCTGCTTGCTCCATACTCCGCGCAGGCTGCCAGCGCAACGTGGAACGGCACCACCGATGCCACCTGGGCCACCGGCACCAACTGGAGCACCACCCCAGTCCCCGGCACGGGTGACACCGCCACGTTCAATAATGCGGGCGGGACGCTTGACATCATTGATCTTGGAACGGGCGTCACGATCAATACCATCAGCTTCGAGACATCGAGTGCTGCGGCTTACACGATTGGTTCGGGCGGGATCGGCATCCAGACTCTCACGCTGGACAACGGCGGTGCGATTACCGTCAACTCTGCCGTTGCCCAACAGGAGATATTCAACGCCAACATCGTTTTGGGCACCGACGGCGCTGCGAGTGACTTCACCATCACCAACAACAGAGTCGGTGCGCTCAACGCTGTCCCTTATTTGCAGTTTAGCGGCACCTTCACCGGTTCGGCAGGTTCGGGGCTCAAGACTCTGACCTTCGACGCCAACGGCACATCTGCGACCAACTCCATCAGCGCTCTGGGCAACATCAGTAATGGCACTTCCGGCACGGTCAAGCTCGTCAAGCAAGGTGCCGGCATTATGACGTTGGGATTGAACGGGGGCACGATGACCTATACGGGTGGGACTTACCTTGATGCCGGCACACTCCAAATCGTAGGCTCCGTAAACAACCTCCAGGCAGGGTCTTCTCTCTACATCGCGGGTGGCACTAATCTGAACAGCATCAACCAATCTGGCGGCAACTATTCGAGCATCGTCCAGCAATGGAACGGTGATTTCAGCTTCAACGACAGCGCAAAGTCTGTTGGAGCGGGTCTGCAGCAGATGACATTCACCGGCGGCACGGTGGATCTAGGAGCGACCGGGACGGATACGGTGCGCACGATCAATGCGTTGGCGAACACGCTGACTATCGGCAGCATCATCTCCAATGGCACGAATACCACCACCACCGGTCTCACCAAGACCGGTGCGGGCACGATGGTGCTGGGCGGCAACAACACCTACACCGGCACCACTACGGTGAACGCTGGCACATTGACGATTACCGGTGGGCCTGCGGGCGGCGGCGCATATGCTGCGCTCGGCAGTGGCAAGTTGGAAATCAGCGGAGCCGCTGGCACGATCAATACCTCCTCCGTAATCACCATCGCGGGCGGCAACCTCCAGTTGACCAACACGAGCACTGCGGAAGGCTCGGTGAATCGCCTCAACAACGCCACGGCCATCACCTCCAACGGCGGCACGCTTACTTACAATAACACCAGCGGTAACACCTACGCCGAGAACATCGGCAATGTGACGCTCAACGGTGGGCAGTTTAATACCGTGCTGTCCACTAACATGGCGACTGGCATCCAGACGCTGACCCTGAACAGCCTGACGCAAAACAACCGTTCCACCGCCACTTTCTCTGCGGCCACCACCGCACCAAACGCGACGACGAACATCATCAAAGTCGCCGGTGTCACTGCCACCCCGGCCGGACAGATCATTGGGCCTTGGGCGACCACCGGCACCTCGGCCACCGTCCAGACCGATTATGCCGTGTATGACGCCTCCGGCAACATCGTCGCCGCCAACATCGCCGGATCGCTGGATTCCACATGGACCGATTCGACCAAGGCTTACACCAGCAACTTCCTCGGCGGCGGTGCCGCTAACGTCCTCAGTGCGACGACGCACAACATGGCCGCCCTGCGCAATCTCCCGGCGTTTGGTAACGCCAACACCGCCACCACCATCGCCATCCCGACAGGTGGTAATTTGAATACCTTCGGGCTTTTGAATGCCAACCAGGGACTCTGGACCATTAATCAGGTCACTGGCAGCACGGGCGCACTGAGCACGCCCACGGGCGGCGGCAGCATTTATATCAACACCGGCAACGGCACGTCAGGCGGCAACGGCGCCATCACCATCGGTGCGCCGATCAATGACAACGGCGGCGCGGTTTCCATCGTGAAGACCGGAACCGGCAACACCGTGGCGGTCGGTCAGGGCGTGCTCACGCTCTCCAACGTCACCAGCAATTTCACCGGCGCAACGGTCATCAATGGCGGCTCGATTGTGCTGAACACAGCCGGTGCGCTGGCAAACGGTGGCCTCGCCAGTTCACTCGGTGCAGCCTCCACTTCTGCAGACAATCTCGTCATCAACGGCGGCTTCCTGCAATACGGCACTGCGACGACGGCCGTCTCGACCAACCGCCTTTTCAGCATCAGTGCCATGGGCGGCACGATTGATTCCTCATCGGGCACTGCGGCCGCCACGATGAACTTCATCGGCACGGGCGCGATGGGCTTCGCCAGCCAGACCGGTCCGCGCACGCTGACCCTGCAAGGCTCGAACGTCGGCGTCGCGGCCTCGACCAGCGGCAGCAACACGAGCCAAAGCACCCTGGCCCTGCTCATTGGCGACAACAGCGGCGCGACCAGCCTCACCAAGACCGGTATCGGCACATGGGCGCTCACCAACTCCGCCAGCACCTACACGGGCCCGACCACGATTTCGCAGGGCATCCTGAATGTTGGCACCTTCGCCGCCGTCAACACGGCCAGCAGCATTGGAAGGGGCTCGGTCGCCGGCTCCGCCGCTGACTTGATCCTCAACGGAGGGACCCTGCAATACAGCAACAACACCGCTGCCACGACCAACCGTCTCTTTGGCGTCGGCACCAGCGGCGGCACGCTTGATTCCTCGGCTGCCGGCCCGAACAACACCTTGAGCTTCACCAGCACCGACCTCATTGGCTTCAACAACCAGAGCGGCGCTCGCACCCTCACTTTGGCTGGCACCAACGTCGGGGCCAACAGCATGGGCCTCCGCCTCGATGACTTAGGCGGCCTGACCAACCTGACCAAGTCAGATAAAGGCACATGGGCACCCGCCAACGCCGGCAACACCTACACCGGCATCACGACGATCAACGCCGGCATCCTCTCCGTCGGCAAACTCGCCAACGGCGGTGTTGCCAGCAGCATTGGCGCGTCCACCAATGCGGCCGCCAATCTGGTGTTCAATGCGGGCAGCAGCGGGGCGCAAACCACCATTGCAGCGCTGGTCAACGCGATCATCCCCAATACCGGCTCTAACGCGCCGATTTTGAAATACACCGGCTCCGGTGACAGCACAGATCGACTCATCAACTTCAACTTGGGCGGAGGCAACGCCAACCGGTTTGCGGTGCTCGACGCCTCCGGCAGTGCCGCAATCAACTTCACCAACGCCGGCAGCCCGACCTTCGCCAACGCCGATCAGTTGTTCACGCTCGTTCTTTCCGGCAGCAACGCTAACAACAATACCTTCGCGGGCATCATTCCCAACAATGGCAACAAGGGCGTCAGTGTTGTCAAAGACGGCGTCGGCACTTGGATCCTCTCCGGCAACAACACTTACAGCGATGCAGCCGGCACGGTCAGCACCTTCGGCACGACGGTGAATCAAGGCACCCTGGTCCTCTCCGGTTCGCCCACCGCCGCCACCGCCCTCAAGACCACGGTCAACGCGGGCGGCACGCTGAAACTCGACTATTCAACTAACAACACTTCCAAGCTGAGCGATCATGCCACCCTCGGGATGCTCACCCTCGGCGGCGGCACGCTGAACCTCAGTGGTGGCTCGCACACCGAAGTGGTCACCAACACCACCCTGAGCCCCGGTGCCTCCAGTGTCATCCAGAGCGGCGGTGGGTCTTCCATCCTCCGGATGAACGCCATCACGCGCAACCCCGGTGCCATGCTTGACTTTGGCGCGGCAAGCATCGCTGACACCGACAACAATAACGCAACCAGCGTTGGCATCCTCGGCGCTTATGCCACGGTTGCTGGTGCGAACTGGGCCAAGTCCGTGGACGCCGCTGCCGCCAACACTGCCATCACGGCATACACTTCCGGCTACACGGATATAGACGCGCTCGGCTCCACGATAACCAATGGATCTACAACAAATGTGCGCTTGAACAGTGCGTCGGGCTCCGGCGACATCACTCTGGGATCCACCACCACTGCGATCAACACGCTGCTTCAAAACACGACCACCGCCGCAACGATCGATACCACCGGCAAGACTTTGCAGACCACTGGCATCATGATTGGTGCCGGTAAGGAATCGCTGACCATCGGTCTATCTGCTGGCACCGGCTCGTTGCAAGCGGCTGCATCCGCAGGCGACCTCGTCCTGAACAATGCGAGCAATTACAGCGGCACGAATTCCGGCAAGACCCTGACTGTTAATGTGCCCGTCATCCTGAACGGTGCCTCCACCTTGACCACCGCAGGAAACGTCACCCTCAACGGCGTCAACACCTACACCGGTGCCACCTTCGTCAACGCCGGCACGCTCACCATTTCCGGAACTGGCAACTTGAACAGCGGCAACTACGCCGGTGCGATCACCATCGCACAGGGAGCGACCCTGAACTACACCAGCAGCGCCAATCAAACCCTCAGCGGAGGCACGAGTGGCTTCGGTAATTTCATCTGGAACCCAAGCAGCAGCTCCGCTGTCTTGGTCACAGGTGCGCGCGGTGCGACGCCCGCTGTTCTGACGATTATGAGCGGCATCGTATCTGGTGTTGTGGGAAATCTAGGCACCGGCCCCGCTTCCGATCTGATCCTTGATGGCGGAATCCTTCGCACGAAGGACGGCGGCGGCGGCGCGGATCAGACCAGTCGCCTCTTCACGCTCGGCGCGGGTGGCGGCACCATTCAGATTGACGACCTCTCGATTCAGGGAACTACGACCCGGCCTACTGAATTCACCGGCACCGGTGCTATCGCCTTCACAGGATCGGGTGCTCGGACGTTGAAATTTGAAAGCGCCATCATGAACGTCAATAAGTTCTCACCTGCGCTTGGAGACGGATCCGGCGGCGCAACGAGCGTGATCATGGGCGGCACGGCAGGTGCCTATGGCGTATGGGCTCTCGACGGCGCCAACACCTACACCGGCACGACCACTGTCAACGGTGGTCATTTGAGCATCCGCAAGACGCAATCGGTCAACGGAGGCGTCGCCTACTTCACTCCAGCGAATATCACGGTCACGCCCGGGGCTGGTGTAGCCGGCATTGCCATCGGCGTTGGCGCAGGCCCGACTTATTTTGATTCCACGGCGATCGCCACCATTCTCGACAGCTCGCACTTGGGTGCAAGCACCACCACCACCGGCTTGAAGGGCGGTGCGCAGTTCGGTTTGGACACCACCGCAGGCGATTTTACTTACACTGGCACGCTTGCCGACTTCACGGCTGGCGACAGTAATGTCTTCAATCTCGCCAAACACGGCGTCGGCACACTGACCCTTACCGGCAACAATACCTACACCGGCACCACCACGATCTACGGCAGTGGGATTGGTCACAGCACAGGCACCAGCATCCTTCGCGCAGGCAGTTCGACGGCGTTCGGCCAGCCCACGACCGCCAACCTCGTTTTTGATCAGGGAGCCTTTTCACTCATCAATAAACTGCAGCTCTTTGGGAACAGTGTGACCGTCATTGGGCTTAATTCTCCGGTTGCAAACCATCGCGACGGCAAGGGTGAAAACTACATCGAAAGCGGCAGCAGTGACACCAGCGGCACCGGCACCGATATCCTGACGATCAACAACACGACCACCAGCACATGGAACAACGGTGCAGCTTCCAACACTGGCAAGAGCATCATTCAGGACGGCGGTGCCCGTAGGCTCGGTATCACCAAGAGCGGCGCAGGCACGATGGAACTCGGCGGCACGAATACCTACACCGGCGGCACGATCATCAACGAGGGTGTCTTGCGGTTGCTCAACACTCAGGCGTTGGGCGGCGCAGCAGGCGCGGCGGGCACCGTGAGCTTTGGCGCAGGCAGCACTGGCACTTTACGGCTCAATGCGAACAACATCACCATCGCCAATCTGGACACCAACGCCACCGTCGGCACGCCGGTTGTCGAAAACGGCACGGCTGGCAACGCCACACTCACCGTCAACAACACGGCGAACAGCACGTTTGCGGGCGTCCTGCAGAATGGCGCTGCGGGCACGTTGTTGCTCACCAAGACCGGTGCTGGCACGTTAACGCTCTCGGGCGACAACACCTACACGGGTGCGACCGCCGTCAACGGCGGCAAGTTGGTCCTTTCCGGCAACAACACCGCGGCCACCGGCGACATCGCTGTCAACAGCGGCGGTATCGTGCAGTTCAATGGTAACAGCTCTATCAATGGCGATGCCTCCAACGTCCTGAATCGCGATGTCACGATCAACGCCGGTGGCACGGCGGTGTTTGGCGCGTCCTTCGGAATCGGTATCACCGATGTCCAGACCGCGCTGGCCAACCGCGTCGTGGCGGCCTCCGCCGGCGCCATCGCTGCGGACAACTACGCGGGCGACAACTTCGACTTCGCAGCCGCCGGCCTCACGAACGCGTCCCTTGGCGCAGTCGGCATTGTGAACTACACCGGCACCCTGACGCCCAATGGCACCACCTATCGCCTCGGGGGCGGCGGGGGTACGCTCACCTATCCCACTCTGATCACCGGCAGCGACCTCGCCATCACCGGAGCCAGCACCGGCTCGGTTGTGTTGAGCAACGCCGGCAATACTCTGGGCGCGCTGACCGTTTCCAGCGGCATCCTCGATCTGAACGCCACCACCCAGACGGCCACCACCGTTACACTGGCCGGCGGCACGCTGCAAAATGGTACGCTCACCGGCACCGCCTACAGCGGCACTGGTGGCACTTCGACGGCCATCCTCGCCGGAATCGGCATCGTGTTCACCAACACGTCTGGCACGACGACCCTCAACGCCAGCAACACCTATGACGGCGGCACCAACATCACCGGCGGCACGCTGAAGGCCGTCGCGGCGGGCTCCCTCGGCTCCGGCCTGGTCACGATCAGCAACGGTGCCGCGCTCGCCCTGGCCAGCGACGGCACTGGCACGGGGCTCGGCAACAGCAAGCTCGAAAGCATCAACTACGGCAATGACATCGCGCTCAGCGGTGCGGCCCAGACCATCACCGTCGGACAATTCACCGCCGGCGCCGGCACGCTCAACGCCGCTAACAAGACGCTCCAGCTCGACTCCCTCGACATCGGCTCCCAAACGCTAACCGTAACCAACAGCAATGGCTTCGGCCTGGAGTTCACCGGCGCCACCACCTTCAGCGCCGCACCGACCTTCAGCGTCACGAACCCGTCGCTCGTCCTTGGGAATGCGCCGATCGTCCAGGGCCTGACTCTCTCGGGGGTGGTTTCCGGGGGCTTTGGCTTCACCAAAACCGGCACCGGCACCATGGTGCTGACCAACGCCGGCAACACCTTCGGCACCGGTGGCAGCACGCTCACCATCAGCAACGGCCTCCTCAGCGTGACTTCGGATGGTGCCTTGGGCGACAGCGGCAACATCATCTCCCTCAATCTAATCGGTTCGGGCCTTCAGGCGGACGGCACCTTCAGCACCGCCCGCCGGATCAACACCAGCGCAGCCAATGGAGTGATCGACGTGACCCAGGGCAATGTCCTCACCCTCGACACCACCGCGTTGAACAACGGCACCGCCTCGACAAACGCCCTCAGAAAGAACGGCAACGGCGTGTTCAACATCAACGTGGACAACACCTCCAGCTATACCGGCGTGATCACCGTCAATGCCGGTGCCATCCGCGTCTCCAACGCCGGTGCCTTGGGGGCGCCGGGCACCAACACCACCGTCTCCAATGCCGTCGGCTCCGCCGTGCAGATTAATGGCGTCAACACCGCCGAGTTGTTCAATCTCACCGGCTCCGGCATCAACAGCGGCGGCGCGCTGGAAAACTTCAGCGGCACGAACGCCCTCAGCGGCGCGATCACCCTCGGTGGCGCGGCGACGATCGGCTCCACCTCCGGCACGTTGACCCTGAGCGGCGGCATCAGCGGCGGGCAGGCCCTGACCTTCTCCGGCGCTGGCGGCATTGCCGTCACCACCACCGCGATCGGGGCTGTCAGCAGCATCACCAAGATCGGCAGCGGCACCACGACGCTTAGCGTGGCAAGCACCGGCTTCATCCTGCCATTTGCGGTCAACGCAGGAACCTTCAAATTGGATTCAGCTGGGAAGCTTGGCAACGCCAGCACCACCACCGTGAACCCCGGTGCCATCCTGACGCTCGACAACACCAGCACAAGCACCGCCAGTCGCCTCGGCGGCTCCACGCGAACCCTGACGCTTTCCGGCGGCACCTTGAATTTCACCGGCAACGGCACCACCGAGGCTATTGGTGCGCTTACTCCAAGTGCTGGTCTCGATGTGATCAATCTGTCGGGCACCGGCACGCTCAGCTTCGCCAGTCTCGGCACCCGCGCTGCAGGCGGTGTCGTGAGTTTCTCTGGTTCCGGTCCCGCCGTGCAGTTTGTGGCCCCGACCACCGTCACCGACAGCCTGCTCATGGGCGGCACGATGCCGCTCTTCTACGGCAATGACTTCGCCACCAGCACCGGCTTGGCCAATGCCCCGATCAGCGCCTATGCGGGCTACACCACGGGCGACTTCGGTGCGCAAGCCACTTCCACTGCGATCAACTTCAATCCGACTGGCGCGCAGACCAACGTGACCGCCACCAAGACGATCAACAAGCTCAAGCTGACCGGTCAGGGAGTTACCATCAACTCCGGGCAAGTCCTGACTTTGGACGCTGCCGCCGTAATCAACAATGGCGGTGGAAACATCACGGGCGGCTACCTGGTCACGACGAGCAATGCGGAACTGGTGATCAACAACGCCAGCGACATGAGCATCGCCAGCGTGATCGGCAGCAGCAGCAGCAACGTCAGCGCTGCCCTTAACAAAGTCGGTGCGGGCAACCTCACACTCAGCGCCCTGAATAACTATACCGGCATTACTTACGTCAATCAGGGCACTCTGACCCTCGGCGGCGGGAACAATACCTTGGCGGTCAACAAGGCGATGGTGCTCAATAACGGCAGCACGCTCGCCCTCGGCAGCAACAACCAGTATCTCGGATCACTCACCAGCACCGGCTTAGTCGAAGGCTCCGGCGGAAACATCACGGGCACCGGCACGCTGACCGTTAATACCGGAGCGGCCACCTTCGCCGGCAACATCGGCTCCGACGGCGGGGCGTTCAACTTCGTCAAGACGGGCGGCACCACCTCATTGACCCTGGTCAGCGCCAACAGCACCACTGGCACGGTGAGCGTGCTCGGAGGCCGACTGAGCGCCAACGGTAGCGCCTCGGGCCCTAGTGGCGTATTCGGCTTGGCCCTAAAGGACGGCGGCACCCTGGCTGCCACGACCGGGATCACCCTGAATGGCTCCGCGCTGATCATTGACAATACCGGCACCAAGGACATGGCCGATCGCGTCAACAACGCGGCTTCGATCACGCTGAATAGCGGCATGATCGGCTATTATGGCCGTGCGCAATACAACTCGACGGAAACCCTTGGCGATTTGACGCATGGAGTGACGCTGAACTCGGGCTTAAACATGCTCGTTGCCAATCCTGGCGGCACTGGTGTGAACAGCGCCCAGTTGACGCTCGCCAGCCTCACCCGCAACACCGGAGCGATCGTCAACGTGGCTGGTGACAGCCAATGGAACGGCGGAAACAACAACCTTGGGCAGATCGGCAACGCCGCGCGCGTCGTGGTCTCCGGCACGCAAACCGGCCTCACCCCGATCAATGGCGTCGTTCCGGGCGCATTCAACACTTACACCGTCGATCAGTTTCACTTTGTGGGCTACGTGCCCGGCTTGGGCTTCGGTCCGTTGGGAACCGCCGGCTTCCCGGCCAATTACACCGGCACCTTTGCGGCGGCGTTGCCCACTAGTAACCTGAATAGCGTTTCGGGAGCGGTTACGGCCAACATGACCATCAATTCCTTCAATCAAGGCGCCATTACTTTCACGAATGGGACCACAACCGGGGGGAGCGATCTTCTGACTGTGGATAGCGGCATGATGGTTATCACCGGCACCACCCCGATGGGAACCGCGGCTAACCGCGGGCGGATTACCTCCGGAACGTCACAAGAACTCTTCCTTATCAAGAGAGACGGCAACAACGGCAGCATTAACCCCATCCATTCCGTGATCGTGGATAACGGAAACCCTGTCAGCCTGATCGTCGCGGTCGGTAAAAACGACGGGAATGCCTTGCTGAGCTTGACTGCCCCGAATACCTATACGGGTGGGACATATGTCAGCAGCAAGAACACCGGCGGGCTTTCACTGGATGCCACCAACCCCGGCGTCATCACTGTTCCTTACGCATTGGCGAGTTCCGGGGCTAACGGCCTCATCATCAACAACGGCAGCGTCGTGACGATGGCGACCAACGCCGGCCAGATCGATCCGCGGAACACCGTGACCCTCAATGGTGGTGCGACCATGACCTATGTCGGCAACAACACGCAGGCCAACCTAGTCTTTAACAGCAACGGCGGCACTGTCACGCCCACCATCGCTGTCGGCAACATCCTGACCCTCACCGGCAACATCACTTCGACGCCCACCAACGTGGCGGTCGTCCCGACTATCAGCGGCACGACGCTCGACCTGAACAACTCGACCAGCCACAACATCACGGTGGATGGCGGGGCCACGACGGCCTCGCTCTTCCACGCTGGCAACGGTGCGACGGTCACCGGTCTGACCATCAGTTCGATCATCAACAGCCTCACCCCCGCCAGCGGCGGCTTCACCAAGCTCGGCACGGGTGTGCTGAGCTTGACCGGCGCCAACGTGTTCACCGGCGGCCTAAATATCAACGCCGGTGCCGTCATTGCCGGCAATGCCGCGGCTCTCGGCGGCAGCGGCAACGTAGTCACGCTCAATAACGCGGCTCTGTGGCTCAACGGAACCAACCCCAACAGCGGCGCGATCATTACAGCCGGTGCGACTGGCGGCACGATTGCCATGACGGCGGACACCAGCGTCGATGGCAACATCGTCCTCAACGGGGCGCTGACCGTCAGCCTCGCCGACCCGACGCTCAATAACACCGACCGCACCCTCAATTTCAACAGCGCGGCTGGCAACCGGTTTGGGATGTCGGGTGCTGGCTCGCTGGTGGTCTCGGGCAACGCCAACAACAACTTCAACGCCACACCCAAGTTTCTGTTCATGCAGCAGAACGCGGTCACCAACACCTACACCGGCGGCACCACGATCAACTCCGGCGGGCGCATCAAGATGGGCGCCGCCAGTGCCGTGGGTGCCACCAACGTGGTCGGGCTTGGTAACTTGGGCGCCACGAACAACACGCTGACGGTCAATGCCGGGGGTGCGCTCGACCTGAACAACTTCGACCAGACTGTTGGCAACTTTACCGGCACGGGCGGTCAGATTGTCAACACCACCGGCGGCACGAAAACCCTGACCATTGGCAACGGCAACACCGGCGGCGGGACTTTTGCAGGCATCTTCGCCACAGGCACAGGCCAGGTCACCCTCAACAAGGTCGGCACCGGCACCATCACGCTCAGCGGCAGCAGCACCTCGACTGGTGGCACCACCGTCTCAAATGGCACGCTGGCCCTTGACTTCACGACAGCGACCACGGCAGCCCCCGTGCTCGCCAGCGGCGGTGTGCTCACCCTTGGCGGCGGCACACTCGACATCCGCAACGGCACGGCTCAAGTCCAAACCGTGGCCTCCACCACCCTCACCGGCGGTTTGAGTAATGTCACGCAGTCCAGCGGTTCCTCCATCCTGCGCATGAATGTCATCACTCCCGGCGTGGGCGTGGTCAATTTCGGTGAGGACAGCATCGCCAGCACGACCACCGCGAACAACGGCGGGGGCATCCTCGGTGCCTGGGCCACGGTGGGCGGCACGGATTGGGCGGTCAACTCCGGCAGCGTCGAGAACGGATCGAACAATTACATCGTCGCCCTCACGGCCGGTGGATACACCGACATCGACGTCCGCGGTGTCAGCACCATCGCCGACGGTTCCACCACAAACGTGCGGCTCGATGGCGACGGCACGAGCGGCAACATTGACCTCGGTGCTGCGACCACGACCGTCAACACCCTGCTGCAAAACAACGCGAGCTTTGCAGGCACGGTGGATACAGTCGGCAAGGCCCTCGTGACCAACGGCATCATGATCGGCAGCGGCAAAGAGGCGCTGACCATCGGTGTGGCAGTCGGCGACGGCAGCTTGACCACCGCCACGGTCGGCAATCTGGCCCTGATCAATAACAACGCCAGCAGGACACTCACCGTGAATGCACCGATCCTCGTGAACTCAACTTCCGGTTTGAGCACTGCGGGCAATGTGCTCTTGAATGGAGTGAACACATTCACCGGTAATACGGGCATCGGCAACGGCACGCTGGAAATCGGCGGGGCTGGGCAGTTGGGTGGAGGCAGCTATAGCAATGACATCTTGATCGGCACTGGTGGCACACTGAAATACAACAGCAGCGCGAACCAGACCTTCAGTGGTAACCTCACCGGGGCAGGCGGCTTGGTGAAGGATGGCATTAGCAATCTGACCCTCACCGGCAACCCAAACAGTTACGCGGGAGGCACTATTGTGAACGGAGGAAAGCTGATTCTCAATACACCCAACGACTCGCAGGCGAACCAGGGGGCGCTGACGATCAACTCCGCTGGCACGGTTGAGATACTGGGCGGTAACCCGCTTTACAATGGCACCGCGCTGAATCGCACGATCACCATTAACGGTGGAACGCTGAGCAGGACGAGCGGCGGCGGGGGCAACCAAGACTACCGGGTGAAGTCCATCGACATGACCGCGGGTCTCATCTCGTCAACGTCGGTTGGGTATATGGAGTTCTTCAATGACGCCTACGGTTCGAGTGTGCCCGTCAATACACATGCCAGCGCCAGCGAAGCGGTGATTTCCGCAAATTGGGCTGCTCGCAACAACGTAGGAACCACCACGTTCGTGTTCACGACGGAAGTCGGCACGACGGCATCCGGTGTGGATCTCCTCTTCAGCGGGAACTTGGCTGGCAACACTGTCTATAACGTGACCAAGGCGGGCGCTGGCGTCATGGCGATCTCGGCCAACTATCACACGACCACCGTTTACGGCACAGGCACCTTTGCTGGTTACTCCGGCATCACCACCATCAACGGCGGCACGCTGCAACTGGGCAATGGCGGTGCGGCTGGCACGTTGAACCCACTTAGCACCATCGTGAATAATGGTAATTTGGCCTTCAATCGTGATGCCACGACCAACCTCACTCAAGGAACTCACTTCAACAGTGTCATCTCCGGCACGGGCGGCGTCTCGCAACTCGGCAGCGGCACCACGATTCTGAACGGCGCGAACACCTACGGCGGCGGCACCACGGTTGCTAACGGAACGCTCCTCGTCAACAACACCACGGGCTCCGGCACCGGCACCGGCTCGGTCACCGTGGACGGCGGCGCGACCCTCGGCGGCACCGGCACCATCGGTGGTTCGACCAGCATCAGCGGCGACCACGCCCCGGGCCTCAGCGCGGGAGTCCAGTCGTTTTCCAACAGTCTGGCCTATCTCGCCGCTGCGAACCTCAAGTGGGAGCTCAATGACGATGTTTCCACCGCCACCACCGGCGTCCGCGGCACGGACTTCGATGGCGTGGATGTCACCGGCGGCACCTTCGCCGTCACCAGCGGCGCCACGCTCGATCTTAGCTTCGGCGGCGCGGTGGACTTCCTGGACAGCTTCTGGGGCAGCAACCGCTCCTGGACGGTGGTCGATCTAACCAGTGGCGTCACCGGCACGGGTGGCACCAACCTCTTTAGCGTGGGGACGCTCACCGGCGGCAGCAATTACAGCGGCTCGCTCGGCACCTTCACCGTCACCCGGCCGACCGATGGCAACGGCAAGAACGACGTCCAGTTGAACTGGACCTCCGGTGTGGTGCTGAGTCCCTATCAAACCTGGGCGTCCGGCTTCAGCAGCCCCGCTCTATCCAATCAGGCTGCCGATGCCGATCCCGACGAGGACGGTCTGGATAACGGCGTCGAATATGTGCTGGGCACTGATCCGCGCTTCACCAACCAGGGCGGCCCCACCGGCTCGGTGGT
>CAMBPB010000005.1 GCA_945869465.1 Prosthecobacter debontii
GTGCCTGCCTTGGCGACGAAGGCCCAGCCGCGTTCCATCACATGCCGAAAAATATATCTCCACTGCGGCAGGCGGTACGGCGGCAACTCCAACAGGAAATGATTCGTCCCGGTGTCCGCGCCGAGTTTTTTGCGCAGCAGGCGGGCGACGACGAAGGCGGTGAGCGTGCCGAGAATATAGATCCCGAACAGGATGAGTGCTTGTTTCCATGATCCCTCGTTTTCGTGGAGCAGCAACGGGACGATCAGGAAATACACCGGCAGGCGCGCCGAGCAGCTCATCCACGGAGCGATGAAAATCGTGACGAGACGTTCCTTCGCCGAGTCGATGGTGCGGGTGGCCATCACGCCCGGAATGGCGCAGGCATAGGAACTGAACAGTGGCAGGAACGCCTTGCCGCTGAGGCCGGCCCTGGCCATCACGCCGTCCATCAGAAAGGCGGCGCGCGCCATGTAGCCGGAGCTTTCCAACAGACCGATGAAAAAAAACAGCAGCAGGATTTGCGGGAGGAAGACAATCACTCCACCCACCCCGCCGATCACGCCATCGACTAACAACGATCGGAGATCGCCCTCCGGCATCAGCGATGCCACCCAGCCCGCCACGGCGCCCTGGCCGTTTTCAATCCAGCCCAGCGGGATCTTCGCAAATGAAAAGATCCCCCAGAACACCGCGAACATCGTGCCGAGAAAGGCCAGCCAGCCCCACAACGGATGCATCAGCCACGAGTCGAGCCGGTCTGAAACCGTTAGCTGGTGGGCGTCCGGGCGGCGGGCGGCGAGTTCGCAGAGTTTCCGGATGAAATCGCGGCGGGCGGGTTCCGGGTCGTGCGCGTCGTGCGCGTCGTGCGCGTCGTGCGCGTCGTGCGGGCCGGTCGCCCACTTCGCTTCGGGCGCGGCGGGAAACGGAAAACGCAGCGCCTGTTTCAGCTCGAGGATCCCCTTCCCCGCGCTGGCCTGCATCGGCACCACGGGGACGCCGAGTTGTTCGGAGAGTTTCGCCGGATCGAGGCGCAGGCCTGATTTTTCGGCCATGTCCACCATGTTC
This sequence comes from Prosthecobacter debontii, assembly GCA_945869465.1. GTDB lineage: Bacteria > Verrucomicrobiota > Verrucomicrobiia > Verrucomicrobiales > Akkermansiaceae > Luteolibacter. Next base: position 1,048 of record CAMBPB010000005.1, read on the forward strand.
AGCGCGATCACCGTGGGGATCTGGAGTGCCATGACTTGCAACGCCAGTTGGAGGTGCCGTTCGAGATTCGAGGCATCCAGCACGCAAACCACGAGATCCGGTTTGGGGCAGCCGGTCAGCTCGCCTTTGAGCACGTCCACGGCCACTTTTTCATCCGGCGAAGGCGCGCGCAGGGAATAACATCCGGGCAAATCGAGCACCCGGAGTTTCTTTCCGTGCGGGGTGAAAAATTCCCCGGATTTGAGTTCCACCGTGACCCCGGAGTAATTTCCGACTCGCTGGTTCGCCCCGGTCAGGGCGTTAAAAAGCGTGGTCTTGCCGGAATTCGGATTGCCGATCAGCGCGATGGTCGAGGGTGTTTCAGGGGCGGCTTGCATGACCGATTCGGCGGATCAACCCACCGGACCCACCAGCACTTGTTCGGCGAGTTCGCGGCTGATGGCCATCCGCGTGCCGCAGACCGAACAGATCAGATTCCGCCCGCCCGCGAGCTTGCGGACCTGCAATTGTTCGCAAAACCCGAGATCCCGCAGGCGATCGCAACCCGGACCGCTCAAAACACGAATTCTCACGTCACAGCCCACCCTGACCTGGTTTAAGGTCATGGCGCTGTCGATTTTCAGATCGGCTCCAAGAGAAGGTGGCATCCGGGGAAGAAGATCTCCAATTGAGACTGGTTTGCAACAACAATTCCGGGCCACTGCCGAAAAACACCACCAATGGACTGGAGCCGGTTGCGCGACACCAACCGGGATTACACCACCGCGGTGACCTATCACCTCAAGCGGCAGCTCGACATCGGCGCAACCAACGGAGCGATCGCGCCGTGGCTGGTGCCGGGCTTGAGTGGCTTGGATTCGGTGGAGATCAACCCGCGCATCGTGGCATGGTCGGCGATGCGGCGGGTTCTGCCAGGCAATCCCGAGCGCTGCCGCCCCGCGGAGCATTTCCCGCTGCTACTGCGCCACATCCGCGTGCAGGCGGGCTCTCACTAGCGAATCACCCCGAGTGCCCTGCCGGTTTTCACGAAGGCCTCGATGCCCTGATCGAGTTGTTCGCGGGTGTGGGCCGCACTGATCTGGGTGCGGATGCGGGCCTTGCCCCGCGCGACCACCGGATAGAAGAAACCGACGGCATACACCCCGTGATCGAGCAGGGTGTCGGCGAATTTCTGGGAGAGCGCGGCATCGCCTAACATAACCGGGGAGATGGGGTGGTCTCCGCCGGTGATGGTGAAACCGGTCCCGGCCATGGCGTTGCGGAAATAGCTGGCGTTGTCCTTCACGCGATCGGCGAGCTCGGTCGAAGCCTCGAGCATTTCGAAAACCTTGAGCGAGGCGGCGACGATCGGCGGGGCGATGCTATTGGAAAACAGATAGGGCCGGGAGCGCTGGCGGAGCAAGTCGATCACTTCCCTTTTGCCGGAAGTGTAGCCGCCGGACGCTCCGCCAAGCGCCTTGCCGAGGGTCCCGGTGGTGAGGTCGATTTGCCCGAACAACCCGCAATGTTCGTGGGTGCCGCGGCCGCGCGCGCCGAGGAAGCCGGTGGCGTGGCAATCGTCGAAGTGAACCATCGCGTCGTATTGGTTCGCAAGGGCGTGAATCCTGTCGAGCTGGGCGATGATGCCGTCCATCGAAAACACGCCGTCGGTGGTGATGAGCTTGAAACGCGCGCCCGCGGCATCGGCTTCCTGTAGTTTCGCCTCAAGCTCGACCATGTCGTTGTTGGCGTAACGGAAACGCATGGCTTTACAGAGTCGCACGCCGTCAATGATCGAGGCGTGGTTGAGCGAATCGGAAATCACGGCATCCGCCTCGTCCAGCAGCACCTCGAAGAGGCCGCCGTTGGCATCGAAGCACGACGGATAGAGAATGGTGTCTTCGGTACCGAGAAACGCCGAGATTTTCTCCTCCAGTTGTTTGTGGAGCGTCTGGGTGCCGCAAATGAAGCGCACCGAGGCCATGCCGCAGCCCCAGCGGTCGAGCGCGGCCTTGGCGGCGGCGATAACCTCCGGGTGATCGGCGAGCCCGAGATAGTTGTTAGCGCACAGGTTGATCACCGTGCGGCCGTCCCGCAGGCGGACGGTGGCGTTCTGCGGGGAATCGATGAGTCGCTCGCGTTTGCGGAGTCCGCCCGCTTCGATTTCCGCAAGCGTGGATTGCAGGGAGACAAGCCGTTGTTCCGAAACCATGACGCCGCGAACATGCACGGGCAGGCCCGATTTGGCACGGCGAAATTTCAAGGGCCACCGGCGGATCATCCGCCTCTTTTCTCGGCATCTTCCCTCGGCCTTTTGGCTGCTGCCGATTCAGAGCCTCCGGCAACCAAGGTCCAGCCACGCCTGCCATCCTGTCCTGCTCGCAGAACTTCCCGAATTCCTGATTTCAATGCGCTGTCTTAAACCCCCATGCCTCGCTTGGTTTCTTCCGCTGACAGGGCGTTTCATGCGCCGCCGAAGAGATCGCGGGAGTTCACGTCTTTTCCGGTCTCCACGATCAGCCATTGGCGATCGACATTGAGACGCACCGTTGCCAGATGTTTGTGGGGCCATTGATCCGGAGAAATCATCGAAAGCGCACGCCGGCCGCGCATTTCATAGAGGTGATAGATGCCACCGACCACCGGCTCGAAACGGATCTCGGATTCGTACACGAGTTTGTTCCAGTTGAAATGGTCGATCGCCCGCAGGTAGCTCTCGCCAATTTCCGTCAGCTTCTGCTGCAAGTCCCTTTCCACCTCGGAAATGCCCCGGGATTTGAAGGAAGTCAGATCGGTCGGAACGATCGGCGGGCTGAGGGTCGAAACCGGATAAGGCAGAAACGCCCTGGATGGCCGGGATTCAAGTTCGGGTTCAGGAATGGGATTCTGCCGCGCGGTGGCTTCGTTCATGAGCTTTTCGTCGCATTCCATCGTCTATGATTCCAGATAAAAATCACCCTCGGCATGGATGTGCTGCGCTGCCAGCCTCCTCCTCATGGGTCTTGATCAAGGATTGACGCGCCACCGCCACCGGCCAAATCTCGAAGGAATTCGCGTTTTCACATGAGCAATCCATCGTCACCCGCCTGGTTCGCCGCTTTGGTTTCCCTGCTAGGCGGGGGAAAAGTCACCGCCGCCGCGGACACCCTCATCAGCCATTCCGGTGACAAGTGGTCCGCCAGCCACCCGCCGGACGCGGTGGTGTTCGCGGAATCCACGGCCGATGTCGCCGCCGTGCTCGCCTTCGCGAACGCACGGAAAATCCCGGTCACCACCCGCGGCGCCGGAGTCGGGTATGTCGGCGGCTGCGTTCCCGTCCACGGCGGCATCGCGCTCTCGGTCATGCGCATGAACCGGATTCTGGGAGTGCACCCGCAGGACGGCGTCGCCATCGTGCAGCCCGGCGTGATCACCCGCGAGTTGCAGCAGGCCGCGCGCGCCGTCGGCTGGGAATACCCTCCGGACCCGGCCTCGCTCAAGGAGTGCTCGATCGGAGGGAACATCGCCACCAACGCCGGCGGGCCGCGGTGTTTGAAATACGGCGTCACCCGCGGTTATGTGTTGGGACTCGAAGCCGTGCTCGCCGATGGCCGCGTGCTCCGCACCGGTGGCCGTCTTCACAAGAACAAGACCGGCTTCGATCTGATAGGAATCCTCACCGGCTCGGAAGGCATGCTGGGAGTCATCACCGAAGCCACGCTGCGCCTCATTCCCAAACCCGCGGGCCGGGCAATGCTGGCCGCCATTTTCCCCGAGTTCGCGATGGCCGCCACCGCCGTGCAGGCCATCCTCAATGCCGGCCACCTGCCCTCCGCGCTGGAAATCACCGACGCGTTCACCCTGCAAGCCGCCCGCAACCGTTTGGGTGCCGAAGTGTTTCCCCCCGGCAACGCCCACCTCATCGTCGAGATCGACGGTCGTGCGGCCGCCGTCGCCTCGGAGTTGGAGGAACTCTATCATCTCATCGAGGCCCTCGGCGCGAGTTATATCCAACGCGCCCCGGACGAAGCCTCCTGCGAGCGCATCTGGCAGCTCCGCCGCGAGTTCTCCTACGCGCTGCGCGACACCGGCCTCACGAAACTCAACGAGGACATCGTCGTCCCGCGTTCCAAACTCGTCGAACTCGTCGAGTTCGCGCAATGCCTGCAACAGGAAACCGGCATTCCCGTCGCCTGTTTCGGCCATGCCGGCGATGGCAACATCCACACCAATCTCATGGTCGGCGACTACGCCGATCCCGCAGTCCGCGAGCGCGCCGGGCGCGCGCTTGATCTGTTATTCAACTGGGTGCTCGCCCAAGGCGGCGCCATCACCGGCGAACACGGCGTCGGCCTCGCCAAAAAACCGTGGGTCCGCCAGGCCCTCGGCGGAGTTTCCTTCGATGTCCACCAAGCCCTCAAACAGGCGCTCGATCCTAACGGAATCCTCAATCCCGGAAAGTTTCTGTGAGAAATTGATCAATCTCACCGGCAGTGAACCGTCGCAAGCAGACGGATATTCCACTCGGTCGGACCGGGCAGGCGGCGAATCAACGGGCGTCGGCTTTGAGGGTGGCGCAGCGGGTCCGCAGTTCGGCGAGGCGGGCGGCTTGGGCGGGATCGGCGGCAAGATCGTTTTCTTCGGCGGGGTCGGTGTGGAGATTGAAGAGTTGCTCCACGCCGAAGTCAGGCCAGAACATGTATTTCCAGTCCTTGCGCACCAGGGCTTCCGAGGCAGGGATGAAGTTCTTGTGATTGATGATCGCGTGTTCGTAGAAGAACTCTGTCCGCCATGCGGGCCTGGAGGTGGCGAGATAGAGCGGGGAGAAATCGCGGCCCTGCATGCGCCCGGGAGCGGCGATTCCGGCGGCGGCAAGGACAGTCGGGGCGAGATCGACATTGAGGGTGAAGTCGTCATGCGTTCGCCCGCGCATTTCCCGGGGCATGCGCGGATCGCGAACGATGAGCGGGACGCGGATGCTCTCCTGGTGCGGATACCACTTGTCCGCCAAGCCGTGTTCGCCATGGTAGTAGCCGTTGTCGGTGGTGAAGATGACGAGCGTGTGGTCGAGCACGCCTTGTTGTGCCAATTCGGCGAGAACCCTGCCGCAGGTGGCGTCCACTTCGCTGGCGAGGCGGTAATAGTTCTTCATGGATTCCTGATACTTCTCCGGCGTGTCGAAGCGCCAGTGCCAGCGGACGCGGCCCGCGTTTTTCTCGTTGGCGATGAAGGGCGGGAGTTTTTTGAAATGGGAGTCGGTGGCGGTTGCCGGCACCGGGACGGCCACGTCCTGATAGAGCGACATGCTATCCGGCTGGGGCAGGAATTGTTTTGGATTGCCGTCCTCGGCGTGGGTGGCGAAAAAAGCCAGCGTGAGGCAGAAGGGCTTGTCCGCCGGACGGACGCGAAGGAACTCCAGCGCGTCGTTTTCGTTGCGTTTGGTGACATGAATGCGACCGCCACCGGGTTGTTTGAACCAATGGGTGCCGGCATACGCGCGGCCGAAGTCGAACTTTTCCGCGGGGAATGTTCCGTTGTGCCACTTGCCGACATGGCCGACGAAATATCCGTTAGCCCGCAACAATCCGGGATAGGTTTCCGACCAAGGCGTCTTGAATTCCTGGAAGGCGGGGTTGCCATGCCGCGCCATCCATTGCCCGGTGAAGAGGCTGGCCCGGCTAACGCCGCAGATCGACGTGGTGACGCAGTTGTGCGTAAAGCGCAACCCTTCCTGCGCGAGCCGGTCGAGATGCGGCGTTTTCACCACCGGATTACCGGCAACGCCGAGCGTGTCGTGGCGCCAGTCGTCGGCATAGAGTAGGACCACATTGAGCGGTTCTGCGGCCGCGAGAATCCGGCCGCAGAGCACGGCCAGCAGGGTGGCGAGTCGGACAAAATTTTTCATGGAGGTGCTTGCGGAGGCAGGGATGCGGAATTTGAGGAACGATGTCACGCTCGGGTTTCAGGTGCCACGACGCCGGGGCCGCAGGGCGGAAGGGTTTTCCTTGGATGAGCCGGTGGGCGTGATAAGACATGGCCATGAGCGACACCGCCACCCGCATCCCCGAGGACATCAAGACCGCGATGAAGGCCAGGGACACGATTGCCCTCAATGCCCTGCGCGCGCTCAAGAGCGCCTTGACGAACGCCGCGATCGAAAAAGGCAGCCTGAGCACCGTGCTGGAGGAGTCCGAAGTGCTCGCGGTGGTCAGGAAACAAATCAAACAGCGTCTCGATTCGTTCGAGCAATTCGAAAAGGCCGGGCGGGCGGAACTCGCGGCGACCGAGAAGGCGGAAATCGAAATTTTATCCCGTTATCTTCCGGCCGCGCTCGGTGAGCACGAACTCGCCGCGCTCATCGAACAAGCCGTGGCCGACACCGGGGCGAGCACCAAGGCCGACATGGGCAAGGTGATGAAGCGGGCCCAGGAACTGGCCGAAGGGCGTGCGGATGGCAGGTTGCTTTCCGCCGCGGTGATGCAGCGCCTCGGGTGAGTCTTAAGCCCAGGTGGTTAGAAACTCCTCCAGGTCGTCAAGGCTGGGACTTTGCGCGGTGCGGACATAGTGGCCGCTGGTGCAGACGCCAAGACCGAGGCAGGCTTCAGGCGCCAGGCCTAACATCTGGCCCTGAACAAAGCCCGCGTTGAAATGATCGCCGGCGCCGGTGGTGATGAGCGGCTTGTCGGTATAGGGGCCGGGCACCCAGGTTGTGCCTTCGGCGGTGGCGCAGGCGGCGGATTCGCGCGGGTGGACGACGACGCTTGCAAGCTTGAGATTCTGGCGGATATCGGCGGCGATCAGGCGCAGATCCTGCTCCGCTTCGCCGCGGGAGGAGAAACCGAGTTCGCCATGGACGCGCTGGGCCTCCTTGAGATTGAGCCCGAGAGTCACGGTGCCGAAAGCGCCGAAACGCGCCATGATTTGGAGCACCTCGATGAGGTCCTCGCGCGAGCGCTTTTCCGGATCCGCCAGATCGAAGAAGAAAATCCGGCCGTCACGCCGCGGCAAGCCGGGCAGCACATCCTCGACGAGCGAACGCAGGATGCCGGTCATGTTAGGAATCATCGTCCAGTTCACCAGCGAGATGAGGTCGGCAGCGGCCAGGGTGGCGCGGAATTTTTCGGCGCCCATGACCGCGTCGATGGTTTCTAGGGTGATCGTGTCGAGGCTGCGGAGCTGGCCCAGCATGAGTTTTCCATCGTTGAACTCGACGGCGATAGTGGTGGCGGGATCACACAACGAAACCACTTCCGAGCGGCTGGCGAAATCAAGGAACACCGCGTGCAGCGACGGCCGGCCGAGCGCGCCCACGTAAGTGACGCGGGTGCCGGTGGCTAACAGGGCGTTGGCCATGATCGGTCCGTTGCCACCGAGTTTTTCCATCAACGGATAGAACTCGATGTTGGTGCTCTTGCCGGCCGCTCCGGCGATGCGATGGGCGAATTCCGGAATCGATTGGATGGGAGTGAAGGCGTCGCCTTGTGCGGTGCGCTGGGCGACCGGAGTGACGATGGTGTCCACGAATCCATCGAAGCCGACGAGAGCGGATTTGACGGGAGCCTGGGAGCGGGCGGAGCGGAGCGCGGCGAGGGTGCGGGTTTTGAAGTCCATAACGGGAAGAGTTGCGCGGGATTGTGTTTCCCGGCGCGGGGGTGGTCAAGGACGCAGGCAGGCCCCTGTTTCAGTCCTGCAAATACGTCTTCGGCCGATAGAGCAGCGCGTAAGGCACGAAGGCCACCGCGGTGGCGAGCATCAGCCAGGTGAAAAAGCGGAAGTAGGCCGCGCCGTGCAGGCGGGTTTGGCCGCCGGAAAACGCGGTGCGCTTGAACCCCGCGGCGGCGGGTTCGTCCGCTTTGTCCGGCTTGACACCGAGTTCGCGTTTGCGGCGCGCCAGCCATGGTTCCGGCGGGTGAAACCGGTCGGTCCACGACGGTGTTCCGGCCCCGGCCGCGTCCGGGAGATCGAGCATCAATCCGAGGTCCCAGCGGGTGCCGGATTTGCGGTCCGGTCCGTCGCTGATCAGGCGCGCACGGAGGGAGTTGAGAATCTGATAGCGCAGCGGCGAGCCCCATGGATCGCGGAGTTTTTCCAGGGCGGTGGTCACGACGGCTTCATCGGGAAAACGGCCGCTGTTGGAATCCGTTAGCCGCTGGACGATCGCGGCGGCCTCGTCAAACACCGCCTGCCCAGGGATTTCAAGCGATGTCGGCACCCCGTCGGCGATTCGTTGCACGAGATCGTCGGCGGTGCCGGTGGTGCCGTCGTAACCGGGAAGCAGGACGTTCCGCGGATCCTTGCGCCAATCCCCCGGCAGGGTGGCGGTCTGCCCGGGGAGTTGCTCCGCCGCCGCATCCGGGATCTGGATGAAGTGGTTGACGCCCGCGACGAAGAAATTTCCGATCGCCACCGCGCCCAGATAGAAACACATCAGCAAGGATTTCATCGTCTTTGGCGCCTGGGTGTAGGCATATTCCAGGGCGACGATCGAGACCATCACCTCCGCCACCGTGAGCAGGGCGAAGGCGAGGATCTGCCACGCGATGTTCGGTCTCGCGCCGCCATCGATCCACTGTTGGATGAGGGCGATCAGCGCGAACGAGCCCGCCATGATGAACAAGCCGAGCCCGATCTTGCGCAGCGGCGTGAGTTTCCAAACCCGGTCCCCGAGCGGATAGACGGCGTAAGCGAAGATCGGGATGAAGGTGAGCACGAACACCGAGTTGAGCGCTTGGATCTGCGAGGGCAGCCACTCGAAGCCGAGGAAATGCCGGTCCATGTCCTGCGACTGGAAGATCCATGTCGAACCGGTCTGGTCGAACAGCGCCCAGAACATCGCGACAAACAGATAGAGCGGCAGCAGCTTGAGCATCGCCTTGAGTCCGTCTCCCTGGAACACTTCGCGCACGAAATGCCTGCCGCTGGCGGGCACATGGATGAAGCGGTTTCTGCCTAACCAGAACACCAGCGTGGCAAGCGCCATCAGCACGCCCGGCACGCCGAATGCCCAGTGCGGGCCATGCCATTCCAACAGCCAGGGCGTGAGCAACATCGAGACGAAGGCACCGATGTTGATTGCAAAGTAGAACCAATTGAAAATCCGCGACAGCAGATGGGCGTTGCGCGCGCCGAACTGGTCGCCGACATGGGCTGAGACGCAAGGTTTGATGCCGCCGGAACCGCAAGCGATCAGACCGAGCCCCGCCATCAGCCACCACGGGGAGGCGCCGAACAGACCCATGCCGGCGAGCGCGGCGTGGCCGGCGCAATAGACGATTGAGAGTGCGATGATCGTCCGGTATTTGCCGACGAAAATATCCGCGAGGAGCGCGCCGAGGAAAGGTGTCAGATAGACCGCGCCATTGAACAGGTGGACGCTCGCGGTGGCTTCCGCCTCGTTCATCACGCCCGAACCCTTGCCATCCATGAGGTGCAGGTATTGCACCATGAACACGGCGAGCACGGCCTTCATCCCGTAGAACGAAAAACGCTCGGCAGCTTCGTTGCCGATGATGTGTGGGATGCCGGGCGGGAGGCCTTCAATCTCGGCGGGGGAGGTGCGGTAGGACATGGCGGGATCAGTGGGCAAGCGCAACTTCCATCAGGATTCTTTCCAGTTCGCCGACCACCGAAGGCCAGCTCAGCGCCTCCGCCGTGCGGCGGGCCTCCTTGCCCAACCGTGCCCGCAGCGTGACGTCTGTTAGGGTTTCGGCGGCATCCAGAAACGCCGTTTCATCGGACTTTCCCACCTTGAGCACGTTCACCCTATCCACGCCATGCCAGCTCGCGGCGGCGTAGTCGTAGGCCAGCGCCGCCAGCCCGCTCGCCATGCCCTCGATCAGGACGTTGCCGAAGGTCTCGGTCTCGCTCGGAAATAACAGAATGTCCGCGGAAGCATAACAAACCGCAAGTTTCTCGCCGACCAGATACCCCGCGAAGCGGACGCCGGGATGTTCGTGTTCGAGGCGCGCGCGCGTGGGGCCATCACCCACCACCATACAGATTAGATCCGGGCGGGAGAGGCGCATGCGTTCGAAGGCGCGGATGGCGAGCGTGATGTTTTTTTCCGAGGAAACGCGGCCGACCACCAGGGCGACCGGGGCATCGTCCCTGACGCCCCACTCGCGGCGCAGCGCGGCGCAGCGTTTGTCCGGATGATAGAGCGTGGTGTCCACGCCGCGGCCCAGCACGCTGACCTTGGAAAAGCCGGCTGCGACGAGTTTGGCGCAGGCCTCGGGCGAGGGTGCGAGCGTCCGGGCCAGCCGTTCGTGGAACCATTTCTGATAGCGCCAGACCTGATCGCTGACCCATCCCGCGCCATACTTCCGGAGATATTCGCGGAAATTGGTATGGAAGCCGCCGACCACCGGGATGCCGAGCCGTCGTGCCGCGGCCACCGCGGAAAATCCCAGTGGTGTTTCGATGGCCACGTAGATGACGTCGGGCCGTTGCTTCTGCCAGCGCCGTCGCAGTTGGCCGGGCCATGGCGCGCCGACCCGGACTTCCCCGTAGCCGGGAAGCGGCCACCACGGTAGCCACAGTTCCTCGCCATCAGCGCGCCCGGAGCGGATCACCTCCACCCGGTGCCCGCGCTCCCGCAGGCCGGGACACAGTCGGCCTAACGACATGGCGACCCCGTTGATGTCCGGAACATAGGTGTCGGTCACGACCACGATCCGGAGTGGCTTTTCAAGGTTCATGGCGGGGGCGGGTTTGATCATCGGCGTGCCAGTTCGACCCACAGTTTCTTCAATTTCGAGACCGCTTTCAAGTGCCATGTCCGGCGGTCGCCGGCGAGCGAGTGGAGCGCTAGAATCCCGGCCGCTTTGAGAGCGGTGGTGAACTCGCCGGTTTCCGGATTCAGATACCGCGGGTAGCGCATCAGGGCTCCGCACACCAGTTCCTCCAGCGTGAGCCGGCGATTGCGGCGCGGGCAATCCAGGCGATCGGTCGTGAGTCCCCAGGCGGCGTAAAACGGCAGCCCGTAGGTCACGACGGGAACCCGCCGGATGAGAGCCTCGAAGCCCACCGTCGATGTCATGGTGTGAACCTCGTCGCATTCGTCGAGCCAATCGAGAACGTTGCCGGCCGTCACGATGAGATCGGCGAGCTGGCGCACGTCGTCAGGCAGGACGCTGCCGTGGCGGGCTCCGGCCACCAGATCGGGATGGACCTTGTAGATGAGAAACGCGGCGGGCGCGGATTCTCTAACACGATTGAGCAATTCGCTGTTGGATCGCACGTCCGGGCTTCCGCAGGCGATCGAGGCATCCGCCTCGACTTGTCCCGGCACCAGGATGACCTTGCGTCCCTTGGCTTCACGGCGGCTCCATGAGGCTTTTGCGCCGGACAGATTGTATTTGGTTAGGCGGCGCTCGCGCAGGAACGCCGCCAATTCCGCCGCTTCCGCCAGTTCGCTTGCACTGAAGTCGCCGGCCTGGAGGATGTGTTCCAAACGGCTGGGCGAGCGAGAATCGAAGTAGATGCCCACGTCGTCGAACACCCACGAGAGCGGCCGGTGGAACATCGCGCCAAGACCCGATGAGCGCAGGAATCCGTCCTCGACGCGGATCACCGGCGCGGTCGGGCGCGGATGCGCCGGGGCCGCCCCCCAGACCATCAGCTTGCCATCCGGTCCGGCTGCCGCCATCGCCACGGATTCCTCGAATGATCCGGCATGGCGGATCCGGCTGCCAGGGCCGTTGACGAAATCTTCCGCCAGGCCGCGCTTCCACGGTTTCCAGCCGACCGTGACGCGGGTGCCGGCATCCTGCGCCCAAATGGTTTGCTGGATTTCAAGGTGATCGAGAATCCGATCCAACCCGCACGGTTCCCCGTCATCCGGATCGAAATAGTGGGCATACTGGAGATATGCGGCTTCGAAGAGACGCTGCATATCGATCTTCGTCTCCCGATTGGGTAAGGCTTCCGCACCACGGTCCTCGGTGAGGCCCCATCCGGCATAGAAGTTCCAGCCATAGGTTTTCACCGTGCGGCCATGTATTAGTCCTTCCATGCCGACGGGCGAAGTGGGCACATAAATTTCCCGGCAGAATTCAAAACACGCCGCGGCTGATAGATCGGGCGGCAGTGGTTTCACCCTCCGCTCGGTCATCACCCATTGAGGAAAACCCGCGGGAGCCGCAGCAGTCCTAACATAAACCGGTTCCTGCGGGTGCTCGTCGAGCGCATCCCTGACCATCCGATCGAACACCCGCGTCCCATCGGGAGCCGGCGAGGCGCCGCTCTGCGCCTGATGCACGACCATCACGCCGGGCTCTTCAGGACGCGGAGCCTTGCGAAAATCCCCGGGATACCAATGCGAGGTCGAGGCCCGGATCCGGCGAAAACGCGCCATCAGGCGGGCCACCTCAAGCGGATCTCCGGGTCCGCAATTCATCCATCCCGCGGGAGTTCCGCCATTCAGCGCGGCGAGCAGGTCGCTTGGACCCGACGGCTCCTGATAGAAACCCCGCGAATCCGCGACCAGGCCGTAAACCCTTGCCTGCCCGGGTTTGAGCGATCTAACCATCGCGTCTTCAAGCAGCAACAACCGGCATCCCGTGGCAGCGGCGTCCTTCCGCGCGGCCAGGCCGCTTGGCCTGGCGCCCCAGCCCACCGCCACGGCATCACCATCCAGATCGAGGCGCTCGAGCATCGCACCGAGCAACGGATGATTCCGCAACTTGCGGAACGGCCACCCAATTCTGATTTCCCCGCGGCCAGCCATTGAGGGCAGGGTTTCCCGGCTCTGCGGCATTGTCAATCTTCGCCCGGATCAGACCCCCATTGCCTGACTGCCGAGAAGCCCCGACACCTTTTCGAAATGCTGTTTCCAGGTTGGCGGGCGGAACCGCGTGAGCCGTTCCTCCTGCGCCGCCCTGCCGGGGGAGTCCGCCTGTGTGTAGTCGTGAATCCGCGCGGCCCAGCCGTTGCCATCGAGCGGTGAGAGCAACTCCGGGATGCCTTGGCCCGCTTCGCGGAATGGCGGAATATCGGATCCAATCACCGGCACGCCCAGAGTGAGGGCCTCGATCATCGGCATCCCCCAGCCCTCCACGAAGGATGGAAACAACATCGCCCGAGCTCCCCGCAGCAACGGCCACAAGTCTTCGTCACGCACGCCGTTCATTTCACGGACGTGGCCGCGCAGGCATTCGCAGCGGTCCAACTGCCGGAAAACCGATTCGTTGTCCCAGCCCCGGCGTCCGACTAACACCAATTCCGGAATGCGATCGGCCGGCATGCTGTCCACGAAACTGCGCCACAAGTGAATCAATAGCGCGTGGTTCTTGCGCGGCTCGATGGTGCCCAAAACCATGAAATACGGCCGCGCCGGCGGGACCGGCGGGAGGTGGCTGCCGGCGTGCCGGATGACGCCTTCGTCCGCGCCGATTGGGATCACCTCCACGGGCACTTCGGGAGCGCCCAAATTCCGGCGCCAGTGTTCCAGGCGTCCGGCGGTGTATTCCGAATTGACGATCAGGTGGGTGGCATAGCGGAAGGCATTGCGCAGCCGCAGGAGATGTTTGGCGCCCTCGTGTTCCTTGCAATACTCAGGGTAATCGCAGGGAATGGTGTCGTGAATGAAAAACACGCGCTTGAGATCCGCATGGCGGGACAGCGCCGCCAGATAGGCGGTTCTCCCTAGCAGGGAATGGGAGATCCCGAAAAAACACCCGCGCCGGTCCTTGCCCCGCCAGCCCGCAACGACTCGATAGGAGCCCTCGCCGGCGGAAATATCCAACAAATCAAGCTGGTCGGTCTCGCGGCACAAGTCATGCAGCCGCTCCGCCGCGTGGATGGCCTCCAGACCCCTTCGGCGGGCGCGCCACTTGCCGGCCATCCGCAGCAGTTGCGCCGTGTCACGCACCGGGCGCAGGACCTTAGGGGCCAGACCTTGTTTGTCGCCCCGCCAGATCGCCGCCAGTTTGTCCGCAAACACGTCGCCGAGCTGCCGGTCGATCACCGCGAAGCCGGCCATTCCGTTCACCAGGTATTCCGCCGGACCGAGGGAGCGCAGCCATTGCAAATACGCTAGGTCCACGCGGTCAATTCCACTCGGTGACATGGAATTCGCCCGCTTGCACAATCTGGTGATGTCGATAAACCTCATGTTCGTTCGGAGAGCCCTGATTTAAGGCCAAATCCCACGGTGATCCAAGCCCGATTCTCGCTCCGGCATGAGTTGGAGCGGATCGGATCACGCCGGGAAAACATCCACCTGGATCACGGCGACTATCCCTATCCCGATCTGTTATGCATCGCCGATCTGGTGATTTCAGATGCGACGTCCCCCGCCGAGGAATCCCTTTACTACGATGCCGCGCAACTGTTCACGCGCGCCAACCCGGCGGAGTCGGTGCGCCGGGAATACTTTGCCAATGCTTCCGGTGATGTTTCGAACGCCGAGATTGTCTCCAGGCGGCGGGACGCCGTGGCGCGAGTCACCGGGTCATGAGGACCCTCAGCCCTTGATTTCCAGCAGCATCTGCGGGTTATTCGGGAATTTCTTCAGGAAAAACAGCAGCCGTTCCATCGCCTCGACCGGACGGTGGCCTGACAGGCCGCGGCGGATGAGGTGGATCTTGTGGAGCATGTGGTCCGGGATGAGCAGCTCCTCGCGGCGGGTGCCGGACTTGAAGATGTCCACGGCCGGATAGATATAGTTTTCCGCAATCTTGCGATCGAGCACTAGCTCCATGTTGCCGGTGCCCTTGAACTCCATGAAGATCGCCTCGTCGGCGCGCGAGTTGGTCTGGATGAGCGCGGTGGCTAGAATCGTCAGGGAGCCTCCGCCGCGGGTGTTGCGGGCGGCGGCGAAGAGCCGGCGCGGGACTTCGAGCGCGCCGATGGTGATGCCGCCGGAGCCGGTGCCCCGGCCGCGGTTGTTCATGGTGTTGTTATAGGCGCGGGCGAGGCGGGTGATCGAATCCATCAGCAGGAACACGTCCTGGCCGGCCTCGACAAGGCGCTTGGCGCGCTCGATGGCGAGCTCGGCGATGCGGCAGTGGTTGCGCGGCAGTTCGTCGTTAGAGCTGGCGTAGATCTCGGCGCCGGGAAGGGCGCGGCGGAATTCGGTGACTTCCTCCGGGCGCTCATCGACTAACAAGACCATCAGGTGGATGGCCTCGTCGTATTTCTCGCGAATCGCCTCCGCCATGTGCAGCAGTATAGTGGTTTTTCCCGAGCGGGGAGGTGAGACGATGAGTCCGCGCTGACCGCGGCCGACCGGTGCCATGATGTCCACCACGCGGGTGGTGAAACGCTCGGGTGTGGTTTCGAAGCTGATGCGCCTGGTGGGATTGATCGCCTTGAGTTCGTCGAAGTGCGGGAGCTTGGCGGCTTCAGCGGGCGTCATGCCGTTGACCGAGGTGATCTCAACGAGCTGCGGGCCGCGCGGGCCTTCCTGATAGAAGCCGTGGATCCACTGGCCGAGGCGCAGATTGTATTTGCGGATACTTTCGGGAGTGACAAAAACGTCGTCGCGGGCCTGCTCGAAGTTTTTTCCCGGGAGGCGCAGAAATCCGAAGCCCTTGGGAGCGAGTTCGAGCATGCCATCGGCAGCGATTTTCGGACCGGTGACCTGGGCGGAGCGGCGTTCGTTGGGGCCGCCGCCCTGAAAATCTCCGCTTTCGCCGCGGGTCTGGTCAGGGTGCTTGGGATGGGGTTGGCGTTGCTCACCCTGAGGCTGGCGTTGTTCGCCCTGAGGCTGGCGTTGTTCGCCCTGGGGTTGGCGTTCGTTGCGGTTTTTGCGTTTCTCGCGGCGGCGTTTGCTGCGGCTTTCGCGCGGTTGGCCGTCGCGGTTTTGGCCGTCACGGTTTTGGCCGTCACGGTTTTGGAAATTCCGCGCTTGGCTGGGTTGCGGTTGTTGGCCGGGTTGGGGCGGGGGAATGCGCGCCGGAGGAACGGGCGGGGGAGCGGGCTCGGCGGGAGCCGGGGCTTCGATTGGCGGGCGCGGGGCGGGAGGTGGAGTTTCGCGGGAGGCGACCGGGCCGCCGCCGGGAACCCGACCGAAACGCCTTTGTTCTTCGCGCAGCGCGGGTTCCTGGTAGGAAGGCTCGCTGGGTGCAGGTTCGGCGGCTGAGGCCGGCATTTCTGCGGATTTTTTCACGCGTCCGGCGGTCTTTTTGGCCTGGGCTATAGGGACCGGGGCTTGGATCACTGGCGGGTCGGGAGCAAGCGAGGCTTTGGCGGGGGATTTCCTCGCCGCTTTTTTGGCGGCGACCTTTTTGGCGGCGACCTTTTTGACCGCGGTTTTTTTGGCGGCGGCCTTTTTCGCCACCCGCTTGCGTGCGGGTGCGGGGGTGCCTTGCGTGTCCGCCGGAATTTTCGGCAGGGTTTCCTCTTTGGTGTCGTTGCTCATCCGGAATCAGTGGAAAAGGTGGGTGCGTGAAGCGGGAAGTGGGTTAGGAAGCGAGTTGGTCGAGAATGTCGTCAGCCACCTCGAAGTTGGTGAACACGTTCACGGTATCGGGGTAGTCGTCGAGTTGGTCGTGGAGTTTCAAAATCTGGCGGGCGATGGCGGGATCGGTGACCACGCTCGGGTTCTGGGAAATCGCGACGAGTTTTTCAGAAGTCGGTTGCAGGCCGGCGCTACGCAGGGCGTTGGCGACGGTGCCGAGCTCGTTGGGGGCGGTGTGGATGACATGTTCCTCGTCATCGCTGTGCACGTCGTTGGCTCCGGCCTCGATGGCGGTTTCCATGAGGCGGTCCTCGGCGATGGTGTGTGCGGGGATGCGGATTTCGCCCTTGCGTTCGAATTGGTAGGAAACGCTGCCCTGGGTGGCGACGCTGCCGGCGTTTTTGGTGAAAATCGAGCGGATATCGGCGGCGGAGCGGTTGAGGTTGTCGGTGGCCATTTCCACGATGAAAGCGATGCCGGCGGGACCGTAGCCTTCGTAGGCGACCTCCTGAATGGCGTCGCCGCCGAGTTCGCCGGTGCCCTTTTTGATGGCGCGGTCAATGTTGTCCTTGGGCATGGAAACGGCTTTGGCGTTGTCGATGGCACTGCGGAGTCGCGCGTTGGTGGAAGGGTCGCCACCACCGGCGCGGGCGGCGAGTGCGATTTCATGGGCGCACTTGCTGAAGACCCTGCCTTTGATGGCATCGACTCTGGCTTTGATGTGTTTGACCTTGGACCACTTGTTGTGACCGGCCATGGGGAAATGGTGAGATGGAGGTTTGGGTGAGGCGGGCGGAGAGGCCATAGGAACGGGCAATCGCTCGCATGGCCGCGGAAAGGGATGGGAAGGTGCGATCCTGCGTTTCAACCGGTTCGTTTAGCCATGGATGGCAAACCAGGCCCGGTGGGGCAGGAAGACGGCAACCCGAGTGGCGATTCGGAAAATTCAATGCGAACCACCGCTCAGTCGTCCCAACGCGCAAACACTGGAACAGGCGGGAACGCTTGGCAACCTCAAATTTTCGGGAGTCAGAGACCGGACGGATGATGGCCTGGGGCGGTTTTGCCGGTTGCCGAACGCGTCGAGCGGTGCCAATCTTCCGGCATGAGCTTCCGTCCGGCATGTGTGTTAGGGATCATTTGCGTGTTCGCGCTTCCATCGCTGGTGGCGGAGGATGCCAAGCCCGAGGGGAAGGCTGCGGAGAACGGAATCCCCGCCGATCTGCTCGACGACCCGCATGTGCGCGAGGAACTGGCGGTCAATGAATTTACCGCGCCGTCCATTTCGAAGATGTTCGACACGCTTCAATTCCTGATGCCGCTGCCAGTGGTGGAGACCGAGCGCAAGATGCCGGCACGCATGCCGATGGATCGTGCGGACCTGGCCGTTGAGTTGGGTTTCCTGATCGCCGACGGCTTCCTGGTGGTGCAGGCCGAGCAGTTGGAAAAAGTCGAGGACCTGGCCAAGGACCTGACGCGCTACGGCAAGGCGCTCGGTGCCGGCGACCGGGTGAACCGCCACTCGGCGAGTTTGTTAGACGCGGCGAAGAAAAAAGACGTGGGGCAATTGAAGAAGGAGCTTGCGGCGACGCAGCGGGATGTGGAGGCGGAGCTGGTCACCTTGCGTGATGCGGATCTGGCACATTTGATTTCGCTGGGCGGATGGATTCGGGCGCTGGAGGTATCAACAGTGGCGGTGGACAAGCAGTTTGGCGTGGAGCGAGCGCGCAAGGTGATGCGCGAGGACATTGCCGACTATTATACCGAATCGGTGGCGGGTCTGGAGCCACGGATTTCGGAGCGGCCGAATTATTTGGCAATGCGCGACGTGCTGGCCGGCCTGCGCACCGAAATGGTGCTCAAGGAGGGTGACGAGCCAACGGTGGAAATGATGAGGGAGATCCGCAAACAGGCGGCGAAACTGGTGGAACTCGCACTGCAACGGAAACAATGAGCGGCCCCGGCTTGTCTGAAAAAGTCGCGGTGCTCGGGCTTGGCATCATCGGATCGCGCGCCTGTTCACGGCTTGTCGATGCGGGTTGGCGGGTGGCCTGTTGGAACCGTACGCCAAAAGGCGTGGCCGGTGAAACCGCCACCCCGGAGGAGGCCGTCGACGGGGCCGCGATGATCTCGATCTATCTGAAGGACGCGCCGGCATTGCGCGAAATCGCCGGGCGGATCGCAGCCGTTCTGACGCCGGGCCAGATCGTTCTGAATCATTCGACCGTGGATTTGGAAACGACGCGGTGGCTGGAGCGGATCTGCCTGTCGCGCGCCTGCCGGTTTCTAGACGCGCCATTCACCGGCAGCAAGCTCGCCTCGGGCAGTGGTCAATTGGTCTATTATATTGGCGGCGATCCAGCTTTGGCGGACGAGCTTGAGGCGTATCTATCAGTTACTAGCAAGTCACGCCTCTACTGTGGCCTGCACGGCGCGGCGACGGTGATCAAGCTGGCGACGAATCTAATCTCCGCCTGCACCGTGCAGGCAATGGCCGAGGCGCTGGCAATCGCCACCCGCCACGGAGTGCCGGCGGAGTGTCTGATCAGCGCGGTGGCGCAAAACGTCAGCGGCTCGATGCTGACCGCGATGAAGTTTCCAACCATGGCGGATGGGAACTTCGAGACGCATTTTTCCTTGTCCAACATGGGCAAGGACAGCCGTTACATGCTCGCGCTGGCGGAAGCCGCCGGGCTGGAAACCCCAGCGATCGAGGCGGTGTCCCGCCGGATGGCCGAGTTGTGCGCGGCGGGGCTGGGCGAGATGGATTATTCGGTGGTGGCGAAACCTTATCTCGAACCCTCGTGAACGGATTGTGGCGGATCGATCTCGGAATGCCCGCGCTGGTCGAATTTCGCGGGCCGGATGCAGTTAGATATCTCAACGGCCAGCTCACCCAAGACGTTAGACGCGTGGCGGGAGCAAACATCGCCCTGCCGTCCTGCGTGACGGACGCCAAGGGCTGCCTGCAGTTTCGCGTCTGGCTCACTGAGGCGGATGGAGGGGCGCTGTGGGTCGAAGGTCCGGCCCAACGCGCCGCAGAACTGGAGGCGCGGCTGACCCGTTATCTCATCGCCGACGACGTGGAGACCGTCGATCTAACAGGAAAGTGGTCGCTGGCGCATTTCACCGGAGTGCCGCCGCAGGCTCCCGCGGGCGTGCGAGTCCGTCAGAATGTCAGGTTCGGCGTGGCCGGGACCGACTGGTGGATTCCAGCCGGCATCGAGTCCGGCTTTCCGGCGGATGTTCCGTTGCTGAAAGGGGACGGCCTCGAAGCGTTTCGCATCACCCGCGGGGCGCCTGCCTGGGGCCGCGAGTTGAGCCAGGGAATGCTGCCGCCCGAGGCCGGGCTCGACGCGACCGACATCTCCTATCACAAGGGTTGTTATATCGGACAGGAAGTCATTTCCCGGATCAAATACGCGGGCAAGGTGAACAAACGCCTGGTGTGCATGATTTTCGATGCCGGCGTGCCGCCGGAGGGTGGCGAACTGGTCGATGCCGCCGGCAAATCCGCCGGCAGTTTGACGAGCGTTTCACCGGCTCTGGAGCAGGGCATGCGGAACGCGATGGGTTATGTGAAACGCGGAGTGAACGAAGTGTTTCTGGTGACTCCGGATGGAATCCGTCATCCCGCAAAGCTGCGGCTCGGTGGATCATATCCCGGCTGACTCGGCATTTCGCGGCGCAGCAGGAACACCGCGCCGCGACCGGAAAATTCCGGGTTGGGTTTGGTAATGATCAAATCCGGCGGTTCATTGCCCTGGGACCGCGAGTCGGTGACTCGCCTGACCCTGATCTGAGAAAGAAGCCGCCATGCGGGCCTTCCCTTTCACATCTCATGGGCGTGCGGGTTTGGAAACCCGCGCTCCCGGCGGTTCATTGCACCGGGACCGCGAGTCTGTGACTCGCCTGACCCTGATCTGAGAAAGAAGCCGCCATGCGCGGCCTTCCCTTTCACATCTCATGGGCGGGCGGGTTTGGAAACCCGCGCTCCCGGCGGTTCATGGCACCGGGACCGCGAGTCTGTGACTCGCCTGACCCTGATCTGAGAAAGAAGCCGCCATGCGCTGCCTTCGCTTTCACGTCTCATGGGCGGGCGGGTTTGGAAACCCGCGCTCCCGGCGGTTCATTGCACCGGGACCGCAAGTCGGTGACTCACCTGACCATGATCTGAGAAAGAATCCGCCATGCGCGGCCTTCCCTTTCACATCTCATGGGCATGCGGGTTTGGAAACCCGCGCTCCCGGCGGTTCATTGCACCGGGACCGCGAGTCGGTGACTCGCCTGACCCTGATCTGAGAAAGCGTGTCATTACGAGCACCCAGCCCGTTGGGCCGGGCTGGTATCATGCCGGGCCTTTGGCCCTCAGGAGTGCCATCGCATTTTCCGTCACACCGATGCAATTCCTAGCTCCGGAATCTTCCAACCGAGATAGCTATCATGAATTTTTTGAGGCGACGGGAGTCAGCGGTGGAGACAGCGCAGGATGGGGGGCAGGGCGAGATCCCAGGCGTGGGCGACGGCGCAGCGGATGACAGCGGCCGCCTCCTCGCTGTTAGGGAAATTCCGATCTTCCCGGACTTTGCGGGCCATTCGGGCAATCGCGCTGAGTTCGGGAGGCAGCGTGAGCAAGCCCAACGCGGCGGACAACGCGGTGGCACCGAGCAGAATGGCGATGGCTCCCACCACCGGGATTTTGTAAACCAGCACGGCAAACACGGCGACGACTCCGCTTAAAGGCGGCACGGCCAGGCCGAAGCGCCGGGTGTTTTCGCGGGATGCAGCGGCTTTTGGCTCGCGTTCCTGCCACTCGGCAAGCGCCTTGAGCCGGAGCTGTCGGCCGAACTCTGCGGCGGATTCTTCTGCCCGGTGGATGATCGCGGCATCATCCAGCGAGGGCAGCCAGCGGGTGAGATCGCAACGGCACGGACGATTGCCGTCCCGAGCCAGGATGCGCATGCCGAACCACCAGCGGGCGACCAGCGAAATGGCGATCGGAAACAGCGAAAGGAACAGGATCAGGCGGAACATGCGGGCCTCAGGATTTACCGGTCGCGCCGAAACCTCAAGACCCGTTCGCCTTCGCGGCAGTAGTCGAGACGATCCCGGGCATGGATTTCCAGATACGCGGGGTCCTCACGCAAGGCACGGAGTTCGATACGGCGGTGATCCCGCTCCGCCACGACCATGCGCTCGCGTTCCTGGGCGAGCTTTCGCTTGGATTCGAGCTTCTCAAGCGTCCGCCGCTGGGGGAAAGCCGTCGCCACCACCACGAATCCCAGCGACACACAGCAGGCCATGAGGGCAAGTTTGCTGGCGCCCTGAATCACCCGCGTGCGGGCCTCCAGACGCGTCAACATCGCGGACTCCAACCGTTTCCTTGCCATTCTCAGCCCCCAAAAACCATGACATGCCCCGAATGTCAAGCGATCCGAAGGAGGCGCATCGCGCGAGTGAGTTGATAGGAAGAAAGGACTCACCCGGTCGCGGCCTTGCGCAGCAGGCGGAGGCGTTCCAGCGCGGCACCGCTTTGGATCATCTCGCGTGAAATCTCGATGCCGTCGCCCAGGTTGTCGGCGAGGCCCGCACAGGCGAGCGCGGCCCCGGAGTTCATCAGGACCATGTCGCGTTTCGGGCCGGTATCGTTGCCGGAGAGGATCGCTTCGAGAATGGCGGCGTTGGTTTGCGCGTCACCGCCGCGCAGGGATTCGACCTCGGCGTGTTTGAAGCCGAAATCACGCGGGCGGATTTCCTCGTCCTCGAGGTCCTGATAGGCGCCGGATTTGCAAATGCGGGTGGAACCCATCAGGCTGACCTCGTCCACCGAGCGGCCATCGCCGGTGGTTCCGTGCACGACCCACGCGCTGTCGCGGCCGAGGCGCTGGAGGATTTCGGCGAAGGCCGGGCACAGATCGCGCGAAAACACCCCGACCAGCTGGCATTGCGGCCTGGCGGGATTGAGCAGCGGGCCGATCAGGTTGAAAATGGTCCGGATACCCTTGGCCGCCAGTGCTTTCCGGACGCCCGCGACCGCCCTGAAGGCCGGGTGATAGTTTGGCGCGAACATGAAGCCGATGCCGGCTTTCTCAAGACAGCGGCGGAAGTCGTCCACCGGCAGATCGATGCGGATGCCGAGCGCTTCGAGCACGTCGGCGCCGCCGCTTTTTGAAGTGATGCCGCGGTTGCCGTGTTTGACCACCACGGCCCCGGCGGCGGCGGCGATGAACATCGCGGTGGTGGAAACATTGAACAGATCCAACTGATCGCCACCCGTGCCGCAGACATCGAGTGTGGGGCCGTCCAGATCGAGCAGGCCGAGGTGCGGATCCACCGCGTGACCGAGGAAAACCTCGACAAAACCGGCGATTTCCCCGGGGGTTTCGCCCTTGTTGGCCAAGGCTTCGAGCAGGCGGCCTTTTTTTTCATCCGTGATGGCGGGATTGAGCAAAAGTTCCGCCGCCACCTCCACTTCGCGGGGCGAGAGTTCCTGCTTTTGTTCGAGGTGGTGAATCAAGGCGTCCATGCCGGAACCTTACCACGATCCCGAATCAGGGCCAGAACGAACCGACCAAAGACCATGGGCTGGTTTGACGGAGAGACGACGATGACAGAATCATTTTGTGACAGAATCATTCTGTCACAATCCCCCGGCTCCAGCTCACGCTTTCGGTTTTTTGCCTTCGAAGTGCTCCTCGATTTCCTCCAGCGTCTTGCCCTTGGTTTCCGGCAGGAAAAAGGCGGCGGTGATGAAGTAGATCACGGTGCAGGCGGCGAAGGCGAAGAACATCGTGCCGTAGCCGTATTTGCCGACCGTGGGCAGGAAGATCGCGGCGATGGTGGTGGAAACCGCCTGATTGACCAGCAGGGCGATGCTCATGCCGTTGGAACGGATGCGGGTGGGCATCAGTTCCGATAGAGCGAGCCACACGCAGACCCCCGGCCCGATGGCGAAGAAGCCGATGAAGACAAAGATGCACACCGCAATGGTCCAACCGTTGGCGGTGCTGGGCACCGGCGTGATGAGCGCGTTTTCGATCTTGATGTCGGCATTCTTGGACTTCTCCAAATCGGCAAACGGGTTCTTGAAAAATGCATCCACACTGTTGCTAGGCAGGCTGGCGTTGCGGCTGATTTTGAGTTTCGCCGCCTTGTCGTCGGAGCGCACCACATTGGTGGCCGCGGTGAAATCCCCGCATGAATAGATGATCGACAGCGTTGTGGGTCTTCCGGCGATCGCCTTGCCGGCCTCCCCGGCGGTGGTTAGAAAGCCGGCGGCCTTGGCATCGTCGTATTTGATTTCCACCAGCTGATCTTTCACCGCCTGTCTGGTGCCGTCGGCCAAGACTTTTTCGGCGTCCACCTCGGTGACCAGCGCCTGCACGGCGTCCTTGCAATCGACGCGAAGTTTCTCGGTGTTGCGGAAGAGGAACCCGACGGCTATCAGGGAAACGATGATGCCCGCGGTGCCGATCGAGAGCAGGAATTTGCGGCCTTTTCTATCCACCAGCGCCACCGCCCCCATGGTCATGACGAAATTGACGAGGGTGAGAATCACATAACCCATGTGCGCCTGGGCATCGTTCAAACCGGCTTGAATGAGGATGGTGGCGTTGTATCCGATGATCGAGTTGATACCGGTGGCCTGATTGCAGGCGAGGATAACGCAGGCCAGAACGAAGGGGATCACATATTTCCGGGACCGCAGCGAACCGCCGCTCGTCCCGGTGGCCTTCGCGGATGCCTCGGCGCTGGCCGTGTCGCGCATTTCGTCGATTTCACGTTCCGCCTGGTCCGGCACGCGCGAACGCAGCAACGCGCTGCGGGTGGCCTCCACCTTGCCACGCTTGAACAACCAGCGCGGCGACTCCGTGACCATGAACGCGCCGATGACGAACACCACGCCGGGCAGCATGGAAACCCAGAAAATCCAGCGCCAAGCATGTTCCTTGGCGGCGAAGAGTTCCTCGAGGGTGCCGTCCTTTTCAATGCCCCCGATCCAGATGCTGAAGCCGTAGCCGATCAACGCCGCGGCGACGATGCCGAGCGTGAGCAGCCATTGAAACACGCCGGTGCCTTTGCCGCGATTGGCGGCGCTGAGGCATTCGGCGAGATAAAGCGGGATGACCACTCCGATCAATCCGGCACTCACCCCTTGCAGCAGACGTCCCATCACCAGCGGGCCGAATCCCTCGGCCAGGGCGATCATCGGGATGCTCGCCACAAACACCAGGCCACTGACAATCATCATCGGCTTGCGGCCGACCAGATCGGACAGCATCCCTGCAAACAGCGTGGAAATGACACTTCCTAACAATACCGCCGCCACGATGATGGACAATTCCCCGGCGTTCAGCCCGGATGTGGCTTCCATATACGGCAGCGCGCCGGCGATGATGCCGACATCAATCCCGTAAAGCAGACCGCCCAAGCCAGCGACGATGAGAAGGAAGCGATTGTAGCGCTGGATGCTGGTCGGCGGGGTGGATGGAGTGCTCATGATTTCAAACGGAACGGCGGGATGATAGGAATTGAGCCAGTGCCGACAATGCGGAAATTCACGGGACGGGAAACCGCGCAGGAACGGGAATCGACCTCGCAAGCGAAATCGCCGAGGCGTCAGATGAAACCTCCCGTCAGGCCTTTCCCATCACTCCCGCATGCAGCGCCCAGCTCTTGGAGTGGGTTGGCAACGACGGGTCCCCATCAGCGTGTTGTGGTTCAAAAGGCGGGTGTTTTGGCAAATGCGGGGGACAAATGGATTGCACTTGTCCGCAAACGGCTTAAACTTCTCCCCATGAGTGGCGATGGGGTGAAATTACAAGTGCGGATGGATCGCCGCCTGAAAGAAGAGGCCGAGGGAATTTTCGCGGAGATGGGCTTGGACACCACCACGGCCGTGCGGATCTTCTTCACCAAGGTGGCGAGGACCCGCAGCATCCCATTCCGGCTCAGCGCGGAGCCGGAGTTCTCGCCCGAGCCGGAAGCTCGCATCTTGGAAGCGTGGCAGGAATCGAAAGACCCGGCGAATCTATCCGGACCCTATCCGGATGTCGCCGGGATGTTCCGGGACATCCATCGGCAAAGCGCCGAAGAAGAAGCCGCCACCGCACCGACCACCCCGTGACCTGCGTCCAAACCAGTCCATTTCGCCAAGCGTTTGCCAGGCTGGGCCTGCGCGAACAGACTGCCCTTGAGCCGGGAACCCACACTCAGGTGTATTGATCCCCATCACTCCGCATGCAGCGCCCTTTTCCCGGACAACGGTGGATCTCCACCTCCGAGCCTTCCCTCGGGCTTGGCGTGGTGCGTTCCTTCGATGGCCGCAAGGTGGTGATGCGCTACCCCGCCGCCGAGGAAACCCGCGCCTACGCCTTTGAGTCGGCGCCGCTTGTTAGGGTCTGCTTCAGCCCGGGCGATGACATCGCGGACCGCGCCGGCAGCCCGCTCACCGTCGAGGCCGTCACCACTCGCGACGGACTCCTGATCTATCACTGCGGCGGACGGGAACTCGCCGAGACGGAGTTGCTGGACTCGCTCGGTTTCATCCATCCCGAAAAACGCCTGCTTGCCGGACTGGCCGGCCACCCGCGGGACTTCGACCAGCGCCTGCAGGCACTCGAGTGGAACACCCACATCCGCCAATCGCCAGCCCGCGGCTTCGTCGGCGCACGCATCGACCTCATTCCCCATCAGTTGGCAATCGTCGCCGAAACCGCCGGCCGACTGCATCCGCGGGTCCTGCTCGCCGATGAAGTGGGCCTCGGCAAAACCATCGAGGCCTGCCTCATCCTTCACCGTCTCCATCTCACCGGGCGCGCCAACCGTATCCTCATCCTCGTCCCCGAGCCGCTGGTCCACCAGTGGTTCGTCGAGGTCCTCCGCCGCTTCAACCTGCTGTTTGCCATCTACGATGAACCTCGTTGCCAATCGATCGAGGCTCATGACGCGCAAACAAATCCCTTTCTCGATTCCCAGCTCATTCTTGCCGCCACCGATTTTCTAACGAACAACCCGGCCCGGGCCGCCCAGGCCCGGGCCGCCGGATTCGATCTCCTTATCGTGGACGAGGCCCACCACCTCGAATGGTCGCCGGAGCATCCTTCCGACGCCTATGCCATGGTCGAGGCGCTGGGGCGGGAAATTCCGTCGCTGCTGCTGCTCACCGCCACGCCCCAACAGCTTGGCCCCGCCGGTCACTTCGCCCGGCTGCGCCTGTTGGATCCCGGGCGTTATGCCGGGCTCGATGCGTTTCTCGCCGAAACCCGCGCATACGCCCCGCTCGCCGAGGCGGTCGAGGCGCTGAAAATCGGCAGGCTTCCCGCAAACCCCGCCGCTTTCACCGCCCGCTCGCCCCGTGCCGCCGCCCATCTGGCAGAGTTGCACGCCGGCGACGAATCCGCCCGCGCCCCGCTGATTGCCGCGCTGATCGATTGTTTTGGCACCGGCCGCGTGCTCTTCCGCAACACCCGCGACCGGCTCACCGGCTTTCCCGAACGCCAGTCGCATCTCTATCCGCTATCCGGCGGTCAGTCCCCCTACGCCTGGCTCGCCGGGCTGCTGCGCTGGCTGCCGGAGAATGAAAAGGTGCTGCTCATCACCGGATCGCCCGCGGCGGCCAGCGCCGTGCTGGAGAAACTCCTCGCGCAAATCCATGTCGAGTCCGCGCTCTTTCACGAGGATCTATCACTTCTTCAGCGCGATCGCAACGCCGCGTGGTTCGCCGACCCGGAGGGCGCGCGCCTCCTCATCTGCTCGGAAATCGGCAGCGAGGGCCGCAACTTCCAGTTTGCCCGCCACCTTGTGCTCTTCGGTCTGCCGCGCGATCCGGAGTTGCTCGAGCAACGCATCGGCCG
Source organism: Prosthecobacter debontii (assembly GCA_945869465.1). Classification (GTDB taxonomy): domain Bacteria; phylum Verrucomicrobiota; class Verrucomicrobiia; order Verrucomicrobiales; family Akkermansiaceae; genus Luteolibacter. Next base: position 28,264 of record CAMBPB010000005.1, read on the forward strand.
CCTGGACCGCATCGGCCAGACCGGCACCATTCACATTCACGTGCCCTACGGCGTGGATAGTCAATCCGAGCTTCACGCCCGCTGGCTCCACGAGGGGCTCGACGCCTTCACCCGTCCGCTCAAGGGTGCCACCGCCGTGGCCGCCGCGCTGCTTCCCGAACTCGACGCGCTTCAGGAATCGTGCAACCCGGAAAAATTCGCGTCATTGCTGCAACGCAGCCGCGAGCTGAAACACCAAGTCGCCCGCGAACTCGCCACCGGCCATGACCGGCTCCTGGAACTCGGCGCTCCCGCTCCGGAGAAAATCAGCGGTTTGTTAGCATCCATTCGTTCCGCCGATGCCGACACCCGCTTCGAACAGTTTGTCGTCCGGCTTTTCGACCATCTCGGACTCGATGTCTCCGATCTCTCCCGCCGGACCTATCACTTCCACCGCGGCCAGCGCCACAGCGAGACCTTCGCCGATCTGCCGGAAGAGGGGCTTTCAGGCACCTTCGATCGGGAGACCGCGCTGGCCCGCGAGGACCTCGTGTTTCTAACACCCGATCATCCCGTGCTGCTCGGAGCGTTGGAACATTACCTCGACAGCGAGTCGGGCAACGCCTCCTTCGCCCAGTGGAAAACAGGGGACGGGAAGGCGATTCTGCTGGAATGCGCGTTCGTGTTGGAAGCGATCGCTCCCACCCGCCTGCACCTCGACCGCTTCCTGCCGCCCACGGCCTTCCGCATCGTCGTCGATCACCACGGCAGGGTCTTCAGCGGTTCCCTGCCATCCGCCGTGCTGACTCCCGGAGACTCCCGCAGCCTGATCCATCAGGAAAGCTTCCGCCGCGATTTATTTCCCAAGATGCTCTCCGCCGCCCAGGCGCTCGCCACCGCCGCCGCGCAAACTCCCGCCATCAGCGCCCGCCAACTCGCGTCTATCACCTTGGGGGCGGAGCTCGCCCGGCTCGAAGATCTCGCCACACGCAACACCCGGGTCTCCGAGGCCGAACTCACCGCCCTTCGCTCCGTCCGCGATGAGACTCTAACCTTCATCGCCGCGCCCCGCCTTCGCCTGGACGCCCTCCGGCTCGTCTGGAGAAGTTAGATCCAGGGTGAAGCGACGATTCCGCGCGACGATTCCGCGCGAGGTGGCGGCGCACGTGCTGCAATTGGGCGATGGTAAACCCAAGATTTTGCATGAAACTTCTTGCCACTCTCCTCTGCCTGAGCGCCCTCTCGCTGCCGGCGCTTGCACACCTTGCAGGAGCACCACAAGTGGCGGCCCAAGGTAAACCTGCCACCCGCGCCCGGCAGCGCCCACCGCATCCTGCGCTACGACGCCTCCACCGGGGTGGTGAATTGGGAGGGCAGGAATATCGGCGGCAACGACCCGATCCCGGATTGAGGCATGGCGGGTGATGGCGGCGGGCGGGACGCCAGCGCCAGTGCGAGGGCACATCCATCAATGGAGTGTCCGGCCTCCTCAAGTCTCGATCACGCCGAAAAATTTCCAACAGACTTCGCTACGGTGCCCGGTCGGCCTCGCACTTGCCGCCGCTCACTTTGAAGCGGCCGATTTCCCCGAGTTGCGGAGTCTCCTGCAACCAATCGAGATGGGTGGTGGTCATCCACTTTTGCGCGTGCGGCGGGAGGTGGTTCATCAGCGCGTTGCGGCGGCCGGGGTCGAGCTCGCCGAAGATGTCATCCATCAGATAGATCGGGGCCTTGCCGCCGCGCGACTCCAACAGCTTTCCCTGGGCGAGCTTGAGGGCGAGGGCGATGGTGCGTTGCTGGCCCTCGCTGGCGAAGTCCGCGGCGGGCATGCCGCGGAGGCGCAGCGCGAGGTCGTCGCGGTGCGGGCCGACGACCGCCTGGCGCAGCCGGGTTTCGCGTTCGCGGGCCTGGAGCATCGACTCGCGCAGGTCCGGTCCGCTGGCGGGCAGATAATGCAGGGTGAGGGCTTCGTCCGTGCCGCTGACGCCGCGCTGGGCTGCGGCGGCAAGCGGCGCGAGCTCATCGATCAGACGAGCGCGGGTTTCCATCAGGACGGTGCCATGCTCCACCAGGATTTCCTCGTAGGAGAGGATTTCGGCGTCACGCGGGCGGCCTTCCTTGAGCAGCAGGTTTTTCGCCTGAAGGGCGCGGCGGTAGCGGGACCAGGAACGGCGGTAGGCGGCGTCGATTTGCGCGCCGATGAAATCCAGATAACGCCGCCGTCCCTCGCCCGGGCCGCGGATCAGCTCGAGGTCCTCGTTTCCCATCCACACGACGAGCCCGCCATCGGCCAGATAGGCGCTCTTGCTGGCGCGGGGTTCATCGTCGGCTTTGAGCAACAAACCCTCGCGCGAGTGGCGGACCTGGCGTTCGCAGCCCCACGGAGCGCCGGCGAGGCCGAAGCCGCCGCTGCCGATGCGGGCGAGCGTGCCCATGCGGTGGGTGCGCGGCGAGTGCAGGCGGATCAGCACGCAGATGGCCTCTAACACCGAGGTCTTGCCCTGGGCGTTGTCGCCCACCAGAATCGCGCCGGCAGGCGGCACATCCAGGTCGAGCGACCCGAAACAGCGGAAATCCATCAATCGCAGCGAACGCAACACGGCGCAGAGGTAGCCGGGAAAACGCGGCGTGTGAAGCCCCGATCATCCGCGGGCGGCAGGATCAAGGAAGGATATGCGCTCATCCATGACCATGAGAGGGGACGCGGCAAAGAGCATCGCCGTCACTCATTGGCTTTTCATGGGCCTCGGCGGATCGGAGACGGATTGATCGATCTGTCCGCGCACGACAACCTTCCAGCCACTCGCGGGGCCGGCCGGATCCGCGTCCGGAAGTTTCTGAGAGTCCTCCTGATACCCATCGCGGCACCATTCGAACACATTGCCATGGATATCCTTGAATCCCTAGGGATTCGCTTCCCGGGTGCCGACGGGATGGGTTTCCCGATTGCGGTTTGTGAAGCGGGCGACGGTTTTCCCGATCCGATCAATGCTCGCGGCAGAACTGCTCGAAGCGACTGAGGCCTTCGTTGAGCACGTCGAGCGTGGTGCAGTAGCTGAGGCGGATGCCCTCGTCGTAGCCGAAGGCGACGCCCGGCACGGCGGCCACTTTGTAGCGGGAGAGCAATTTGTCGCAGAGGTTGAGGGATTTCAGGCCGGTATTGCCGGTGTAAACGAAGAAATAGAACGCGCCCTGCGGCTCCACCACGCGGATATTCTGGATCGCCTTGAGGCGGGCGAACATGAACTGGCGTTTCACATCGTATTCGCCGCGGAGGTCTTCGATGAACGACTGGTCGCCCTGCAAGGCGGCGAGCGCGCCGTATTGCGAGAAAGTGTTGGCGTTGGAGATGGTGTGGTTCTGGATCTTGTCGATCGCATCGGCCAGCGGCTTGGGTGCGGCAGTGTAGCCGAGACGCCAGCCGGTCATCGAATAGGCTTTGGAGAAGCCGTTGACGGTGACGGTGAGGTTGTAGAGTTCATCGCTGAGCGAGGCGATCGAGACATGCTTGGCTTCGCCGTAAACGAGCTTTTCGTAGATTTCGTCCGAGAGGATGACGATGTCTTCTTCGAGCGCGATGTCACCGAGGGCGCGGAGTTCGTCGGCGGTATAGACGGCGCCGGTCGGATTTCCGGGCGAGTTGATGATGACCATCTTGGTGGCCGGGGTCATGGCTTCCTCGAATTGCTCGGGAGTCATTTTCCAGCCGGTGGATTCCTTGGTTTCCACGATCACCGGAACACCGCCGGCGAGACGGACCATTTCCGGATAGGAAACCCAGAACGGCGAAGGGATGATCACCTCGTCGCCTTCTTCGATCACCGCGAGGATGGCGTTGAAACAGGCCATTTTCGCGCCGCCGGTCACGCAGATTTGGTTGGCGGCGTATTTGAGTTGGTTGTCGGTGATGAACTTGGCGGAGAGCGCCTCGCGGAGTTCTGGGATGCCGCCGGAGGGGGTGTATTTCGTCCGTCCGTCGCGAAGGGCCTGGATGGCGGCCTCCTTGATGAAGTCCGGGGTGTCCACTTCCGGTTCGCCGCCGGCGAGGGCGTAAACCTCTTCGCCCTTGGCGATCATGGCTTTGGCCTGCGCGGTGACGGCCAGAGTGAGGGATGGGGAAACCTTGGCAATACGGGATGAGATGCTGTCCATTTGAGCTCGCGAATGAGGATTGTGCCGCCCAAACGGAGGACGTGGCGGACACCGCCCGCCTCCCGGATAAGCGGGTGCTTGTGTGGGGCCTGCCCTATACGGTGGCAAGCGAAATGGTTTGCCAATTCCGCCACCCTTCCGGGTGGACCTTCACCGGCTGCCGGATTCCACCCAGAAATCGCCGGCAGCGACTTCCCTCTGACGACCCGCGCTGAAAGAGATTGCTGGAGTTTTCCGGCCGGAGTTGATCCGAGAGATCCCCCCCTCGAACAAACCTTATGAAAATCCTGCGGTTGATCCCTGTTCTTGGAGTGGCCCTATTGGCAAGCTCCTGCCGCACCACGACTCCCGTCGATCCAATCACCATGGAGCCATCGGCGAGATGCCTGCCCAAAAATGTCAGGCCCGGCCCGGTTTACGGGACCAAGTGAGCGGCCGCCATTCAGGCGAACATGCCGCGTCCGGCGAGATGGCGGAGCCAGGGCTCGAACGCGAGTTCCGGGCAATGGCACTGTGAAAACGCGGCCAGCCCGGCCTGATCGAGCGTCCCATCCATGGCCGCGAGCACCTCAAAGTGCCGCTTGGGAAACGAACACGGCTGGTGCCAAATGTCCACCAAGGGGAGACCCCGCCGGGCGCACTCTCGCCGGAAGGCGCTGAGCTCGGGACGCGCCGGGGGTTCGAGTTCGAACCGCACGGGCTCCGTCCGCGGCAACACCCAGCCACGATGGATTCCTTCGTAAACCCGCCGCGCCACCACCTGCCAGTGGGTTCCCGGCATCGCTTCGACAACCTCGGACATCGGCAAACAGGCCGGTTTGTGGGAATCGAGCACCCGGAACAACTTCAAATCGTCGGGATCCATCGGCCGCGCTCCGCTTCGCACCGACCACTCCAGCACCCGCCCCAAGGACATCCGATCCTCCAGCGCAGCGTCATCCCGACAAACCACGCACGAGCGGAAAGTCCGCCCGGCGGCGGCATCCGCCGCGAATTGGAAGGCAAGCGGGTCTTTGGCCTCGAGCCGCAGTTTCTCCAAGGTCGCCTCATCGAGATTCTGTGAGAGGTTTTGCCCGGGATCGGACTCACCCAGGAAACGCAGGCCCGCCGCAGCGGAGGCCTCAACGAAACGTTGCAGCGACCATGGATCGTTGACCGGGCCGAAGTCATCGAACGCGAGGATCGCCGGGCCCTTGGCCAGCATGTCGTCGAGGATCGCCAGTTCCGGCGAATCCGCCTCGGTGACCGACCGCAGAATCGTGAGCGCGGCCATTTCATCCCCGGCCCCGGCCTGTTGGATCGCCCGGACTTTTTGGACCACCGTAAATCGGGGCAGCCAGCCGCATTCGAGATTGAAGCTGATCGTCGCGATGCCCTCGGGCAGCAGATTCCGACGGCAAAAGGCGAACAACCGGGCTTTCACCTCATCCGGCACCCACGAGAGAAACCCGTGGGCAATGATGAAATCGAAGCCTGCCCCGGCCGGATCAAAGTCGCGCAAGTCCGCCACGTGGAAATCGATGTTCGTCAGGCCGGCCACCGCCGCAAGCTCCCGGGCCTGCCGGATCGCGGGCGCGGCCAGATCGATCCCGACAAACCGGCTGCCCGGCCAGCGCAAGGCGAGCGGGATCAGATTCAGCCCCGAACCGCAGCCAATCTCAAGTATCCGCGACTCCGCCGGGTTGAAAACGCACAGCCCGCCCATCATCGCCGCCACCGCGCTGACCGCCGGGTCCGAGAGCGGATGACTCATCGCCGGATACACCCGGGTTTCGTAAAGCTCCTGAATGGTATCGGACATGAGTGGAATCTCAGTGGTTAGAAAAGAAGTTTCAGGGCCCTTGCACAATGACGAAGGCAGGAAAAGAAACAGGTCGTAGAGGACCTCTGCGCCCGATCTGCTTTCTCTTGCCGGGGGGGCGTGTTTTTCCGGAGCCACACCAGCCCCGCCCAGGCGAGACACAGTCCGAGCGATGCATCATGGGTGGGGCGGGCATCCGCCCAGCGCAGCACCGGGGCCTGGGTTCTGGCAGGCGCGAAGTAGAGGTCGCCGGGGGCGATGCCATAGGTGTTGGAGGCGGCGGAGCAGCCAATGCCCAGGCTCGGTTTGCTTCGCGGTCGCGTGATCTCGGCGAGCCGGGGGAACACCTCGTTGCCGGACTCCGAGAGCTGCGGTCGGGACGGCGTGGGAACCAGAAAGCCGAAGTCGTCGCCTTCTGCCTTGAAACTTGCCTTGCGGATGAGATGCTCGGTTTTGGTTCTGGGATCCCAAATCAGCAGCACCGTCTGGTCCGCATTCACCACGGGTTCTCCCGCGCGACCAAGTGCGCAGCAGGCCAGCGTGGATTGGATGCCTGCTGCGCAGAGTGTGACGGTCACAAGGAGGGCGTGCAGTTTCATGGGGCGGAGGTCTCGATGATTCGTAACCAGCCGCGCGACCCGCAACAAGGAATTTGCGGGCCAAAGGAAGGACTCGCAACTCGACCAGTCCTCGGCGTAGCAAACCCCCACTGCCTCGCCCTTGTCATTGATATCCACCGGGGAAAACCCGCCGTGCGCCAAGGCGACTGGAAGCTGAGCTGGAAAACCGTGCTGCCCTCGAAAGTCGAGCGGTTCAATCTGGCCGCCGATCCGAACGAGCAGGTCTGGCGAATGAAAAGCCAATGCCAAGCCTGCGGGATCGCCCATTCACGAATCCATTCTCATCTCATGCGCCGGACCGTTGCCAAGAGCGGTTGAAGCCTTCCTGCCAACAACGGTGCTAAGGAAACCGTATTGGGGCAAGATGCCCGGGCTACCGTGGCGTGGGCGACTCGCCCACATGGCCGATCCAGGCGAGAAACTCCTGGTTGCCATCCATGCCGGTGATGGGGGACGGGATCAGGCCGCGCCATTCGCAACCGTGTTCGCCGGTGACGAAGCAGCGGATTTTATCGATGGCCTGTTGGTGGAGGGACGGATCGCGAACGATGCCGCCTTTCGAGATGTCCTCACGCCGGAGTTCGAACTGCGGCTTGATCAGGCAGACGATGCCGCCGTCCTCCGCCAGAACGGAAAAGACCGCGGGCAGCACCTTGGTTAGCGAGATGAAGGAGAGATCCATCACCGCGAGGCGGGCGACTTCGCCGATGTCCTCCGGGACCATGTGGCGGGCGTTGAATTGCTCCTTCACCACGACGCGCGGATCATTGCGCAGTTTCCACACGAGCTGGTTGGTGCCTACATCCACGGCGTGAACGCGCAACGCGCCGCGCTGGAGCAGGCAATCGGTGAAACCGCCGGTGGAGGCCCCGACATCGATGCAGACCCAGCCGGTGGGATCGATGTGGAAGGCCTCGAGCGCGGCTTCGAGTTTCAGCCCGCCGCGCCCGACGAAGCGGGGTTTTTCCTTGATTTCAAGGGGGGCGTCGAGAAGCACCTTGGCGCTGGGTTTGTCGATCATGCGGTCACCGGAGCGGACCTCGCCGGCGAGGATCAGGCGCTTCGCCTGCTCGCGGGAGTCGCACAGGCCGCGGGCGAGCAATAGGGCATCAGCGCGTTCGGATTTCATCGGGTGCGGGGAAAACTCAGGCAAGCAGGGTGGCGGCCACTCGGCAAGGACGGGTTCCGCGGGCCAGGACCTCGACTCGTAGAATCCCATTGACATCGATCCCCTGACTTTCTTTTTTCAGAAGGATTTTTTCGCAAGCGAACGACTTGAAAACCGGGTTGAGCTTGGACGAGACCATCGCCCGGTTTCTCGACGAGGATCGGGATTTTACCGAGCACCGCCTGTTTGCCTTGCGCCTCGCCCGCATCGAAAGCACCGCGAGCCCACAGATCGCCAGCGCCGCACGCAACGGCCTCCACCCGACCCACCCCTCACCACCCCATCCCACCTGAACCCTCTCTCCCGCCTCACCACCACCCTGGCCTCGCTGCGGTGCCTGCCATTCCTTGCCACTTGCGCTTTTGCCGACGGTGCGGACACCTTGCGCCCAACTCCGAGCAATCACCAAAAGCCGCAATGTCAGGAAGGTGCGGCCATCTTGACCGCCGCTTCTCCGGTCCGATCCTCCCCGGGTCTTGACAGCCCCCTCGGCGGAAAGCAGATTCCCGCCCGTTTCGTTCGTTGGCTTTCGCTTTTTCCCGATTTAAGAAGGGTGGTGGCATCGCTGCTGCTGACTTCTCCGCACTTTTGACCTGACTCCGCCGCACTTCGCTTTCCGCAAGATCGTTTCCATTCTCACTTCACACTTCAGATTCCATGTCCGTCCCACAGACATCTCCGCTTGGCTGGCCCCAACCTCAGGGGCTTTGGCACCCATCGCACGAAAAAGACTCGTGCGGCGTGGGTTTCATCGCCCACCTCAAGGGCAAGCGTTCCCACGACATTATCGTGAAAACCCTCACGATGAATTCCCAGATGGACCATCGCGGTGCCAGCGGATCAGACCCGGCGACCGGCGACGGCGCGGGCATCTTCATCCAAATGCCCGACAAATTCCTGCGCAAGGAAATGGCAAAAAAGGGTGTCGAACTGCCGCCCGAGGGGGGTTATGGCTCGGGCTTGGTGTTCCTCTCGCCGGATACCAGCGAACGCGAAGCTGCCATGCAGGTCTTCGAAATCGTAATCCGCGAGGAAGGTCAGAAATTCATCGGCTGGCGCACGGTGCCGGTCAACAGCAATATCCTCGGCAAGACCTCGGGACGTTACGAACCGTGCATCAAACAGGTGTTCATCGAGAAAAACCCCGCCATCAGCGACCCCATGGAGTTCGAGCGCAAGCTCTACGTGATCCGCAAGCGGGTGGCGACGTGGATCCGCGACAATGAAATGCCGAACAAGTTCACCGACGTTCATGGCAACAAGTCGAACTCGTTTCCGGGCGGCGACTACCACTACGTGACCGGCCTCTCGGCGCGGACGATGATTTACAAGGGAATGCTCACCCCATGTCAGCTATCGGAATATTTCCCGGATTTCCACGATCCGGATTTTGAGTCGGCGCTGGCCTTGATGCACACCCGATTCTCGACCAACACCTTCCCGAGTTGGTCGCGCGCGCACCCGAACCGTTTCATCGCCCACAACGGCGAGATCAACACGGTGATGGGCAACGCCAACTTTATGAAGGCCCGCCAGGCGTTGTGCCAAAGCGACAAGTTCGGCGAGGACATCTCGCGCGTGTTCCCGGTCATCAACGAGGACGGCTCGGATTCCGCCCGCTTCGACAACGCCCTCGAGTTCATGCACTTCGGCGGCTACGACCTGGTCCACGCGATGATGATGATGATTCCCGAACCCTGGGAACGCCACACCATGATGAACGAGGACAAGACGGCGTTTTACGAATTCCACGCCTGCATGATGGAACCCTGGGACGGCCCGGCCTCCATCACCTTCTCCGATGGCCAGCAAATCGGCGCCGTGCTTGACCGCAACGGCCTGCGCCCCAGCCGCTACTATGTCACCAATGACGACCTCGTCATCATGGCCTCGGAAGTGGGTGTCATCCCGGATCTCGATCCGCTCTCGGTGGTGGAAAAAGGCCGCCTGCGCCCGGGCCGCATGTTCCTCGTGGACATGAACGAAGGCCGCATCGTCCCGGACGAGGAAATCAAGCGGCGCGTCTATTCGGCCAAGCCCTACAAACAATGGCTGGCGGAAAACCGGGTGTTTCTCGCCGATCTGCCGGAACCCAACGCCGCGGCGACCGTCGAACAGGAACGCATCCTCGAACGCCAGCTTGCCTTCGGTTACACTTACGAAGACCTGCGCATGCTGCTTGGGCCCACCGCTGCCTCCGGCGTCCAGCCGATCGCCTCGATGGGCAATGACACGCCGCTTGCCGTGTTGTCCGAGAAATCGAAACATCTCTATCAGTATTTTAAGCAGATCTTCGCCCAGGTCACCAACCCGGCGCTCGACTGCATCCGCGAGGAACTCGTCACCGCCACCGAGACCTTCATCGGCTCCGAGGGCAACCTGCTCGATCCCGGCCCGAAGAGCTGCCGGATGATCCGTTTGGACAATCCCTTGATTGATAACAAACAACTCGCCAAGCTGCGCGAAGTGCGACTGGACGGCTTCAAGGCCACCACCCTCGACGCGTTGTTTCCCGCGGACCAAGGCGGCAAGGGCCTGACCAAGGCCTTCGACCACCTCTGCGGCGAGGCCGACAGGGCGATCGCCGGAGGATGCAACATTCTGATTGTTTCCGACCGCAATCTCGACGCCGCCCGCGCCGCGATGCCAACTCTGTTAGTCATGGGCGGCCTGCACCACCATCTGGTGCACTCCGGCACCCGCACCTTGGTTTCCATCGTTCTTGAAACCGGCGAAGCGCGCGAGGTCCACCACTTCTCCACCCTCATCGGCTACGGTGCGGATGCCATCAACCCCTACATGGCCTTCGATTCCATCCATCAGATGATCACCGATCAGATGTTGGACATGGACTTCGACAAGGCGGTTTACAACTTCCTCAAGGGATCGATCAAGGGCGTGGTCAAAACCATGGCCAAAATGGGCATCTCGACAGTGGCGTCCTATCGCGGAGCCCAGATTTTCGAAACCATCGGCCTGAGCACGGTGCTGGTGAACAAGTATTTCGCCGGCACCTCCAGCCGCTGCGAGGGCTCCGACATCGATCAGATCACCGAGGAATCCCTGATCCGCCACCGCGCCGCATTCCCGGACCGCCACATCGAGACGGAAGAACGCGCGCTCGATTCCGGCGGCACCTATCAGTGGCGCAGCGACGGGGAATTCCATCTCTTCAACCCGGAAACCATCCACCTGCTCCAAAAGGCGGTGCGCACCGGCAGTTATGAGGTTTACAAACAGTATGCCAAAAAGATCAACGACCAGAGCGAGAATCTATCGACTCTCCGCGGCCTGATGCGTTTCCGCCACAAGCGCCCGGCCGTGCCGCTCGACGAAGTGGAATCAATTGAAATCATCACCCGCCGATTCAAGACAGGCGCCATGTCTTATGGCTCGATCTCACAAGAGGCGCACGAAACGCTGGCCATCGCCATGAACCGCATCGGCGGCAAGTCCAACACCGGCGAAGGCGGCGAGGATCCCGAACGCTACATTCCACTGCCTAACGGCGACAGCAAGCGCTCGGCGATCAAACAGGTGGCCTCCGGCCGCTTCGGCGTGACCAGCGAATACCTGGTCAACGCCGACGAGATCCAAATCAAGATCTCGCAGGGCGCCAAACCCGGCGAAGGCGGCGAACTGCCCGGCTCCAAAGTCTATCCGTGGATCGCGAAAGTCCGCTACTCGACACCCGGCGTGGGACTTGTATCCCCTCCCCCGCACCACGATATCTATTCGATCGAAGACCTCGCCGAGTTGATCCATGACTTGAAAAACGCCAACCCGCAGGCCCGCATCAACGTGAAGCTGGTGGCGGAAGTCGGCGTCGGCACCATCGCCGCCGGCGTCGCCAAGGCGCATGCCGATGTCATCCTGATTTCCGGCCACGATGGCGGCACGGGAGCTTCGCCCTCGTCGTCCATCTACAATGCCGGCGCGCCGTGGGAACTCGGCCTCGCGGAAACCAACCAGATCCTGCTGCTCAACGACCTGCGCAGCCGGGTGGTGTTGGAAACCGACGGCCAACTGAAAACCGGACGCGACGTCGCCATCGCCGCTTTGTTAGGAGCCGAGGAATACGGCTTCGCCACCGCGCCGCTGGTTTCCGTCGGCTGCCTGATGATGCGCGTCTGCCAGAAAAACACCTGCCCGGTCGGCGTCGCCACCCAGGATCCGGAACTCCGCAAGAACTTCACGGGCAAGCCGGAGCATGTGGTCAATTTCATGCGCTTCATCGCCACCGAACTCCGCGAAATCATGGCCGAGTGCGGCTTCCGCACCATCCCCGAGATGGTCGGCCACGCCGAGTGCCTCGACACCGCCGAGGCCACCGATCACTGGAAGGCGAAAGGCGTGGATCTAACCACCATCTTCCACAAGCCGGACGTGGGTGACGAAGTCGGCACCTACTGCAAGATTCCGCAGGATCACGGCCTGAAGAAGGCGCTGGACAACACCCACCTGCTGGCCCTGTGCAAACCCGCCATCGAGCGCGGTGAGAAAGTGCGGGCGGAACTGCCCATCACCAACGTCAACCGCGTCGTGGGCACCATCACCGGCAGCGAGGTGACCCGCAAACACGGCGGCAAGGGACTGCCGGAGGATACCATCCAACTGACGTTCCACGGCAGCGCCGGCCAGTCGTTCGCGGCGTTTACTCCGGCCGGCATGACCTTCATGCTGGAAGGCGATGCCAATGACTACGTTGGCAAAGGACTCTCCGGTGCCAAGGTGATCGTCTATCCGCCCAAAGGCTCGACCCTCAAGGCCGAGGACAACGTGCTCATCGGCAACGTCGCGTTCTACGGCGCGACCTCCGGCGAAGCCTACATCAACGGCATCGCCGGGGAGCGTTTCTGCGTCCGCAACTCCGGGGTGAAAACTGTGGTGGAAGGCGTCGGCGACCACGGCTGCGAATACATGACCGGCGGCCAGGTGATTGTATTGGGCGAGACCGGCCGCAACTTCGCGGCGGGCATGTCCGGCGGCATCGCCTACGTCTATGACATCGACGGATTGTTTGAAAAACGCCTCAACAAGGACATGGTCAATCTCTATCGGCTCATCGAGTGCGGGGATTCGGACATCGCAATGGTGAGGGCCGAGATCGAAAAACACGTCGCCCACACCGGCTCCGCCCGCGGAAAATTCCTGCTCGATCACTGGGATGCCGAGCTGCCGCGGTTCTTCAAGATCTTCCCGCGCGACTACGAGCGCATGCTCGCGTGCTTCCGCAAGGTCGAGGAACAAGGTCTATCAGGCGACGAGGCGGCGATGGCGGCCTTCGAGGAAAACCTCAAGGACCTGTCCCGCGTCGGCGGCAATTGAAAAGAGACAAGACTTCAAGACCCAAGATGCAAGAGAAGAACTCATGGTCCGCGCTGCCGCTTCTCGTTGCTTGAATCTTCAAGTCTTGCATCTTGTGTCTCATTCCATTTCTGAATACTCTAAAATAACCAACTTATCATATGGGCAAGCCAACAGGATTCATGGAAATCGCTCGCCAGACCGATTCCGAAATCGCGCCAATCGAACGCCTCAAGGACTGGAGGGAATTCAAAATCCACGGCGATGACAAGGAACGCCGTGCCCAGGGCGCGCGCTGCATGGATTGCGGCACTCCATTCTGCCACACCGGCCACATCGTGTCAGGCATGGCGAGCGGCTGCCCGGTCAACAACCTGATTCCGGAATGGAACGATCTGATCTTCCGCGGCCGTTGGAAGGAGGCGCTTGAGCGCCTGCACAAGACCAACAATTTCCCGGAATTCACCGGCCGCGTCTGCCCCGCTCCCTGCGAGGGGTCCTGCGTGCTGGCCGTGATCCAGCCTGCCGTCACGATCAAGAACAACGAGTGCGCCATCATCGACAAGGGCTGGGAGGAAGGCTGGGTGATTCCAAAAATCCCCGCCACGCGCACCGGCAAAAAGGTCGCCATCGTCGGCTCCGGTCCCGCCGGCCTCGCCTGCGCGGACCAACTCAACCAGGCCGGCCACAGCGTCACCGTTTTCGAACGCGAGGACCGCATCGGCGGCCTGCTGATGTATGGCATTCCTAACATGAAGCTCGACAAGGAGGAAGTGGTGCAGCGCCGCGTCAACCTGATGACCGAGGAAGGCGTCGTTTTCAAAACCGGCGTCACCATTGGCAATGACCCGGTCTGGAGCGCCGAAAAACTCCGCACGGACTTCGACGCCGTGGTGCTCTGCTGCGGAGCCACGCTCGGCCGCGACCTGCCGATCGAAAACCGCGACGCCGCGGGCGTCCATCTTGCGATGGAGTTCCTCACCACCAACACGCGCTATCAGCTGGACCGCGGCTTCGATGGCACCAATCCCGCGCTGAACGCCACCGGCAAAGACGTGGTCGTGATCGGCGGCGGCGACACCGGCACCGACTGCGTGGGCACCAGCCTGCGCCACCTTTGCAAGAGCGTCACCCAGCTTGAAATCATGCCGCAGCCGCCGCTGGAGCGAGCCGCCGACAACCCGTGGCCCGAATGGCCCAAGGTTTACAAGATGGACTATGGCCAGCAAGAGGCGGCCGCCCTCCAGGGCAGCGACCCGCGCCACTATCTGGTGCAGACGAAACGTTTCATCAAGGACCAGGCCGGCGATTTATCCGGCCTCGAAATCTGTGAGATCGAATGGACCAAGGACGGGCAGGGCCGTTTCATGCCGGTGGAAAAACCCGGCACCACCCGCATCATTCCGGCACAACTCGCGCTGCTGGCCATGGGTTTCCTCGGCCCCGAGCATGAGATCGTGAAACAATTCGCGCTCGAAACCGACGCCCGCTCCAACGTGAAGGCCGAACACGGGAAATACACCACCAATCTCGCCGGCGTTTTCGCCGCCGGTGACATGCGCCGTGGCCAATCCCTCGTGGTCTGGGCCATCAACGAAGGCCGCGGCGCCGCCCGCGAGTGCGACCGCTTCCTGATGGGCGTCACCCACTTGCCGTGACGGGTATCAAAGCGCGCCGAAACGTTTGGAAACCTCCGGCCAGTTGATGACGTTCCACCATGCGGCGATGTAATCGGGCCGGCGGTTCTGATAGTGGAGGTAATAGGCGTGTTCCCAGACATCGAGACCGAGAATGGGCGTCCCGAGATCGGCATCGGCCGTGATGCCCTTCATCAACGGATTGTCCTGGTTCGGAGTGCTGGTGATTTTCAGTTTGCCGTCCTGCACGATAAGCCACGCCCAGCCGGAGCCAAAGCGTTTGGCGGCCGCCTCGCCGAAGGCTTTTTTGAACCCGTCCATGGAAGCAAACGTGGCGGTAATCGCCACGGCGAGTTCTTCCGAGGGTTCGCCGGACTTGGCGGCGGGGGCGAGTGTCTGCCAGAAAAACGAATGGTTCCAATGGCCGCCGCCGTGGTTGCGGAGCGGGGCGCGCAGCGTTTCATCCGCCACTTCCGGAAGCCCGGCTAACAATTTTTCGAGCGCTTGGGCGGCGAGTTCCGGCGCTTTGGCGAGTGCCGCGGCGAGGCCGGCAATGTAGGCCGCATGGTGTTTCCCATGATGGATTTCCATCGTCTTCGCATCGATATGCGGCTCCAGCGCGGCGAACGCATAGGGCAGTAGTGGCAGCGCCGGCGCGGGAGGAGCCGGCGCGGGAGGAGCCGGCGCGGGAGGAAGCGTTTTCGCGGCTTCCGCAGCAGGTCCTTGGCCGGGAAGCAGGGCCGCGCCCGCGGCGAGCGTGCTGAGTTGAACGAAATGGCGGCGCTTGAGGCTCGAGGGAGGAGTCATGGTGGACACTCTCTATCCCGGATCAGCCGAAAATCAACCGCTTAATCGCACGGAAAAACCCTCGCGGCCACCTGCCGCAGGCCGTCCAGGGTGAGGTCGGGATCCACCGCGTCGATTTCCGGAACGCCCCGGGCGATGAGCGCCGCATCGCCGCCGGTGGCGATGATTTTCGGCCGCCCGGGAAGTTCGCCACGG
The DNA here is from genome assembly GCA_945869465.1 of Prosthecobacter debontii. GTDB lineage: Bacteria > Verrucomicrobiota > Verrucomicrobiia > Verrucomicrobiales > Akkermansiaceae > Luteolibacter. Next base: position 43,930 of record CAMBPB010000005.1, read on the forward strand.
ATCCGGGCGATGATTTCCTTGACCAGTCCGCGATACCCGAAGACCGCCCCGACCTGCATGGCGTGCACCGTGGATTTGCCGATCGCCGAAGTTGGCTCTATCAGCTCGATGGCGGGCAGCAGCGCGGTTTTTTGCGGCAAATACCCCGACATCGCGCCGAGTCCCGGCGCAATCACCCCGCCGCAATACGCGGGTTGAGCGGAAATCACATCGAAGGTCACCGCCGTGCCGAAATCGATGACGATGGCGGGCACGCCATGGCGGGTCAGCACGCCGACGGCGTTGGCGAGCCGGTCCGCGCCGACCTGATCGGGCAGCGGGTAATCGATGTCCATTCCTAACGGGCTTTCATGACTGAGGAAATGGAGCGGACAACGTGTTTCAAAGAAGTTTTTCAGGATGACTGCCTTGGCGGGAACCACCGAGCAGACCATGACTGCGGAGAAATCCACCGCCGCGGTGATGTCCGCTAGGGATGCGGGCGTGACGACCGCGGTGGCCAGGGTGCGCCGCCAATCCGTCAGACTCCCGGCGTCCGCGAGGGCGAATTTGGTGCGGGTGTTGGAGTTGTCGATGAGCAGCCAGGCCATGGGTCACCAGCGGTTGGTTAGAAAATACTCCTGATTTGAGCGGCCCAACTCCGGAATCCCGGTGTTCGCCTTGACGAGCAATCTGCCCTCGTTGATTCCCAAAGTGAGCGGTCCTTCCATGTCTCCCGTCTCCAGCCAGAACTTGAACCACAAGTCGGTGGTGCCGCCCTCCTTATCGCCGGCCAGGGTGGTGTCCGCCGGTTCCAAATTCCGGCCGGCAGCGTTGCCGAGACGAACGGGTTGCAGCAAGTCGTGGGTCTGGCCGGGAGTCATCTTTAAATGCACCTCCACCCAAAAATTCGACCGGTCCCTGGTGACCTGAGTGCCGACGACTTTGCAGCGGGCCGCCGGATCCACCGTCCAGGCATAGGGGCGGAACCAGCTCCACACGGCGAAAACCGAGGAAACCAGCAAAGCCACTATTAGAAATCCACGCAGGGTGCGACGCGTCACCCGCACAGGGGAACCCACCCAAGCCGGTGCTGCAAACCAAAACGGGCGGACCGTTGCCGGCCCGCCCGAGTGAGGAGGAGATCAACCCGATCAGTGTTCGTAGCCTTCTTCGCCGTGTTCCGCGATATCGAGGCCGGCGGTTTCGGTTTCGGCATCCGGACGGAGACCCAGGGCGAATTTGACAATGTAAGCGATGACGGCGGTGGCAACCACACTCCAGACGATCGTCAGGCCGATTGCCTTGAATTGTTCGACGATTAAGCCGTCTTTGAGCGGGCCCACCACGGAATTGACTTTTTCATCGGCAAAGACACCGGTGAGGATCGCACCCAGAGTGCCACCCACCCCGTGAACTCCAAAGGTGTCAAGCGCGTCATCATAACCGAGCATCTTCTTGAGGTAAGCAACCGCAAGGAAGGGAATCACACCTGCCAAAACTCCAATCAGGATCGAAGATGAAGCCGTGACGAAGCCCGCACCCGGGGTGATGACCACAAGACCAGCAACGATTCCCGAGCAGAAACCCAAGACACTGGGCTTGCCTTTGAAGAGCCATTCGGCGGCGGCCCAGGCAAGGCCGGCAGTGGCGGCCGCAAGGGTGGTCGTTGTGAAGGCATTCGCAGCGATGGCGTCGGCACCAAGTGCGGAACCGGCATTAAAGCCATACCATCCGACCCACAGCAGGCCGGTGCCCACCATACACAACACCATGCTGTGCGGTGACATCTTCTCCTTGCCGAAGTTGAGCCGCTTACCTAGGATGATGCACAGCACCAGCGCGCTCCAACCGGAGGTCATGTGAACCACCGTGCCGCCGGCGAAGTCAATCGCCTTGATGGCTGCGTTCGGGTTGAGGGGACCGCACATCAAACCGGTGGTGGACCACACCATGTGAGCGAAGGGGAAATAAACGGCGAACATCCACAGCACCACAAAGGCCATGATTGCGGCGAATTTCATCCGCTCGGCAATGGCACCGATGATCAAAGCAGGCGTGATGATTGCAAAGGTCAATTGGAACATGGCCCACATGCTGTCTGAAATCCAGTAGTAGCCGGCTCCGACATTGCCGGGTTCAATACCCTTGAACATCATGTTGCTCAGATCCCCGATGAAAGGACTCTTGGCGTCCACTCCGAAGGAAAGGCTGTAACCGCACAACCACCATAGCGGAGTGACGATACAGGCAATGCCCAAACATTGCGCGAGAACCGAAAGAACGTTCTTGCGACGCACCAAACCGCCATAAAACAAGGCCAAGCCTGGAAGAGTCATGAACAGCACCAGCGCCGTGCTAACCATTTGCCACGCGTTAGCACCCGGTCCGGGACCTGCCACAAGTGAAGTCGCCCCACTTGCTTTCTCCGGGCGAGCGACATTGTTGACATACGCCTCAATGTCCGCGAGGCGCTCCTCGACAGTTGGAATGGCGGTTACCGCGGCAGGTTCGGCCGCCGGCGCCGCCGCCGCAGCTGCGGTGGGTTCGGCCGCCGGCACAGTCGCCGCAACTGCGGTGGGTTCGGAAGGCGGCGGGAGCGCGGCATCTTGCCCGTAAACGGGAAGTGCCAGGGGGATTGCTGCAAACGCGATGGCCGCAGCCGTGAGGGCTCGCACTTTCATTAGGTATCGACTGGTCATGGTGGTCAGGGTTGATCGGTTGGTTGGTTGCTTCGGCCCGACGATTCCAAATCCCCGAGGGCAGCAATCGGCTGGAAAGCAAACGCTGTGCCAAAATTCCAATTGCCCGAATTCCGTCACTTTGGCGGGGCTTCGGCCACGCCGAAGCCCGAAAAAATCAGATTCTCGCTTGCCAAGGCCCGATCGGTATCCATCCTCTTGGCGTATCGGAGGTGAATCTGATGCCAAATAAATGCTGGACAATTCCCTAGGAAAGGTGAAATATCTGCCCAACGGAAAGACCTCGGCGGCCTTTGGCACTCGGGATTCATATTCCGGCAAGTTCCCGACCGCTCTTCTATCAGCGCGATCGGGGACGCAATCAGCAACTGAAAACCAACACAACAAGATGCAAAACTACTGCAAAACCATTGGCGCTCTGGCCGCTGCCTCCGCCCTTGTGGCCGGCAACGCTAACGCGGAAGTCGAATACGAAATCCACACCGGTTACTCCAGCGAGTATCTGTTCCGTGGCCTTGACCTTGGCGACGACCTCATTGAGGTCGGTGCCGATGTCGCTACCGAATGGAACGGCCTCGGCCTGAGCGCCGGTGCTTGGTATGGCAGCTTCGACGAATCCACCTTTGCCACCGACAGCGACGAACTCGACCTCTACGCCGAAGTCTCCAAGGATCTCGGATTCCTCAAGGCATCCGTCGGCTTCATCGCCTACATTTACAATCAAGGCGCTCTGAACAAATCTTTGGTGAATCTTAAAGAGACACAAGAAGTTTACTTCTCCGTGGCTCGCGACCTCGGCTTCGCTGAAGCATCCCTTACCTACTTCTGGGGTGTCCAAGGTGCCAACGACGGCTACTCCGAACTCGCCCTGAGCCGTAGCTTCGAACTCAGCCCATGCCTTGCCCTCAACCTCGGCACCAACGTCGGCTACTTGGTCGAACAAGGCCAAGCAACCGCATGGACCACCAAGGTCGCCCTTGACTGGGGCTTTGCCGAACACGCCAAGCTCTCGCCGTTCGTGGCTGTGTCCGTCGCCCTCAGCGATGACACTGACACCAGCTACGCAGGCTCCGACAACGAATTCGTTGCAGGTTCGATGCTCAGCGTCAGCTTCTAAGCTGAACCGAGTCATCTGACTTGAACTACCTCTGGGGCGGTCGCGCAAGCGACCGCCCTTTTTCATGTCCGCTCCGCCCGGAAGAACGCCGGAAACCAATCACATTCCGGCTTGGATATCCGGCGATCCTGGGAAAAACTCCGCGCATGTTCCTCGGTCTTGATTCCTCCACCCAGTCGCTCACCGCCGTCCTGATCGATCCGGACTCCGGTGAGATCGCCTGCCAGTTCTCCGTGAATTTCGGCAACGATCTGCCGCAGTATGAGGCTTCCAACGGATTTATCCCGGGCGGCGCAAATGGCGAGGTGCATTCCAACCCGGCCATGTGGCTGGAAGCGCTCGATCTGTTGTTCAGCCGTCTGGCCGCCGCCACGGATCTTTCCCAAGTAAAAATGATCGCCGGTTCGGGGCAACAGCACGGATCGGTTTATCTCGACTCATCGTTCGACACCCGTCTGGCCGCTTTGGATTCGGGGCAAAACCTGGTGCACCAACTCGCTCCGGCCTTCACCCGCCAGACCTCGCCCATCTGGATGGACACTTCGACTGGCGAGGAGTGCGCGGAAATCACCAACACCCTCGGCGGCTCGGCGGAAGTCTGCCGCAGGAGCGGATCCATCGCCATCGAACGCTTCACCGGCCCACAAATCCGCCGTTTTTTCAAGACCGATCCCGACGCCTACGCTCGCACCGGCCGCATCCATCTGGTCAGTTCGTTCATCGCCTCGGTGATCGCCGGCAAATCGGTGTCGATCGATTATGGCGACGGCGCCGGCATGAACCTGCTCAATCTCGCCACCCTCGCCTGGGATCGGGATTTGCTGGACGCCACCGCTCCGGGACTGTTGGAAAAACTCCCCTCGCCGGCGGCGGCCACCACCGTGCAGGGGGCAGTGTCGGGCTATTTTGTCGGGAAATACGGCCTTGCCAGCGCTTGCCGGTGCGCGCTCTTCACCGGCGACAATCCCGCCTCGCTGGTTGGCATGGGCGCAACCCGTCCGGGCAACATCGTGATTTCCCTCGGCACCAGCGATACCTTTTTTGCCGCGATGCCGGGGCCGAAAACCGATCCCAATGGCTTCGGCCACGTGTTTGGCAATCCAGCCGGCGGTTTCATGTCGCTGATCTGCTTCCGCAACGGCTCGCTGGCGCGTGAGGCCTTGCGGGATCGCTTGGGTCTCGATTGGTCGGCGTTTGAGCGCGCCGCACTTGCCGGCACCCGTGAAGCCGCCGGAACCAATCTGATGTTGCCGTTCTTCGGGCCTGAAATCACCCCGCGCCGCGATTTCACCGGACCGGTCTTGCAGGGCTCGCCCGCTTTCGAATCCGCGGCGCAACCCGCGCTGCAAGTCCGCGCATTGTTGGAAGGCCAGTTTCTCAACATGCGCCTCCATTCCCAATGGATGGAGGTGAAAACCGAACGCATCCGCCTCACTGGCGGGGCCTCAAAAAACGACGGCATCGCCCAACTCGTGGCCGATGTTTTCCAAGCCCCCGTCGAACGCCTCGAAGTGTCCAACTCCGCCGCCCTGGGCGCCGCCTTGATCGCGGCTGCCGCTGGCGGCCATGACCTGGACGCCCTTCAGCAAACGTTCTGCCAATCCTCGCCGGATTCCGCGCTGCAACCGGACTCCTCGCTGGCTCCCGCCTATCAGGACGCCATGCGGCGCTTCGCCGCGCTGCTGGATGCGGTGTAGCGAGAACAGGCTAGACAGGCCAGAATTTGGATGGTAGTTTCCGCCATGATCACGAAAAGCTGGCAGCTTCAGGAGGCCAAGAACCATTTTAGCGAGGTCGTGGAGCGGGCCATCAAGGACGGCGCGCAAACCGTCACCAAACACGGGAAGCCGGCGGTTCTGATCATCTCGGTTGAGGATTACCAGAAGTCGGTCGCGCCCCGCAAATCGTTGATCCAACTGTTGCACGAATGCCCCGAGGATCTCGCGGAAATCATCGGACCCCGTTCCAAGGAACCCGCACGGACCCTTCATTTTGATCTATAAAGATGGCCTATCTTCTCGATACGAACGTGGTCTCAGAAGCGGCTTCCCGAAATCCTGAGCCAAAGGTCGTCGAATGGTGCGAAGCCCATTCCCATGATAGCCATCTCTCGTGCATCACGCTTGGTGAAATCTGGAAAGGAATCCACCTGATGCCCGAGGGGAAACGGAAAATCTCACTCGGCGCTTGGGCGACCCGCCTGGAAACCGAGTCGTCAAATCCGGCTCTCCCGCTTGACGCGGAGACATTCAAAATCTGGGGCAAGCTTTATGCCAAACCCGAATCAGAAGGTTTCAATTTGGGCATGCTCGAGAGCCTTCTCGCCGCGACCGCTCTCAGGCACGGCCTCATCGTGGTCACTCGAAATACGGCCGACTTCCCGCCGGATGTCGCCACGATCAATCCGTGGCTTGGCTGAGCTTAATAACTGCCGCATCGGTGTCGCGCTTTCCACCTTGGCGTTTGACCGCCCGGGGTCGGGTGGATACGTTCCCGGCCGACATGACGATTGACCGATATGCGAACCGCTTTGTGTGCGATCTGGTGGCCTACGAGCCCGGAAAGCCGATTGATGAAACCGCCCGCGAACTTGGCCTCGATCCCTCGCAGATTGTCAAGGTGGCCTCGAACGAAAATCCGCTCGGCCCCTCGCCCAAGGCCAAAATCGCCATGCGCGCCGCCCTTGACGAGGCGCACATCTATCCGGATGGCGGGGGTTACCGGCTGCGTTCCGCCATTGCGCAATCCGTGGGGCTGGACCTCAACCACGTCGTGCTTGGCAACGGTTCCAACGAAATCATCGAACTGCTTTGCCACACGTTCCTGAACCGCGATACGGAACTCATCGCCGCCACGCATGCCTTCGTGGTTTACAAACTCATGGCCACGCTCTTCGGCGCGAAATACGTGGAAGTGCCCGATCCGGACTTCATCCACGATCTCGATGCGATGGCGGATGCCATCACCGAAAACACCCGCCTCGTTTTTATCGCGAATCCTAACAATCCCACCGGAACCATGGTGGACCAGGCGGCCATCGACCGCTTCATGGACCGCCTTCCGGAACAAGTGATCGCCGTGTTCGACGAAGCCTACATCGAGTTTCCCGCCGCGCCGCCGGATACGCTGCGTTATGTGCGCGAGGGCCGCAACGTTTGCGTGCTCCGGACCTTTTCCAAAATCCACGGGCTGGCAGGTCTCCGCGTCGGCTATGGGCTGGCTCCCGCGCCTCTGGCCGCGCTGCTGCAAAAAGCCCGCCAGCCCTTTAATGTGAATGCCATCGCCCAGGCTGGCGCGCTGGCCGCTCTCACCGATACGGAACACACGGGCCAAACCCTGAAGCTAAACCGCGAGGGAATGGCGTTCTACGAAATGGCGTTCCACCAACGCGGCCTTGAGTATGTGCCAAGCCACGCGAATTTCCTGCTCGTCAAAACGGGCGGCGGAGACCGCATCTTCCGCGACATGCTCAAACAAGGGGTCATCGTCCGCGCCATGAGTAGTTACAAACTGCCCGAGTGGGTCCGCATCTCCATCGGCACCCCTGCACAAAACCTCCGTTGTCTCGAAGTGCTGGATTCCGTGCTCGCCGCCGCGGCAGTCCCGGTTTGACAGAACAATTTCGAGAGTCAAACTTCCGCCCCTTAGAGGAAGTCAACCCATGGCAAACTTAGAAATCCCGAGCGCTCAAAGGGAATTCCGCTGCGTTCATTGCAACGGTAAAATCCTGATTCCCCGGGATCTTTCACCCACCACCGGGCCCTACCCCCATTGCACCGGAGTCATCACCTCGCCGGCGATCGCGGTCGCCGCGCGGCTCAACGTCAGGGTGGATTCCGCGACCGGGCGCACCCTCTCCATCATCAATTGGCGCGGCGTCAAGGATGCCCTCCCGATCACCCGCACCGCCACGGTGGAACTCAAATGGACCGGCGAACCGAGTGCGCCGGAGTTGGAAATCAGCCGCTTCATCTGCTGGGAGTTCCTGGGAACTGGGCGGCCAGGATGCGACTCCGACCGCTTCGACCAAGTGATCTAACCGGATGAACGCCCTACCGGACCCGCACCGCACCACGATCACCGCGGTCGCCACACCTCCCGGCATCGCCGCCGTCTCGATGGTGAGAATTTCCGGACCCGGGGCAATCCAGGTGGCGGACCGCGCCACCGATGGCAAGGTGTCCGCCCAAGCACCGCGAAGCAGCCGCCATTGCCGCGTCAGGGATGCCGAAGGCAGGACCATCGACGACGGCCTGATCACGGTTTTCCCGGGCCCTCACAGCTACACCGGCGAGGACAGCGTCGAATTCACCGGTCACGGCGGCATCCTGGCGACCCAAGAGGTGTTAGGATGTTTCCTGGCCTGCGGTGCCGTGCCTGCGGGACCGGGCGAATTCACCCGCCGCGCCTTCCTCAACGGCAAACTCGACCTGACCCAGGCCGAGGGCGTGATGGATCTCATTTCCGCCCAGACCCGCCTGTCCCTGCGCGCCGCACGCAGCCAACTCGATGGTGTGCTCGGCCGGCGGACGACGGCAGCCCGCGACCAATTGCTCGAAACCCTGGCTCATCTCGAAGCCTGGATCGATTTCCCGGAAGAAGACATCGACCCGCAAACCGGCGCCTTGCTGCGTTCCAGTATCCAGGCGGTGCTCGACACCGTCGATTCCCTGTTAGCCACCGCGGACCAAGGGCGGGTCCTGCGCGAAGGCGTGCGGACCGTGATTTTCGGCGAACCCAACGTCGGCAAATCCAGCCTGCTCAATCGTTTGTTAGGCTTCGAACGCGCCATCGTCAGCGATACCGCCGGCACCACCCGCGACACCATCGAGGAAACCATCAACCTGCACGGCATCCCGCTGCGCCTGGTCGATACCGCGGGCGTTCGCGCGGCGCTTGACCGCATCGAGGCGGAAGGCATCCAGCGCACGGTACGGCAGATCGAGGCCGCCGATATTTTGTTAGAGCTGGCGGATGCCAACAAGCCGAAGCCCGCCGACGCGGTGTTTCCTACATCGGCCGCGAAGCGCCTGCTCGTGCTCAACAAGCTCGATCTCGGCGAACACCCGTCATGGGCGGGCGTCGATGCGGTGCGCCTCTCCTGCAACACCGGCGAAGGCTTCGACATTCTTTCCAACACCATCCGCGACAGCCTGCATTTCAGCGAAGTCGATTGGGGGGAACACGCCGTGGCGATCAATGCGCGGCATCAGGCGAGTCTCATGCTTGCCCGCGTGGGATTGATCGCCGCGCTGGAGCTGCTGGAAAATCCGGCGAGCGACACCGAACTCGCCGCCATCGATCTGCGCGAGGCGCTCGACGCCCTCGGCGAAATCCCCGGCCGGGTGGATACCGAGGACCTCTTGGGAGTCATTTTCAGCCGTTTCTGCATCGGCAAGTAGGTGGCCGCCGCGATGGAAAAAACCGTCGATTGTGCAATTCACGCGTCATTTCCTCGGTAAAGTCCGGTCCCGGCGACGCTTTGTATCGAATGGTTCCCGACAAAAATCTCCGCTGCCGCCTGCGGCCTTGGTTTGGCCAAGCCGCCGCCGGCGGGATGCTGGGGTGGTGTTTGATCGGTTCCGCCGCGTCCGCCGATCCGGCAGCATCCTACAAAAAGGAGATCCTGCCGTTGTTGGAAAACCATTGTTTCGATTGTCATGGGGAAGGCCGCGCGAAGGGGAAATTCTCGATGGACAAGTTCAAGGACTTGCCCGCCCACCTCAATGACCGCAAACACTGGCTTGCCATCTGGCACAACGTCCGCAGCCAGATCATGCCGCCATCCGACAAGGACCAGCTCGCCACCGCCGCGAAACAACAATTGCTCGCCTGGATCGAGAAGGACGTGTTCAAACTCGACCCCAAAAACCCGGACCCCGGCCGGGTGACCATCCGCCGCCTGAACCGCACGGAATATCAGAACGCTGTGTTTGACCTGCTAGGTGTGGAGTGCGACACCCGCGAGGTTTTCCCGGCCGACGACACTGGCTACGGCTTCGACAACATCGGCGACGTGTTGTCGATCTCTCCGCTGTTAGTGGAGAAATACCTCACGGTGGCCGAGGAGGTGGTGGCGCAGGCCCTGCCCGAGGGCGCGGCGGCGCAGTTGCCGCGTGTGGTCATCCACGGCGGCGACTTCAAGGCGGCGGCCGATCCGAAAACCACCGGAAGCTGGCTGCCATTCGCCACGCCGCAACAACTCCGGGTGGAACGGGAGATCGGCTGGGACGGTGACTATCAGGTAGAGGTCGAGTATGCCATCCGCGGCGCGTCCGAGGCGACGACCGATGAGGCGAAGTTCCTGATTACCGCCGGCGGGGCCAAGGTGGGCGAAGTCACACTCGGCTGGGACCAGCGGCGGGTGATCGAACTCACCGGCAAGGTGCCGTTGAAAAAAGGCCGCCAGACTTTTGAAATCAATCTATCTCCCGCAAAAAGGCCGCTGCCGGCCGAGGAGGAGCTTTTCCTAACCGTCCAGCGGGTGGTCGTGCAAGGCCCGCTCGGCGGCGAACAGCGGGAATACGCCAAGGGTTACCGCATGATTTTCGTGGACGGTCCCGCGCCCGACGACAAGGAGGGCAAGGAACGCTACGCCCGCAAGATCCTGCGCGGTTTCGTGAGCCGCGCCTTCCGCAAGCCGGTGGACGAGCCGACCATCAACCGCCTGGTCGCGATCGTGAATGAAGTCTCGCGGAAACCCGGGAAAAATTTCCAGGACGGCATCAAACAAGCCATCGCCACCTGCCTTGCCTCGCCGCGCTTTCTGTTCCGCGTGGAAATCCAGCCGGAGCCTAACAATCCCGCGAAAGTCGTTCCGCTCGACGAATATTCGCTCGCCTCGCGGCTGTCGTTTTTCATTTGGGGCTCGGTCCCGGATGACGAATTGCTGAGCCTCGCCTTCAACAACCAGTTGCGCGCCAATCTCCGGCGGCAGGTGGACCGGATGCTCAAGGACCCGCGCTCGCAACGCTTGGTGCGCAACTTCGTCGGCCAGTGGCTCCAGGTCCGCGACGTCGAAACGGTGCCCATCAGCGCGAAACATATTCTCGGGCTCGACACCAACCGCGAGGCGGCGCGCAAGTTTGATCCGCGCCTTAGATCCGACATGCAGCGCGAGACGGAAATGTTATTCGATTTCATCCTGCGCGAGAACCGGCCTGCGGAAGAATTAATCTCCGCGCGTTACAGTTTCCTGAACGAGCGGCTGGCCGGGTTCTACGGCATCCGCGGCGTCACCGGAGAGCCTTTCCGCCTGGTGGATCTCACCGAGCATCCCGAGCGCGGCGGCTTGCTCACGCAGGGCTCCTTCCTGATGGTCTCTTCCAACCCGACCCGCACCTCGCCAGTGAAACGCGGGTTGTTCGTGCTCGATAACCTGCTGGGGGCCCCCCCCCCGCCGCCGCCGCCGGACGTGCCGAAACTCGAAGACTCCGCCAGCGGAGGAAATGCGAGCCCGACGATGCGCGAGATGATGGAAATCCACCGCCAAAAGCCCGAATGCCGCAACTGCCACGCGCGGATGGACCCGATCGGATTGGGCCTCGAAAATTTCGACGCGCTCGGGCGATTCCGCACTCGGGAACACGGCCAGGCCATCGATGCGTCCGGCAAACTGCTGACTGGTGAAACATTCGCCGATGTCGCGTCCCTCAAGGAAATCCTCGCGGTAAAGCGCAAACCGGATTTTTACCGCTGCCTTGCGGAGAAACTTCTCACCTATGCCATCGGCCGCGGCGTCGAATATTACGATTCCACCACCATCGACCAACTCACCGGCCGGATGGAAAAAAACCATGGCAAAATGCGCGAACTTGTCCAAGGTATCGTCGAAAGCGCGCCCTTCCAGAAACGCCGGGGCGACGAATGAGAACTCCCTCACCCCAATCTAACATCATGAGCTCTCGCCTCACCGGCACGAACCGACGCGGCTTCCTCCGCGGATTTGGCGCGGCACTTGCCCTGCCGGCGTTGGAATCCTTCCGCCCGCTGCTAGCCGCCGGAGCGCAGCGCGCCATCGGCACCACCGCCAGCGGCGCGCCATTGCGGATGGCCTGGCTCTATATTCCCAACGGAGTGAACATGGAACTGTGGCGGCCCAAGGGCAGCTCCTCCAAATACCAGGCGGGGGAGACCTTCAAGCCGATGGCAGCCCTCCGCGACGACTTCCAGATTTTCACCGGTTTCGAGCAAAAAAACGCCATGGCCGGCGGCGACGGTCCCGGCGACCACGCCCGCGGGGTGGCCACCTTCCTCACCTCCGCGCGAGCCCGCAAGACCGCCGGCTCGGATATCAGCCTCGGGATTTCCGCCGACCAAGTCGCCGCGCAGGCCGCGCAAACCCTGACCCGCCTGCCTTCGCTGGAACTCTCCGCCGATGGCGTGCGCAAGGCTGGCAACTGCGATTCCGGCTATTCGTGCGCCTATCAGTTCAACCTGTCCTGGCGCTCGGAAACCCAGCCGATGACGCCCGAGTCCAACCCGCGCGCGGTGTTCGAGCGGCTCTTTGGCGCGGGCGGATCCAAGGAGCGCGCCGACAGCCTTGGCCAGCGTTACGCGTCGAAGAAGTCGGTGCTCGATTTCGTGCAACAGGATGCCAAGGCCCTTCACAAACACCTGGGTCGTGCCGATCGTCACAAGCTCGATGAATACCTAACCGGCGTGCGCGAGATCGAGCGCCAGATTGAAAAAGCGGAAGCCCTGGGACTCCCGCGCGATCCGGGCGTTCCCGCACCCGACGACAAGCCCGGAACCTATCAGGAACAACTCCGGCTGATGATGTACATGATGGTGCTGGCTTTCAAAACCGACTCCACCCGCATATCCACCTTCCTCATGGCGCATGACGGCAGCAACCGCAGCTTCCCGGAAATCGGCGTCTCGGAAGGACATCACAACATTTCCCATCACCAGGGGAAAGCCGGCAACCTTGAGAAAATCGCCAAGATCGATTACTTCTACATGGAGCAACTCGCCTATTTCCTCGACAAGTTGAAGCACACGCCGGACGTCGATGGCAAGTCACTGCTGCACAACTCGATGATTGTTTACGGCGGCTGTATTTCCGATGGGAACCGTCACAACCACGACGACCTGCCGATTCTCGTCGCGGGCCATGCCGGTGGCGCCTTCAGTCCCGGCGGTCACGTGGAACTCGGTGACAACGTCCCCTTGTCCAACCTCCACCTTAGAATGTTAGATGAGTTCGGGGTGAAAACCCCGCGCTTCGGCGACTCAAGCGGCTCGCTGCGCAAAGTGTGAGACAGTCCCGCGGGTGGCCCGGGCATCTTGCCCGAAGGCTTCTTTATGCGCCAAACAAGCGGTGAAACGACGAGTGTTGGTGAGACGCCAACACTTCATGTTTTCACGGTTCCTCGGTCTGCTCCTCATTTGCGGGCGGCACGGCGAGGGGTGGAGTCACCGCTTCGATGGGTGGAATGGTCGCCTGGCCGGGCGGTCTGGCAATGAGCCCGCCGGGAAGTTGTTGAACGGAACCGGCATCGGCGGCCGGAGGCGGAGTGGCTTTGGCGATGAGTTGCTCGCGCTCTTTCAACAGTGCATCCACGGTGCTCTTGCCCACTTCGAACGTGCGCCCGGCAAAGGCCTTTTCCTTGGCGATTTTTTCAGTGAGGGCTTTGAGTCGATCGGTGAAGGCGGTGTCCTTGGTCTTGGCGTCTTCGGGTTTTTCACCATCCTCCTTCTTGCGCTCCTTCGGCAGCTCTGCGGTGACGGAAACGGTGAGCCGCAGATTGTCGCCGGCGGGAGGCTGCGGATTTGCCGGATCCACAACCGGTGGCGGACCACTTGGCTTGACGGGCGTGATGGTTAGAACATAGGTGAATCCTTCGAAGGTCTCGATCACGGCATTGCGCCTGCCAGTGGGATCGGCGCGATCGGCGATTTTATCGGCGGCAACCACATCCTCGAAACGGGCGTAGGCGAACAGGCTCTTGAGCGGGGCCGCCACGGTGGCGTCGAGCACTTCGTTGCCGAGGGCACCTTCGAGCTTGAACTCGGCCTCCTCGGTCTCGCGGGTCAGCTTCCAGGCGGGCTCGTCCTTGGCCTTTTGGCTGAGGGTGATGGATTTGATTTTTTCCGGGCTGATGAAGTCCGTGGCGAGCCAGCGGGGCACTTCCGCGCTGACCGACGGGAACATCTCGCCCACCGCATAGAATCCGGAGGTGTCGGCATGGTTGCGGATGTAGCGGCCGACGGCATTGGGTCCGCCCATGGGCGAGGGTTCGGCGGCGGTTTCGATGTTCTTGCCGAGGGAAACCTTGGCGAGTTGCTTGCCCGCGGCGTCCGTGAAGGTGGCTGTTAGGCCGCGCTCGCCGGCTTTGGTGGCGGCTTCGTCCATGCCGAAACGCGGCGCGAACGAGGGGCCGGCTTCCATGCCGCGGGTCACCTTGAGTTCGCCGAGCGTGCGAATCAAGTCATTGACATAAGTGCCGTTGGCCGGATAGCCGTCGCGCTGGGCGACGGTCCACTTGCCTTCTTTTTTGGCAAGCGTGACCGCACCGTCGGCACCTTGGATCTCGACGGCCGAAACCTCATTGCCGGGGAACGACTCAAACAGTTTTTGCCCCGGCTCGCGCGAGGTGGCGCTCTGGGTCGTGTCTTTTTGCGTGAGCTTGATGGCAGTCACTGCCCCGCCAAGGGCGATGGCGATGACCCAGAGGATGATGACCTGACGTTTGTTCATGTTAGGAAGGATTTAAAAGTTGAGATCTGGAATTTGAGATTATCGCGCGCGGGTGGAGCGGCGGCGCTGGATGAAAAGCACGAGACCGAAGAGGATCACGATCAGCGGCATGGCGGCGACGTTGATCAGGGTGATTTTCCCGGCGAGTTTGTCCTTCTGGCGGCGAAGGTCTTTTTCCTGCTCGCGGATGAGCTTCGAGTATTCAACCTGTTCTTTGCGCAGTTTGCTGATTTCCGTTTCCTGTTCGGGCGAGAGATAGAGTTCGGAGCCGCTCGACTTCTTGGCCTGGAGTTCGCTGAGTTTCTGTTGGGCGGCCTTTTGCTTTTGCTGGAACTCTTCGATCTTCGATCCGACTTCCTTGTTGAAGTCCGCCTCCAATTTCTGGACCACGGTGAAGGGACGGCGGATCGCCGAGCGGGAACGCGAACCGATGAGGTGCTTGGAGCCGACGGCCTGATCGAGCAGGTTGAAGAGCAACGAGGCGTTGCCGTTGACGGGCGTCGCCATCTGGGTGCCGCCGAAGTTCTGCACGTTGTAGGCGACGCCGTTGTAAAAGGCGTCCACGTCGGCGATGAGAAACACATTGCCGGGGCTGGCGGCTTCTTGCAACCAAGTGGGTTTGGCCTCGTCTTTTTTCCCGTCTGTCGCCTCGTCTTTTTTCTCATCGGCCGCTTCCCCCTCAGCCTTGGGCTTGCCTTCGGGGAAGGCGGTCTTGAAGGTGCCTTTGAGGTGAGTGACCAGATCGTAGGCGGTGCCGGACGAGCGGAAGGCGGTAGCGAGCGCGGGATCAAAACGCGAAGCCCGCATCGAATCAACAAACCCCGCGCCGGTGGTGGACTTGATCAGCGTGTTTGCCGACACGCCGCCGCCGCCGGTGGTGGTGAAGGCTCCGGGCAGGTAGAAGGTGACCGAGCCCAGATCCTTGGTGACGACGTTGTCTTGTTGCGGCATCAGGTTCTTGGGCAAGGTCAGCACGGCGATGCTGGTCTGGTCACGGGCGATGGGGGTCGCAAGCGACGGATCTCCCAGAACCTTGCTGGAATCAAACGATACCCCCCAGGCGGGAAGCAGGGTGGGCAGGGTGGATGTGGGTGGAGTGCCTTGCCCGCCCATCATCGGGTTGCCGCCGCCGCTGAGCTCGGCGGCCTTCGAATAGGCATCGAGGCAGGCCACCACGGTTCCTCCGTTGAGCAAATACTGATCGATGGAAAACTCGACCGCCGGGGTGATGCCCGCGGGATGGAAGAGGAGCAGCACCTTGATTTCCTTCGGGTCGATGGTGGCAGCCTCCATCGAAAGGTCCACGAGGTCGAAGGACTGTTTGAGTTGCTGATAGATCACCCACGGTTGAGTGGGCCGCTGGCCCTGCATCATCGCGGGGCCGCCCTTGAGATCCAGGGCGGACATGATGCCGATCTTGGGTTTGACGGGCGTGCTCACCTCGGCGATGGCCTTGGACAGGTGGAATTCCAGCATCGTTTCGTCCCGCGGGTCGATGAAGGGAATGACGCTGGTCTTGTCGAGGCAGGAGATTGCAAGGCCGAAGAAGAGGTTCTGGTCATCCATGCGCTGGCCGTTGATGCCATCCAGGTTGGCGGAGTCCTCGGCATCGGTATCGGGCTCGGGATCGAGGTTTTCGATCCGGAGCTTTCCTTTTGAAAGCGAGCCATACTCCTTGATCAGGTCATCGACGCGGCGCATGTGGAGTTTGAGATCCTCCGGCATGTAGTCGGTGTTGCGCGAGGCGTAATAGCGGATGACGACGGGAGTATCCAACTCGCCGAGGATGGCGCGGGTGCCATCCGAGAGCGTGTGGATTTTCTTCTCGGTGAAGTCCGCGCCGCGGTTGCCCAGCGGGGTGAGCGAGACAAGCCAGTTCGCGGAAATGGCGATGATGACGAGTGCGGCGACTCCGAACGCCGCGCGGGTGACGGGGTGGGTGATTTTCATGTGACTTTAAAATTGGATATTTGAATTTTGAAATCCGCTTCAGGAGCGTTTGGCGGAGAGGATGGCGCTGGTGCCTAGCAGGCAGACGAACATGAACGATCCGAACCAGACCAGGTCCTGGAGGCGGAACAGGCCGCGATTGAGCGAGCGGAAGTGTTCCCAGACGCCGATGGAAGTGACGGCTTCCACCACTGCTGGCGAGGCGGCCTTGCCGAGCTCGCGGGTGAAGTCATCGTAACCGCAGAGCACCATGGTCACGCAGACCGCGACCGAAACAATCAGGCAGACCACCTGGTCGCGGGTGCAGGCGGAGACGAGCATGGTGATGGCCAGGAAGGTGGAGCAGACGAGGAAACTGCCGATGTATCCCGAGAAGATCGCGCCGTTGTCCGGATCTCCCAGGTAATTGACGGTTAGAATGATCGGGAAGGTGAGCGCGAGGGCGACGAGCCAGACGGTGGCTGCGGCAAGAAACTTGCCGATGATGGCGCTCCAGGTGGAGAGCGGAAACGTACCTAGCAACTCGATGGTTCCGGTGCGTTGTTCATCCGCCCAGAGTTTCATGCCGACCGCGGGTGCGAGCAGCATGAAGATCCACGGATGCCAGAAGAAGAACGTCCATTCCAGCGAGGCGTCGCCGACCCGCATGAAGTTGCCGAAGCTGAACGTCAGTCCCAGCGAGAGGGCGAGGAAGATGACGATGATCGCATAAGCCGTAGGCTGGGCGAAGTAGCTGGTGAGCTCGCGTTTGTAGATGGTTAGAGAGGTCATGGAAAGATGGTGGATTGCAGAGTGTGAATCGAAGATTGCAGAAGAGCAGGTCTTCTCTTGTGTCTGGGGTGTTCTTAAGCGGCTTCTTCCGTATCGCGGGTGGTCAATCGCCGGAACAGGTCGGTGAGCGAGCCATTACCGGATTGTTCGAGAAGCTGGGCGGGCGTGCCGTCAGCAACGATTTTGCCGCGGTCCACGATCACCGCGCGGGTGCAGGAGGCCTCGACTTCCTCAAGGATGTGGGTGGAGAAGAGGATGGCCTTGCTTTCCCCGAGGCGTTTGATGAGCTGCCGGACCTCGTGTTTCTGGTTGGGGTCGAGACCGTCGGTGGGTTCGTCGAGAATGAGCACCTCGGGGTCGTGGAGCAGGGCTTGGGCGAGGCATGTGCGGTGACGGTAGCCTTTGGAAAGCGTGTCGATTGATTGCCGGGCGACGCTGCCGAGGAAGCAGGTTTCGATGGCGCGTTCGACCGCGTCGTTTTTCGCGGAACCCTTGAGGCCGCGGATGCTGGCGCAGAATTTCAGGAATCCGATCACGGTCATGTCGTGGTAGAGCGGCGCGGACTCCGGCAGGTAACCGACTTTGGTTTTGGCTTCCTTCGGATTGTCGATCACCGAAATGCCGCAAACCCTGGCGTCTCCCGAGGTCGGGGGAAGAAAACCGGTGATCATGCGCATGGTGGTCGATTTGCCGGCGCCATTGGGCCCGAGGAAACCGAGGACTTCACCTTTTTTGACTGTGAAGGTGAGGTGGTCCACGGCACGCTTGGATCCGAACTGTTTGGTGAGACTTTCGACTTCGATCATGGGTGGGGATTCAGTTTGTCGGTGGGGCTTGCGGGCGGAAAGCGCCGCCGCAGCGGTTTCTAGTTTGAAAATGAGTCAAAGAAAAATGCAAGCGATTTATTGTCAGTGATGAGACCCGAGGAGAGGCGATTTGCCACAGGATCTGTCCGCTACGCTGCGATTCCCGAATCGCCGAGCTCATGCCGGGACAATGAGAAGGCCTGGCGCGCTCGTTCATTGGCGTTCCATGAGCCGTGCGGTTTGGAGACCGCAGCTCCTTGAAGCGAGTATCCGGCCCACACCTTCATGCACTGTTGGTTTCCACAAAACGTCATGCGCGGCACGATAAGGCCCCACGCGCGCGCTCCCAAGCACTGACAACTCCTCACGATCCGATGGTGCCGCTCCAGTGCCAGAGTCCTGGCTCGAGTTCGTCGCGGGCGGACTTGGCGAGAGCCCCGGCATCCGCATCGGCGTGCAACACCGCAAAGACGGTGGCGCCGGAGCCGCACAGGAGAGCGGCGGTGATTTCCCGACGATCCAGCAACCATTGTTTGAGTTCGGCGAGGAACCGGTGTTTGCCGAAGACCGGCCGTTCAAGGTCGTTGATCAGGGAAACACCGGCGATTTCCTGCGCGGCATAGAGGATTCCAGGAAGTTCCCGCGAGTGGCTCCAGCGGTGGTAGGCATCGGGCGTATGCACGCTGAACCAGGGTTTCAGCAGCAACACCCGCAGCGTCGGCGGGGACGAGAGAGGTTCGATCATTTCCCCGCGTCCGGTGCAACGGGCGGCTCCGGGGGTGAGGAAAAACGGGATATCCGAACCGAGTGCCGCCGCGAGTGCGTGCAAGCGGGCCGCACCGAGTTTGCCGCCGTGGAGTTGGTCCAGTCCGATCAAGGTGGTCGCCGCGTCGCTGCTGCCGCCTCCAAGGCCCGCGCCGTGTGGGATGGATTTTTTCAGCGTGATCGCGAATTTGCAGGGGGTTTCCGCAGCGGCTTCGTAGGCCCGCACGGCTTTCACGACGAGATTCTGTTCATCAGCCGGCAGCTTGGCATCATCGCAGTGGAATGAAAATTCGGCGTTTTCGCGGAATTCGAGTTGGTCCGACAAACCCGTCAATTTCACCATTAAGGAGTCGATCTCGTGGAATCCATCGTCGCGTTGGCCCAGCACGCGCAGCGAGAGATTGAGCTTGGCGGGGGCATGGAGTGTCAAAGTGCTCATAACGGAAAATCGCGAACCATCAGGGCCATCATGCGGCCGGTTTTTCCCAGCTCCTTCCGGTAACTGTAGAATCGAGCGGGATCAAACGCCGTATTGAGGCCGCAGTCGATGAAATTTCCCACTCCCGCGAGGCTTGCCTGATGGCCGATCTCCGCGGCGAAATCAATTTCATAATCGGGCGGCCGGATGCAGGGACCGAGCACCGCCGTCACGTCCTCAGCACGGGTGCCGAAATGTGCCGCCATTCGCTCCAGTGCGGTGGCGAATATATTCGATGCGGTGCCTTTTTTGCCGGAGTGCAGCAAGCCGATCGCTCCGGTTCTGCGGTCCGCAAGCCAGATTGCCCCACAATCGGCGACATAAATGGCAAGCACCATGCCGGGTTCCCGGGTGATTAGGCCGTCCACTCCGGGTACCAGCGGCAACCCATCCGGAGCGATCATTTGCGGACTGCCCGGCACGAGGGCCACGGCGTTGCCATGCACCTGTTCGGCTCGCCACCAGGTGGCGGCGGGACCGCCGAATTCCCAAACCGCTGCTTCATGGACGGGCCGCAGTTGGCCCATCGCCTCATCCCGGTCGCCAGTGAGGCGAAGCTCCGACACGCGGCCAATCCAGCCGGCGCGGACGCCTGGGATGGCATTCACGGGAGCCAGAAAGGGGAACGCCTCCGTCACCCGGGGACGGTAACGGAGGCGCTGAGGATTCGCCAAGCTGGTTTTTGAATCAGGTGGTGATTCCTTCGCTCACACTAGGACGCGGCCTTGAATGGCGCGCTTGGTGTGTTCGACGGCTTCGGCCTGGTCTTCATCCATACCTGCCAGAATTCCAGCCAGATCGTTCGCGATTTCCGAGCGCATTTTCGCAACGAGTTCGACTCCTTTTGCGGTGATGCGCACCATAATCTTACGACGGTCTTCGGCGGCGTGGACACGCTCGACATACAACAGTTTTTCCAAGCGATCGACCAAGCCTGTAGCGGCTGCGGTCGAGTGGCCCATTTTCTTCGCGATATCGGACATGGTCAGATATTCTTCGCTCGATAAATAGGTCAGCAGGAAAAACTGGGGAAACGAGATGTTACCTTTGTTGAGTTCTGTGGACAGGTTTAGGATACAACTCCGCTGCGTAAACAGGACGAAGTCAGCAAGACGGTCCGCATCGGCTTTCACCGAAGCGCTCGAGGCGTTCATGGTTTTCATTATGGCTGGTTGTAGTGTTCATGTTTCGGGACATGTAAGGGGGCACAGCCATTGCGGCAGAGAAGCTACCCGGGTTTGCGGATAGTAATCGACCCTAAAATGAATTATTTTTTAGTTCAAAGCCTGTGCCAATCGGGACGGGCTGAAAATACATAAAAATAATGGGTTCTGAAAGAAAAGAATTCATTAAAAGTTAATTATTTTTTGAATCTTTTCGGACTGCGGTTGGGGTTGATTTGCCGCGGGTTCCACGGGTGAGGCGGAATCGGCGGGCCGCGGCACATGGCGGGAATAAACCGCGTCCCCCACTTCCAAAAAGCCGGATTGAAGGTCGGCGGCGGCGAATTCGCCGAGCGATTCGCCGGTGGCAAGCAGGTTTGCGGTGCGTTCCTCGGGTCCGCGAGTGGTCAGAAGCGCACCCGCTGCAATATTCCACTTGCCGTAACTTTGAATCAGGACAAAGCGCTTGTCCGCCGGAATCGAGGCGATGCGGCCGACCAGTTGCGGGCCTTCCGTCGTGGGTTTTGCCTTGGGTTCAGCGGCTTTGGCGGACTTGAATGCGGCGCAGTGCGTGAGAAACACGGCGCTCGCGGCACAGATCCAGAGGACGGGGCGGCATTTCATGGCACCACATTGGCGTGGCTGGGTGGAAATGGAACTTTGGATTTCACAGTTCACGGCGGATGCGGACATCGTCGGCTTGGATCAGGGATTCCACACCGGTGGCGGTTCTGAGCAACAGTTCGCCGCCCGGGCCGATGCCTTCAATGATTCCCTGGCGCGGTCCGCTGGCGGTGGTGAGCGAAACCCTCTCGCCGGTGAGCACGCAACGCTGGCGGACGGCATCAAGCAACGCATCGAAATCCGCGCCGATCCGGGCACTGCGGAGGGCGAAGCAGCGGACGATCGCGGCAAGCACCTCGGGACGCGGAAATTCCCGTGCCGTTTCGATTCGCAGGGAAGTGGCGATTTCCGAGAACTCGGTGGGGAAGTTGGCGGTATTGACGTTGAGTCCGATGCCGACGATGGCGAAGTCCGATCCGGCTTCGACGAGGATTCCCGCGACTTTACGGTGGTGGATCCAGACGTCGTTGGGCCATTTGATTGCGCAGGTGATTCCAAGGGATTCCACGGCCTCGGCCACGGCCAGACCGGCGGCGAGTGCGAGGCGCGGCCACAGGGCTTTGGGCTCCGCGGGCCGGACGAGGATGGAAAACGCCAACGACTCCTCGGCTTGAGAAAACCAGACCGTCCCGCGTCGGCCGCGACCGGCGGTTTGGTGCAGGGCCAGAAGCACCACCCCACCCGGCGCGCCCGCGTTTGCCAGGGCGCGGAGCTCGTCGTTGGTCGAACCCGCCGTTTCCCGGACCAACAGGCGGAAGGGCTCGGGAAACGAGGCGGCGATCCGGGTGAATTCGTCGTCGGCCATGGTTTCACTGCGGAATGAAATCCAACCCGATGTCGAGAGCTGGCGCGGAGTGTGTGAGTGCTCCAACGGAGATGAAATCCACGCCGGTTTCGGCAATGCCGCGCAATGTTTGCAGGGTCACTCCGCCGCTGGCTTCGAGCTGGGGAGTCGTGCGTTCGCCGCGGGCGGCAACGGCTTCGCGAAGTTGATCCAAGGTCATGTTGTCCAGCAGGATGTGGTCCACGCCGTCCATCGCCAGGAAACCACGCACTTGTTCGAGCTCATCGGCCTCAAGCTCGACCTCGACGCCGGGTTTCGCGGCATGCAACCGATGAATGGCGGTTTGAATCGCCTCCAGTCCGCCCTCCGCGACGAGGTGGTTGTCCTTGAGCATGGCGCGATCATAAAGCCCGAGGCGGTGGTTGGTCCCGCCGCCGTGGACGACCGCCTGTTTTTCCAACAGCCGCAACCCGGGAGTCGTTTTGCGGGTGTCCAGAACCCGCGCGCGGGTGTCTTTCGCGAGCTCGACATAGCGGGCGGTAAGCGTGGCCACGCCGCTGAGGTGTTGCAGAAAATTGAGTGCGGTGCGTTCCGCCGTGAGAATCGACCGGGCCTTGCCCACAATCGCAATCAGGATGGCTCCCCGGCTGACCCGGCTGCCGTCAGGGATCAGGACTTCAACCTTCAGCTCGGGATCCACCGCGGAGAAGACGCGCGCGGCGAGATCCACACCGGAAACCACCCCCTCCTTGCGGACCGTGACGAAGGCCCGCGCAAGCCGGTCTTCCGGGACGAAAAACAGCGAGGTGACATCGCCGTCTCCGATGTCTTCGGCCAAGGCGAGATCGATCAGGACGGCGGAGTGATCGTTCATCTGGCACCAGTGGAAGGGGTCCTTTCCCTTGTGTCAAACAGCTTGTCACGACCGCGATCCCGCGTTCCGGGTTGGACGTCCGGGTTTCGATCATCCAGAATCCGTCATGGCGAAGGTGTTGGTGGGACTCTCGGGCGGCGTGGATAGCGCGGTTGCGGCGGCGTTGTTGCTGGAGCAAGGCCATGAGGTGGCCGCCGGTTACATGAAGAATTGGATCAACGATGAAGGCATTCCGGGCGAATGCCCGTGGGAACAGGACATTGACGATGCGCGGGCGGTGACCAAGACCTTGGGAATCGAGTTCCGGGTGATCGATTTGATTGATTCCTACCGGGACCGCATCGTCGAATACCTGATCGAAGGCTACCGCTCCGGCATCACTCCAAACCCGGATGTCTGGTGCAACCGCGAGATGAAATTCGGCGTGTTTCTCGACTATGCACTCGCGCAGGGATTTGAACAGGTGGCGACCGGCCACTACGCCCGCCGCCGGACCCTTGCCGATGGCTCGGCGGCAATTCTGCGCGGTGCGGATCCGAACAAGGATCAAAGTTATTTCCTCTCGCTGATGACGCGGCATCAGGCGGCTCACGCGCTTTTCCCGACGGGCGAGATGCTCAAGCCGGAGGTTCGCGAAGTCGCGCGGCGTTTCAATCTGCCGGTTGCGGAAAAAAAAGACAGCCAGGGTATTTGTTTCCTCGGGCAGGTGAAAATGAGTGATTTCCTCCGCCACTACCTGCCGGACTCACCGGGTGAAATCGTCGATGTTTCCGGCAAGATTCTCGGAGAACATCACGGGCTCCACCTCTATACCCTCGGGCAGAGAAAAGGCCATGGAGTCGCTTCGCCGCGCGATGGCATGGCCTATGTGGTCGTCGGCAAGGATCCTGGCGGTAACCGCCTGATTGTCGGCTGGGACACTCCCGGCTCAGAGGGGCTTTACACGCGGAATTGCATCGTCGGCATGCTGTCGGCGATCCAAGAGCCCTTCGATTCCCGGCGTCGGGTGGAGGCGCAGCCGCGTTACCGCACAAAAGCAGAACCCGCGCTGATGGAACCGCTCGGGGCGGGGAAAGTCCGCTTGGAATGGCAGCGCCCGCAACGGGCCATCGCTGCGGGTCAGATCTGCGCCTTCTACGATGGCGGACGTCTGCTGGGCGGCGGGGTGTTTGAAAGCGCGTGGTAGATCGGGTTGGAATGCAACGAATCACAAAATTCGTAGCTCGACCGGGCGCTTGGCATCGTCTAGGATTTGAATCAATGCGCCCCGCTTCAAATTTCCTGCGCAAGCTCGATCCCGCCAGAGACCTGGGTCCGGATTCATCGTCGGTAAAGGGTCGGTTCTGCCTGCCAGACCAGGTCACTTACGAGGAGGAGCGCACCCGGATCTCCCGCGAGATTCACGACGAACTCGAGCAACTTCTCACTGGCACCAAAATGCAGCTTCGGCTGATCGAGGACCATCTCGCCAATCGCGAGGACCGATCATTGAACCCGTTGATCGACGAAGTGGTGGAGGCCTCCGCGACGATTGATCAAACGCTCAATTCAATCAGACGGATCGCCGCCGGTCTGCGGCCGTTGGCCCTCGACCCTCTGGGGCTCGCCACGGCTTTGGAAGAGGAAGCCGAACGGTTCTCCCACCGGACAAATATCGAGTGCCACCTGCATATTGGAAAAATGGAGGAATTGATCCCGCCCGAGTTGGAAATCACCGCCTTCCGGATTTTCCAAGAGTCCCTCACCAACGTCGCGCGCCATGCGCAGGCCCACCGGATCGATGCCGGATGTGCGATCAGCGGAGGCGTGCTGGTCCTGACGGTGCGAGATGACGGGGTGGGCATCGATCCCGCGGCGATCCGGAATCCGGAGTCGTTGGGCTTGGTCGGAATGTTCGAACGCGCCGCGGATGCCGGAGGAAATTTGGATTTCAAACCCGTTGCAGGGCATGGCACCGAAGTTATTCTAACGATTCCAATCGTCCCCGAAAGTTCTCCCTAATCCAATCCCAGCCATGAAAATCCTCATCGTTGACGATCACGCTATTGTGAGACGGGGAATGATTTCGCTGCTGCGCGAACACTTCAACGACGCGGAGTTCGGCGAGGCGGAAGACTCGCGGCACGGATTCGTTCTGGCGTTGGAGAAGACGTGGGATCTGGTTCTGGTCGATATCAACATGAAGGGACGCAGCGGGTTGGATTTGATCCGGGACATCAAAGGGGTCAAACCCGCGTTGCCCGTGCTAGTAGTGAGCGCGCATCCGGAGAAGGATTATGCCGTCCGCGCCTTGAAACTCGGCGCCGCAGGTTATGTATCGAAACAAAGCGCCGCGGACATTCTGTTTTCGGCTGTCCGCCGCGTTCTGGCAGGCGGGCGCTATGTCAGTCCGGCGCTCGCGGAACAACTTGCCGGATCGCTCGCCGGGGTTTCCGGAGTCGGCTCCCATGATGCCTTGTCCAACCGCGAGCTGCAGGTTCTGAAGATGATCGCCTCGGGAAAATCCCTCAAGGAAATCGGTGCCGAGCTGGCCTTGAGTGAAAAGACCGTGGCAACCTACCGCGCACGGATTTCCGAAAAAATGGGCCTGCCCACCAACGTCGATCTCACCCGTTATGCCATGCGTCACGGATTGGTCGATTGATCCCTGCTCAAGGAGCGGCGGAACGTGTCCGCCGTGCCCATGGAATACCAAGCGCATCCGCTCATCCCATGGTCACCTCATGCAAAGGCAATGCCCACCCTTCCGTTCGGGACATCGTTCCGGACAACCCTTGGGAAAGTTCACTGCCTTGAGCAGACCCTTCCCGCTCTGAGCATCGGGAGGGTGATTCATGGTATCTCCAGTGCGCGCCATGGGGTGTGGCCAAGGAGATGAAAGCACGTCGTCCTTTCCGGGGGGGGGAGGGCGACGTTCGATTTTACGGCACCAGCCTCAGCCGCCGGTGCGTGGCGGACGCTTCTTCTTGCTGTCCGGAGTGACGTCGCGCAGGCCGCCGGCCTGGCCGCCCTGTTGGCGGGCTTTCTGGAGCTCCGTCTGGCGTTCGGCCATGCGCTGGACCCAGGATTTTTTGCCGGCGCCTTTCACCGCTTTGAGTTCCGGTTCGGGCACCTTGCTCATCAGCCAGGTCTGGCCGATCGAGAAGATGTTCTGGGTGGTCCAGTAAAGGGCGAGCGCCGAGGCGAAGTTATAACAGAAAAAGAAGAACATGAACGGCATGAACATGATGATGCGCTGCTGCATCTTGTCGCCGGTCATCGGGGTCATCTTGATTTGCAGGAAACTACTAATGGCCATGACGACGGGCAGGATGTTGATCGGCACGCCGGCCCAGTGGGTGAGCGTGTCGGGCTGCGAGAGGTCATCGACCCATAGGAAACCCTGGCCGCGGAGTTCGACGGCGTATTGTAGCATCCGATAGAAGCCGAAGAAGATCGGGATCTGGATGAACATCGGGAGACAGCCACCGAGCGGGTTGATGCCGAATTTCCGATAGAGCCCCATCATCTCGGTGTTGAGCTTGTTGGGATCATCCGGATACTTCTCCTTGAGCTTGTCCATCTCCGGTTTGAGCTTGGCCATGCGCTTCATGGTGTGCGTGGACTTGGCGTGAAGCGGCCAGATGACGATGCGCACGGTGATGGTTAGAAGAATGATGGCGAGGCCCCACGACCAGTTTTTGGCGATACCATCGAGCCAACTGTGGTAAGTGTTGAGCAGGAAATTGAGCGGGCGGGAGACAAACCAGAACCAGCCGTATTGCATCACGTCGCCCCAGCCGTCGCCCCAGTGTTTGTCCATCTTGCGGAGCAGCGGGTTGTGTTTCGGGCCGATGAAAATCCGGTAGCTGAAGGACTTGAGTTCGGCGGGCTTGAGTTCGGCGGCGGGCAGGCGGAGACCGGCGCGGACGGAGGTCGCTGCACTCGTGCTGTTGGGAATGGTGACCGGCGCGCCTTGCGCCCACATCGAGGTGACGATCGGTTCTTTCGGACGCAGCACGGTGGCGAAAAACTGGTTAGTCACGCCGGCGAATTCGATGGTTTCGTCCGGGCTGGAGATAATGGATTTCGCGGCACCGAACATGCCGCCCTTGAACGAGCCGCCGTTGGTGAAATCGATGTCACCGCCCTCGCGCCAGAAGAAGCCCGTCTGATCGGGAACCTCCGCCTGATAGAGCGGCGAGGCCTCGCCGAGGAAGACACTCCATTGATTCAAGTTGAGCGCGGTGGCGGCGGCATTTTCCAGATGAAGATCGAAGTCGAGCAGATAGGACGCGCCGGGTTCGGTGCCCTGGTTGAGAGTGAAGGTCTTCTTCACGATCAGGCCGGAAGCGAGTTTGGCGATGTAAACCGCCTTTTTGCCAGCGATGGATTCTTCCGCTTTGTAGGCGTAGGGAGCGTTTTCCAGCACCTCCCCGGCCCCGGCAAGCGCGCCGATGGGACCTGCACCGAAACGGTTGGCTCTGACGCGGCTGTCCTTGCTGCCGACATCGAATTCATGCTGAAATTCGGCGAATTTGATCCCGCCGCCGATGTTGCTGAGGGTGAATTCGATTTTGTCGTTTTTCAGGATGACGAGTTTCTCCTCGGTCGGCGGAGGTGGCGGCTCGATGGTGAGTTCGGCGGTGGTTGTCTTGGCCGGAGCTGCGGCGGCGGTGGCGGCGGTTTGTTTCTGAAGTGCCTCCTCCTTGGCCAGTTTGGCGGTTGCGGCCTTTTGGTTCTGGTTGGAGTAATAGAGGTTTGCGGCGAGCAATGAGCCGCAAATGGCGAGAATGGCCCAGGTTTTACGATCGTACATGGATGCGGGGTGGCAAGGTTAAGGGTGGCGCGAGTTGCCGTGGCAGGAGCAGGAGCAGGAATGATGTCCGGAATCCGCGTTTCGGGCCGGCGGGACGGGGTCATAACCACTGCCCCCCCATGGATGACAGCGGAAAATCCTGCAAATGCCAATCCACGAGCCGCGGAAGGGGCCGTGAAGTTCGACGGCTTGCAGGAAATAATTCGAGCAGGTGGGGGAAAACCTACAGCCGGCCGCAGGCCCGGCGGTGAATTTGAGCATCGGATTGAGGATTCGTTGGTAAAAACGGATCGCCAGGCGGATGACGGCGCTGAGGATTCGCGTGATCACGGTTTTTCTTCAGGACGAGCAAGCAAGCCGAGGCGGCGGGCTTGCCGGAGCCAATCGGCTTCGAGCTCGGCGAAGGTGGCTTGGGCGGCACCCGCGCGGGCGATGGTGACGAGAAAGCGGCGGATTTCCGCGAATCCCGGGGCATGGGCCTGGACTAGCGCCCGGAACCGGCGTCGCAGGAGATTGCGATCATGGGCCTTGCCACTGCGTTTGGTGGTGATGAAGCCGGTGCGGAGTGTCACGAGCGAGGGATCCTCCAAGGTGCTTAAAATGACAAACCGGCCGGCTTTCGCCTGACCGGTGGTTTTGACGCGCGAAAAATCCGCGCGGCTTGTCATACTGAATTTCCGCGGGAGTCGCATGGCGGGAGTGCTTGGGGCACCCGTAGCGGCGTGGGCGCGGAAACTCAGTTGTGCTGCGTCGTGTGACGGCTGTATTGCAGCTCGACACCCTTCGGAATGAGACGCTTGCGGCCCTTCTGGCGGCGGCGGCGGAGAATGTCGCGGCCGGCTTTGGTGGCCATGCGGGCACGGAAGCCGAATTGATTTTTCCGGGTGCGCTTGGAAGGCTGATAGGTGCGTTTGCTCATGGCTGTGGCCTGAATAAAGGTTCTGAATCCTCCGCCGGGCGGCTCGGGGAGAGAACTTTAGGCCTCGCAAGCAGCTTGTCAACCCGACAGTCGCAGGAAATTTCAAAATTCCTTGCTGATGCGTTTGCTGGAGCTGGGCGGCGTAGTGCTCGAGTTCGGCCTAGGCGCGATTCCGCTCGATGACCCGCAACACCCTAAGCGGTTTTCCGAGCCTACCCGGAGCCATCGGGCGGAAGGGTGACCACCGCAAACCAGAACTTCTCCAACGTTGCGATCGCATCGGTGAACGAGTCGAAATCCACCGGCTTGGTGATGTAACAATTCGCATGCAGCCGGTAGCTTCGGAGAATGTCTTCCTCGGCCCGCGAGGTGGTCAGCACCACCACCGGAATGATTCTCAGAAATTCATCCGCCTTGATCTCCTCAAGGACTTCCCGACCGTCTTTTTTGGGTAAATTCAGGTCCAGCAGGATCAGGTCCGGCCGCACGGCGTTGGCAAAGGGAGGCTCCCTTCTCAGAAATGCCAGCGCCTGCACGCCATCGTCCACGATGTTCAGCCGGTTGACGAACCGGGCATCGGCAAGCGCACGTTGGGTGAGCAGCGCGTCAGTCGGGCTGTCTTCAACCAGGAGAATTTCAATCGGGCGGAGGGTTTGATTCATGATGCGTGGTTTCCTTTCTCGGGGATGGTGAAATAAACCGTGGCGCCTTTCCCTGGCTCGGACTCGACCCAGACGTCCCCACCGTGACGTTCGACGATGCGTTTGCAGATCGCAAGGCCCACGCCGGTTCCCGTATACTCCGTCCGGGTGTGCAGCCGTTGGAAGATCACGAAAATCCGATCATGGTATTGCGGCTCGATGCCGATGCCATTGTCGCGCACCGAGAACAACCATTTCCGGTCCTTCAACTTTGCACCCACGTGGATTTCCGGCCGCCGTTCGCCGTGGAATTTCACGGCGTTGCCGATCAGATTTTGAAACAATTGCAGCATTTGGCTCGGGTCCGCAGTGACGGTCGGCAGCGGATCATGGGTGACGAGCGCGTGGGTTTCGTCCAACGCCGTGGTGAGATTGGCGAGCGCGAGCTCAAGCACGGCATTGCAATCGGTGGGCTCGAGAGCCTTGCCATGGGTGCCGACCCGGGAAAACGCCAGCAGGTCGTCGATCAACTTCCGCATGCGCGCGGCACCCTCTACGGCATGGCGGATCAGCTCGCCCGCATCGGCTTCGAGTTTGTCGCCGTAGGATTTCTGCAACAGCTGCACGCATCCGGTGACGGCCCGCAGCGGTTCCTGCAAGTCGTGCGAGGCCACATAGGCAAATTGCTCGAGCTCGGTATTGGAACGCTCCAATTCCGCGAGCACGCGCTTCAAATCATCCTCGGCCCGCCTCTGGTCGGTGATGTCCCGGTTGGTTCCGATGATTCGCAAGGGTTTGCCGGATGAGTCGCGCACCACGATCGCGTCGGCTTTGACATGGCGGATGGACTGGTCCGGCCAGACCACGCGGAACTCGCTGTCGAACACTCCTTCGCCCCTCACTGCGCGTTGAATTTTTTCGTTTTCGCGGGGCAGGTCATCGGGATGCACGGTCGCTTCCCAGTCCGCAAAGGTGCCGCAAAAGCTCTCCGGCCCCACGCCACATAGCCGGAACATCTGGCTGTCCCAAATCAGGCGGTCCATCTCGAAATCGAAATCCCAGATGCCAATGGCCGCGGCGCTGGTGGCCAGCAGCAGGCGGTCCGACATCGACTTCAGTTCCTCTTCCGCCCGCTTGCGGTGGGTGATGTCGTGGGAAATTCCAAACGTGCCGAGGATTTTCCCCTTCGCGTCGCGCAACGGCATCTTGGTGACGAGCGCCCACTCCACCCGCCCGTCGGGCCAATCGATTCGTTCCTCCTGGTCGAGCAACTCGCCAGAGCTCATCACCTGCCGTTCGTCATCGCGGGCCCGCTCGGCATGCTCCCTGGGGAAAAAATCGAAGTCGGATTTGCCAAGCGCCTGCGCCGGATCGCTGAGGCCGAAGCGCGCCAGATGGGCCCGGTTGTTGCGCAGGAACCGGCCATCGCGGTCTTTGAAATAAATGCGATCCGGCACATTATCCATCAGCGAGCTCAACAAGTCGCGCTCGTGCTCCAGCATCAGCATCTCCACCCGCCTGCCTAGCAACTCCTCGCGAGGGTAGCCGAAGACCTGCTCGGTCGGCGCGTTCACCAGCACGATTTCCCCCTGCTCATTGGCGCTGACCATCGCATCCGGAGCCGCTTTCAGCAGCGTGAGCGGTTTCCCCAATACCTCTTCCTCGGCATAACCGAAAATCCTGCGGGCGCCATCGTTCCAGCTCAGGATGTTGCCATCGTTGTCAGCGGAAATGATCGCTTCATTGGCACTCTGGGTCGCCGCGGTCAACCAACGCCGGACAGGGATCCTGGCCATGCTGCGGTGGCCAATCACCGCCTTCAGGCCGTTTTGGAGACACCCCGCCGCCACTCCCGCAGTCAACAGAAAGAACGCGATCGACGTGTGGATGGCCATCCCCGCAGGGTTGCCCAACCCATAAAAAAACCCCGCGCCATAGAGAGATCCGGCAAACGCCAGAAACGCGCTCAACCCCGCCGCCAGCGCCAGCACCAACACCCATCGGGCGAGCCCGCGATTCAGGATCAACAGCGCGGCGCCCAGCATCACGAA
Organism: Prosthecobacter debontii; assembly: GCA_945869465.1. Taxonomy (GTDB): domain Bacteria; phylum Verrucomicrobiota; class Verrucomicrobiia; order Verrucomicrobiales; family Akkermansiaceae; genus Luteolibacter. Next base: position 75,054 of record CAMBPB010000005.1, read on the forward strand.
ATTCAACGCCACCGCCGGTGGCATCCGGCCCGGAAAGCGCAAGTTCGGCTCCGGTGCCACCTTGAAGAGCATTTCATCAAGGCCAAACCCAATGCCTGATAGATACTGCGTTAGGGTCAGCGCACCCAGGATCAGCGCCGCGAGTGCGGCAGTATGGGCGAGTGCCCGTTTCACCAGTCCCGGCCCTTTGCCCCGCAGCAACCACAACGCCGTGCCGCACAGCACGAAGGCCAGCGCCGAGTTCGGAGTCATTACCGCCCATCCCGGCACCACGCGCTTGAGAAGCTCGATCCCCAACCCCCAACCGGCCAGCACCACCAGACCGATTCCCGCCACGCCCAACCCCGCCGAAGACGAAATCAGCGGCGCGGTCGTGGCCGCGGCAACAGTCTGGTTCTGCGATTTCATCGGCGGGATTGCGATAGGATCCTCAATTGATCAACATTCCCTACTCTAACCCCGAGTCAAGGAAGTGTCACAAACCCCACGCAAGGAAGCGGCCGTCTCCAGCCGGGGATTGTTTCCACACCCCATCCCAAAAACCTCCTGGCGTCCGCCGTCCCGTTGAAAAATTGAGCGGGCGGCGATTTCATGCCACTGTGGAAATCGCCGCCCGATCAAGCCGCCCGGCGAAAAGAATCAGTGGCATGCTCCGGCGCTTGAGTCGATGTTGCCACCATGACAGCCGGCAGCGAATTGCTGCAATCCTTGGGCCTGGCGCTGGCCCTGGGATTGCTCGTGGGACTGCAACGGGAGTGGGAACACAATCGGATCGCCGGGTTGCGCACCTTTGCCTTGGTGAGCTTGTTCGGCGGCTTGAGCGGGATTCTGGCGGAGGCCTACGGCGGGTGGGTCATCGGGGCGGCCCTCATCGCGTTCGCGGCGATCACGGTTCCCGGCTACATCGCCTCGCTGCGCGACCGGGACGCCGATCCCGGTCTAACCACGGAAATCGCCATGCTCGTGATGTTTGCAACGGGAGCAATCACGATTCTCGGCCATCGCATGATCGCGGTGGTGATCGCGGGCAGCGTGATGGTCTTGCTGCAGGAAAAAAAAGCCCTGCATCAGATGGTTTACAAGATCGGCGCAAGCGATCTCCGCGAGATCGCCCGGCTGGTGCTCATCGGGCTCGTCATTCTGCCCTTGCTTCCTAACAAATCCTTCGGGGCCAATGATTTGTTAAACCCGTTCGCGATCTGGCTGATAGTTGTTCTGATTGTCGGCATCAGTCTCGCCGCATATCTTGCGAGCACGCTTCTCGGACAGGCGAAGGGCGTCGCCGTCGCCGGCATTTTCGGGGGGCTTGTTTCCAGCACCGCCACCACCGTCAGTCTGGCGAGGTGCAGCAAAAATGCCGCCAGCCATCCGCCGGCGCTGGCCGCAATGGCGCTGATTTCAGCGGCGGTGGTATTTGTGCGGGTGATTGCCGAGGTGATGATTGCCGGGCCGGGGGTTATCCAACAAGTGCTGCCCCCGCTGGTGGCGATGACGGTTCTGGCAGGAGTCGTGGCGGTCGTGGCCTATCGTTTCACGCTCAGATCCAAGGCCGGGCCGACTGAGGAAGCGCCGCCTTCCGAGCTGAAAAGCGCCGTCGTGTTCGGGCTGCTGTATGTGATCGTGTTGTTCGCCGTTTCCCATGCCAAGGAGCGCTTCGGGCTGGCGGGTCTTTACACCGTTGCGGCGATCTCCGGACTAACCGACATGGACGCCATCACGCTCACGACCGCCCGTCTCTCACATACCGGGCAGATCGACGCGGCCACCGCATGGCGTGTCATCATGACCGCCGGGCTTGCCAACATTCTTTTCAAAACCGCGCTGGTCCTGGCCATGGGCACGCGGGCTTTCATCAAACCCGTGCTGCTGGGATTTGCCGCGATGTTTGCCGGCGGCGCGGCCATTCTCTTGTTGTGGCCGTGACAAGCCCGGCCCGTCCCGGCGGCAGGTTATTCTAAGGTATAACAGCCGGATCCTCGACACTCCTGCGGATTCCGGAACACTCCGGACGCACGAGTCGCCCTCATGGACCCGCTCCACAACATATACTCGCTTCCCAATCAGAATGCTGTCAGACGCTTTCGTTTCTCCGCGTTGCTTCTGCTTTCGAAATGGGTGTTCATGATGGGCTCGTTAGGGATTTTCGGATACGCGACGCTTGCCGAAAGGCGGGATCTGACGCTGCTCGCACTCGGTTTGCTGAACTTGAGCCTGCTGGTTTCGATCGCCCATTGGATCATGGCGACGCGAGCCCGATGTCCCCTGTGTTTCGTGCCGTCGTTTTCCCACCAGATGTGCTCCAAGAGCAGCAAGGCGCGGCATTGCCTGGGAAGTTACCGGTTGCACGTCTCGTTGGCCGTCATTTTCAGAGGCTGTTTTCACTGCCCGTATTGTGGCGAACCCATTGGCGTCAAATTACGCCAGCAGCGGCACCACTGATCACCCGGCCATGGCACCGCCGAGCGGCCGAGCGGTCCGCGAATGACCGCTTGTCTCGCGGGTCCGGCGCTGCGTAGTCTGGCGGTGGAAAAAGACTTTCACCATGGCACAGCATATCGGGATATTGACCAGTGGCGGGGATTGTCCGGGCCTCAACGCGGCGATCCGGGGACTCGGCAAGGCAGCGAGAGAGCACTACGGCATGCGGGTGATCGGTTTCCTCAACGGCTTCCGCGGATTGGCCCAGGACCAAACCGTCGAGCTCGATGGCGCGATGTTGTCCGGCATTCTCACCGATGGCGGCACGATCCTCGGCACCAGCCGCGACAAGCCCCACCGGATGAACATCGGCGGCAAGGAAATCGACATGACCGCTGCGATCATCGCCACCTATCACAAACACCACCTCGACGCGCTGGTCTGCATTGGCGGCGGCGGCACCCAGAAAAACGCCCTGCGCCTCGCGGAGGCGGGCTTGAATGTGGTCACCCTGCCGAAAACCATCGACAACGATATTTCGCTGACCGACCGCACCTTCGGGTTCGACACCGCCCTGCAGATCGCGACCGAGGCGATCGACCGGCTGCATTCCACGGCGACGAGTCACGAACGGATCATCGTGGTGGAGGTGATGGGCCACCGGGCCGGTTGGCTGGCCCTTGAAGCGGGCATTGCGGGCGGGGCGGATGTGATTCTGCTGCCTGAAATCCCCTACGAACTCCGAAACATCGCCAAAGCGATCCGACGCCGGACCCAGAGCGGCAAACGTTTCAGTATCGTCGTGGTGGCGGAAGGCGCGATGTCCACGGATGATGCGCGGGAAGTGGCGGCATTGGTCATGGAGCGGGACAAGGCGGACTCGAAAAAAGACCGCACCGAGGCCAAGGAGAAACTCCGAAAATTTCATGACGAACATGTGGGCCACACGATCCGGCTCACGCGCAATCTGGAGAAACTCACCGGCCAGGAGACGCGCCTGACGATTCTCGGCCACCTGCAGCGCGGCGGCACTCCATCCGCATCCGACCGGGTGTTCGCGACCTGGCTGGGGACCGAATGTGCGGAAGTGTTGAACGAGCGGAGATACGGCGTGATGCTGGGCTTGCAGGGCAGCGAACTGAAACACGTGCCGCTGGCCGCATTGGCGGGCAAAATCCGGCAGGTGCCGCTGGATCATCCGTTGATCGCCTCGGGCCGCCAGGTGGGCACCTCGTTCGGCGATTGAAAGGGCATCTCACACGGCCCCGGGAGGCGAAGCCACTTGGCAAAGTGCCTCCATTACGGCGGTGACGGCTGCGGGTGGCAACGATTCGGGAACCACCGCGCCGAGCACGAGGCAACCGTAGGCGGTCTCGACCGGGATGACTTCAAGAGTCGCCCCCGCACCGATTTTGATATGCACGTTGCCCGCGGACGATCCCGGCCTCCTGGAGGCGAGGGCCAGCGAGCGGGCGAGGAAATGCAGGCGGCCGTGGTTGCTTTCGTCGAAAATGACCGCGCCTTCGCGATCGAGGAGAAACATCCCGGTGGCCGCGAAATGATGGTGCATCCAATCGCGGAACCGCTGGATCCGGTCGAGAAACGGGCCACGGGCGGTGGACGCGATGACGTCGCCTACCGACTCCCGCATCGAAGGCGGAACCTGGGGAGGCGGTTCGGCTGAAGGTGCGGGCCGATCAGGCGCGGCTTGGAGCGGAGGTGGCGCGGCCGGGCGGCCGGTCGCATACCCGACAAACGCCGCGTCAAAGCCGGCATCGACGACGCTCACCGCAGGCTCGCGGACCGGTCTCATCAACCGCTCCGCGAGCCGTCGGACTTCGATGGGATCAAGCCATGGCTGGAGCGGGTCCATCAACCGCAGGTGATGCGCTGGGCATCGTTGGATTCCAGTTTCGCTTCGATTTCCGCGCGGAGGGAGTCGAAAACCACCTGCGCTCCCGCGCCATCCTCCAGCACGCCGACCGGCAGGCCGCGCGCGCTGGCCCGCACGAACAAGCCGTCCCGGGGAATCTGCGTTTGAAAAACCATTTCCTGGGGCAGCAGTTGCCGCAGTGCGGCGGCGGCTTCGGTGCTTTCGGCGAGGTCGTGCTGCACCATCGTCAGGCACACGCCCAGCACCGTGAGGCGGGGGTTCATGACCCGCAGCCGGTTCAATCCTTCGAGCAGTTTGGGAACCGAGCGAATGCCCAATGGTTCCGCCTGTTGGGGAATCATGATCGCATCGCTGGAGGCGATCACATCGCCGGTGACGCCAAACAGCCCGGCGGCGGTGTCAATCAGGCAGAGGTCGAATCCGCGGGCGGAAACGCTGCGGAGAAAGGCCCGCACCCGGGCGAGGTGGGCGCCCATGCCGCCGCCACCCGCTTCGTAGTCGCTCGCCTGGCCGCTGGCCACCAGCGAGAAGGTTTCCAGCCGGGTGGGCACAATCACGCGGTCAAGCGGCAGCCCGGGATCCGTGAGGTAATCGTAAAATCCCGTGAGCAGGCGGGATTGGCGGGTGAGGGAAAGGCCCACCGAGCCCTGCGGATCGGCATCAACCAGCAAGGTGCGCACTCCGGCACGGGCAAAGGCGTGAGCGAGGTTGATCGAGACGGTGGTCTTGCCCACTCCTCCTTTTTGACTTGAAACGGCGATACTGATCACGCGATGACGGGGAATTGTTGCGCAAGGGTAGCTTCCGCTTGCCACATCGGAAGTCTTTTCTTCATGATGATGGGGCGACGAGGCAGAGTGCCTTGTCGTTTGCATCGTCATCCACCATGAAAGCTCGATATCTCCAGGCGGCCGCACTGTGCGCCATGGCCCTTGCGTCCGGTTCCTGCCGCAAAGCAAACCCGGGGGGGGAATCGACCGGCGTGCCCAAGGCGGTGATCGCTCCGGAATTGGAAAGCATGGGAGTCGCCGCGCTGCCCGGCGCCGTCTATCGAAGTCAGTCCCGCTCGGCGATTCATTGGCAACCGTGGACGAAGGAGTCTCTGGAGCGGGCCAAGGCGGCGAACCGCCTGGTGTTTTGCGTGATCGCCATGCCGCAGCAGCCCGGCTTTCAAAAGGTGCTGGATTCCTTGGCGAACGACCCAGGAGCGGTGGCGGCCATCAATGATCATTACGTGCCGGTGCTGGTGGACGGCGACGCATCCCGCGAGATGGGTCTGTTGACCGCCGATTTGTGCGCGGAAATCAAGCGTCCGCTGCAATTGCCCTTGCTGGTGTGGATGACGTATGAAGGAAATCCGGTGGCATGGATTCCGGTGACCGCGGCGAGCCCTTCCGGCGGGGTGGATTTGTTCAATCAATCGCACACGATGGTCACCCAGATGTGGAAGGAGGGCGCAAGGTATGTACTCAAAACCAGCGCCTTGGACAATGCCAACCGCCGGGCCCGCATCGAACAGCGCCGGGTGACTAATGCCATCAGCGAGCAACCCGCCGTGGACGCGGTCCGCAGCCTGAGGCAGCTCGCTTCCCTCTATGACCCCTACTCGCGGAGCTTCGATGAGGTGGGCGGTTTGTTCCCTTCCGGCGCGATCGAATTGCTGGCCACCGCGGCGGCCCACCCGGGGCTGCCTGCCGATGTCCGGGCCCGCGCGTTGGAAACCACCCGGGAACTGATGATCGATCTGCTGCCCAGCGCGATGTTCGATCCCCTCGATGGCGGAGTGTTTTCATCCCGACGCGGCACCTCATGGTCACTCCCGACTTTTTCCCGCAATTGCCCGGGGCAGGCCCGTGCGGCCGTCGCCTTGATCCAGGCGTTCCGGGCGACAGGGAACCCGCAAACCTTGGAAAAAGCGCTTGGCTTGATTGCCTTTGCCGAAAGCTCCTACCAGACCTCGGAACGCTTGTTCGCCGTGGGACTGAGCGAGGAAACCCCGCCGGACTCGTGGTTGTGGAGCGTCGAGGACATCGAAAAGGCGCTCTCGCCGGACGATGCGAAATGGTGGATCAAGGCCACCGGCATGAAGGGATTGGGAAACCTCCCATCCGAGGCCGATCCGCTCCGCGAGTTTTTCCGGGGCAATACCATGGGACTCACCATGACGGTGGCGGAGATCAGCGCCGCGCAGCAACAATCCGTGGAAGTCTTCACCCCGCGCTTTGAAGCAGCCAAAACCAAACTTCTCGCGGTCCGAAACGAGCGCCTGAGGAAAACGCCGCGTGACGAATCCTCCCACGCGGCCGCCACCTTACGAATGGTCTCAGCCTACGCCGCCGCCTTCGGCGTTACTGGCGACGAAGGTTTTCGCGAGAAAGCCGTTGCCTTGCTCAAGCGCTCCCGGGAAGCCTTTGGCGTCGGGCCTCGCTTGCGGCTGTTTTCCAAGGACGCCCTGGATTCCATCGGCGCGGGTCGGGCGTTTCTCTATGCCCTGGCTCTGCAAGCGGTGCTCGATGTGGCGACCATCACCTCGGACGACCAATGGCTGGTCTGGTCCGAAGACCTCGCCACCACCGCCGCGGAAATGTTCACCGGCAACGGATTTCTCAAGGAATGCCCGGATGAGGCCAAACTCATCGATCTGCCCATCACCGACCTCGTGATGTTGTTCGACGATTCCACCGCAGGCCTGGTTTCCTCGGCGGAAAACCGGCTCGCCGAACTCGGCCGCCCGCTGGTGGCGAGCTTCAGCGAACTCGCCACTCCCATGCCAACCTATGCGCTGGACCGACCGGTGCTCCACACCGACCTACTGCTTGCCACCCTTTCCCGCCACTTCAAGGTGACTGTCGTGGTGGGCCCCGACATTTCACCGGCGTTGAAACTCGCCACCCAGCGGCTTCAAATGCGGGTGATTCAGCGCCGCCCCGCGCGGCCCGATGATCAGGTTCCCGCCGGCTCGGTCAAAGTCCTCCTGTCCGGAGAGGACGCCCGCCTGGTTTCCACCCCTGAGGCGCTGCAACAAGCGCTCTTGCCCTCCCCCGCGAAATAGGGGAGACTCTTTCCGCGCAATGACTCCCATCCGATCTCTCTTCCTATGAAAAAACATCCCTTTGCGGCCGCTCTTTCTTGTTTGACTCTCGCGTTTCCGGCGGCGGCCGACACGTTTTTGTTAAAGGATGGAACGTCGCTTAAGGGCTCGATTCTCCGTGAGGATCCAACCTCTTACACCCTCGAAGTCAACGTCACCAAGTCCATCAAGGACGAACGGGTGGTCGCCAAGGCCGACATCAAGAAAATCACGGCCGAAAACCTCGACCTCACCGCCTTTGCCGCGATCGAAAAACTGATCCCCGCCCCCGATCTGCTGACCGCCGCAGATTATGAAAGTCGAATCCGGACCGTGGAGAAGTTTCTCATCGATCACCGCGGCACGAAATCCAAGGAGACCAAGGACATTTTGGCCGAGCTCAAGGCCGAAGCCAATGAGATCCTGGCCGGCGGGATCAAGCTGGCCGGCAAGATCGTCCCACAATCGGAATACAGGACCAACGCCTATGAAATCGACGCCCGCATCCAAGCGGCAAAAATCCGCCGGCTTGTCGGCGACTCAATGCACTTGCAGGCGCTCCGTGAGTTCGTCGCCTTCGATCGCCTGTTCCACAACACCTCCGCTTGCGCCGCCCTCGCACCACTGATCAAACAGGTGATCCCCTTTCACATGACGGAGACCGAACAAGCCTTATCCACGTTGGATGCCAGGATCAAGGAGCGCGAACTCGGCCTCCAGCGGATGTCCCCCGCGGACCGCCCCCGCACCGAAAATGCAATCCTTGAGGAAACCGCCGAACTCGCGGCACGCTTCAAGTCGGAAAAAGACGCGAAACTTGGCTGGGTCACCACCCATCCGTTTTTCAAACCCTCCTTGGACGAAACGATGACCTTCGGCAAAGGAGAACTTGCCCGCTGGTCCACCCTCAAGACCCCGCTTCTGGATGGCGGCAAGGCCTTCCGCGACGCCATGATGCTTATCGAAAACAAGGGCACGCCCGCCGCCATCACCGCTGCGATCACCGCCGCCAAAACCGCCGGGGTGGCGCCTCGCTACCTCGCCATTCTCGAAGCCGCCGCACCACCCTCCGGCAAGGCCAGCAGTTGATCGATCATGTCCGCCACCCGCACTGCCAACCGTAGCCGCAAGACCGCCGAAACCTCCATCGAGTTGTCGCTCGACATCGACGGCACCGGAGTTTCGACCATCGATACCGGGGTTCCGTTTTTCGATCACATGCTCACGTTGTTTTCAAAACACGGCCTGTTTGACCTCAAGGTGAAAACCGTCGGCGATGTGGCGGTGGATTTCCACCACACCATCGAAGACACCGGCATCGTACTCGGCGATTGCCTGCGTGAGGCGCTCGGCACCAAGGCAGGCATCCGCCGCTACGGTTGCGCCTATCTGCCGATGGATGAAACCCTGGCCCGCGTCGTCGTGGATCTCAGCAACCGGCCGCACCTCGAATTCCGCGCCCCGGCCGGCACGCCTTCCGCACCGAACATGCCATTCACCCTCGTCGAGGAGTTCTGCCGCGCCCTCGCCTCGAACCTGCGGGCTAACATTCACGTCGAGCTGCTCTACGGCCGCGACGGACACCACATCGCGGAAGCCATCTTCAAGGGCCTCGCCCGTGCCTTGCGGGATGCCTGCCAGCGCGACCCCCGCGTGATCGGCATTCCCAGCACCAAGGACGCGCTGTGAAAGTCGGAATCATCGATTACGGCGGCGGCAATCTCCGCAGCGTCGCCAACGCCTTGCGCGAACTCGGCGTAGAACCCATCATCATCGCCAGCCCCGCCGATGTCGCGGATGTCACCCACCTCATCCTGCCCGGCCAAGGGGCCTTCGGCGATACCATGGAGCGCCTCGAAACGCGCGGACTCGATTCATTCCTCAAGAATTGGATCGCCGCGGACCGGCCGTATTTCGGGATCTGCGTCGGCTATCAAATTCTCTTCGATGCAAGCCAGGAGGCGCCCGGAATCGCCGGACTGGGTATCGTCCCCGGCATCGTCCGCCGCTTCACCGGCGAAGCCGGCCTGAAAATCCCGCACATGGGATGGAACTCCGCGGTCTCGAAACACGGCGAAACCCCCGTCTGGAAAGCCCTCGGGCAGGATCCCTATTTCTACTTCGTCCACTCCTACTTTCCCGTTCCTCTCGATCCCGCCGTCATTGTGGCTGAGACCACCTACGGCACCCAGACCTTCGCCGCCGCCGTCGCGAAGGGAACGATGTTCGCCTGCCAGTTCCACCCCGAAAAAAGCCAGGACGCCGGCATCCGCCTGATCCGGAATTTTCTGGGTCTGTGACGGCCCTTCGATCCAGCAGATTCCGCTCACCATGAAAAAGACCTTTCCTCTAACCAACCCAGGCCACCAGCCGCCGCGGGTGATCGCCGCGATCAAAAATGACGTGCGCAAATACGTGAAACGGGAGCGCCGCAAAGCCCTCCCGGAAGGTGTCGATTTCTGGGACTTCAAATGCCAGATCGGCCATGGCCAGGCCGCTCCGGAACCCAAGCACGTCGAAGAACTCATCGCCGCCATCGACCAGGCGGCGGCCAGCCAATGCGCCACGGTTTATATCGAAATCCTGGCCACTCCCGGCCACCGGACCAGCACCAGCGGAGCGGTGGAAAACTAGGATTGATCGCCAGACGGTTTGCGCTGCTAGAAACCGGCAATCCTCACAGCGGCAATTATGTTCATCGACTCCGGCGCTGGGTCATCATGAATTCTGAGGCGGACCCGAAAGTTCGACCACGGAGGGGCTAAACTAAGCTGGTGTGGTGGGGCGCGGGAAAGAGATAGGTGATCATGGATTGGGGATCAAGGTTGGAGTGGCGAGGGACTCGATTTTGGGAAGCCGGAGTGGAAGGCGCAGCA
>CAMBPB010000006.1 GCA_945869465.1 Prosthecobacter debontii
CGCCCCTTGCCCTTGATGAATTCCGGGGCGTTTCCCGCATCATACGTGCCGGAGGGCAGCGGTTTGCCGTCGAAACAAATCCTGCCGACGCGCATTTCACCCTGGAAGCTCAGGTCCAGCGATGCTCCTTTCGAGATGTCGATTTCGGCCTTGTCACCAAGACTGCGTGGATTCGCGAGCGACAGGGAGCCTTGAGTCACCTTGAGCGGTCCGCTGAAACGGTTCGTTCCGGAAAGAGTCCAACTGCCCTTGCCGGTCTTGATGATCGAGGTTGTCGCCTTGCCGGCGCGGTCATACGGATCGGCGATGGCGCCGGCGAATTCGCCGGCACCGGCGGTGTCGCCCTGGAGCACGACCACTTTGTTAGCCCCGTAGCCGGAAGTCAGCAGATCGCTGGTGAGCTTGAGCAGGCCGCGGCCGGACTGATCGATGGTCACGGTGGAAGTCTTGCCCAACAGATTGATCACGCGGTCGGACGTTTCGCCCGCGCCTGCATAGACGAACGCGCAATCACCGTCCTTGCCCTCGTTGCCGAAGACGATTTCCCCCGCCTCGATGTTCTTGGGCGCGCCCAAGCTGCTGCCAGGCAAGCCCTCGACCACGCTGTTGAGCGACGTCACGCGCAGCTCGCCCGCTTCCAGAATTGTCTGGCCGGTGTAGGTGTTCGTGCCGCCGAGTTCCAAGGTGCCCGCGCCGGATTTCTTGAGGACGAAAGCACCACCGCCGGGACCATCCGAGTCCGAGATGACGGCTGAAACCGTGACCGGGCCGGTGGCTTGGGCGGTGTCCACGCTGAGCACCGCCCGGCCCATCAAGCCGCTGTCATCGACTTTCTTTGTTAGTTGGTCGAGCAGTATCCCGACGTGCTCGCCGGTGAATTCTCCCGGGCCGCCGGCGCTGACCACCAGCGTGGCCGCAGGATGCACACTGATCTTGGCGGGGGTCCATTGCGCCGGATCCGCCTGATAGAGAGCCGCGGCCTTCTTGAGATACAGAGTTCCCTGTTGGACGATGGTCCGGCCGCTGTAGGAATTGGCTCCCCAAAGATAGACCTCGCCGACATTCGCCCTTCCGAATGCCACCCACGTGCCAATCTGTGTGAAACCGCCGGGGCCGCTCATTCCGCCGCTCACGTTGTTGAAATTGACCCGATGCCCGGCGATTCTCACGTTTCCGTTCAGCGTGATGGGAGCGTTCCAATCGACACCACCGGCATCGATCGTCCCGCCATTCAAGATCAGCGGGTTGGTTGCATTCTCCGACCCGGGCACGAAGCCGCCGCCATCGTTCAGGGTCACCGGCCCCGTTCCGAGTCCGCGATTCGATGGGACTCGAAGCGTGCCGCCATTGATGACGGTGCCGCCACTGTAGGTGTTGGATGGATGCTCGATAGATAGGCCGCTATAGTGCTGGTTGGGCCCGCCATTGAGGTCGTCGTTGGCGTTGCCATTGCCGCCGGTGTAAATCAGCGCGCCCGGACCCGAGATCAGGCCGCCAATGATCAATTTGCCGGCAGGAACCAGGTTCACCGCGACATCCGACGTGAGGATCACCGGCGCGTCGATCCGGTCACGACTGAAGATCGCATGCTGGTCGATGCCCGGCAGCTTGCCGGCGGCCTTGTTGCCGGTGAACGCAAGTGGCTTGCCGGTCAACTTCATGCCATGCCCTTGCCCCACTGACAGGTTGAGCCGGTTGAGCTGGAATCCGTCACTCAAGTCATTGGTGACCGCATAGTCGCCGACCCTGTTGAATGTGAGAATGCAGTCCGGCTTGCCGGGGGCATCGGGCGCGGACCCGGTGCCACGGTTGCCGGTCCACTTCGAGGCATCGCTCCAGTTGCCGGCCTCGGACTTGCTCCACACGAATGCGTTAGACGTGTCGCCCATGACCACCGTCACGGTGTAATCTTGAGTCGAGCCGTCCTGGGCGGTGATCGTGTAGGTCTGCGGCTTACTGAAGTCCCGGGCCGTACCCGAAACGGGGACGGCCACGGCCGATGGCGAGAGTGTGAACGTGGGCGCGAGTGCTGTCACGTCCGTGGCTGGCGGCACAACCACGCGAATGCGCGTCCCGGAAATATCGGTCGATGCGGGACCCGGCAGCAGGAACGCCAGCATGTCCTTGGCCGTGCGAACAGCGGGCTGGTTCGCAGCCACGGGGCGCATCGCGTCGGCCGCTACCGCGACGTATGGCTTGTCGCCCTTGACGGATTGGAACGGCGGCGCGTCTTTGGCATCGTTGGCCGTGGGCGGCAGCTTGGCGGCCTTGGCCGGATCGATGTATTTGGCCAAATCCCGCATGGCGATGACCTGGTAATTGTTGTCCTTCAGGTATTGCATCATCACCTTGAAGGTCGCCGGCTCCAGACTGACGCCCTGATGCTCCATGTCCGGCACGCCATGAAAGGTGAACACCACCACTCTCCCTTGGCACGCCTGTTGCGCCTGTTTGATGAAGTTCTCGATGGGCGGGCCATCTCGAATCGTGAACGACGGCACATCAAACGGATTGTCCACCGTCGGCCGGTACGGCCGCTCATGGCCACCGCGGCCGAAGAGGTAGCCGTTCGCCGCCAGTTCCGGACAGATCGGCCAGGCAGCGCCATAAAGCGGCCAGCACACCGTGGTCATCCTGGGACCGCCGTTCGCGAACAATTCATCCTCCATCGCCAGAAAGGCACTCAAGCTGCCCGCATGCCCCACCGTGTGGTTGCCGATTTCAAATCCCTGACGATCCAGCTCTTTCATCTGCCGCCAGGTCATGTACCAATCCTTGCGCGTCTTGAACGAATCGAAGTCGCAAACGTAAAACGTGGCGTTGAATCCCAGCGACTTCAGGATCGGAGCCGCGACCGTGTAGCCGCTGGCGCAGCCGTCGTCGAAGGTGAGCACCACCAACCGGTCGGGGATCGGTTTGAGGAGAACTCCCTTCGGATCGGGATCGACCGCCGCCTGCCCGCACGCGATGGCGGGCAGCGCGATGGCGGCGAGGACAAGGGTTTTGGCGAGAATAAGGCGTTGGTGTTTCATGGGAGTTGGTCGCCCTTTTCAAGGCTTCTCTTTCGCGGTTTCCAGCGGGACATCGCAGAAGGTGAGAGCGGTGATGCCGGTGGCGCCGTAGATCAGGGCATCCTGTTTCCAGTTAGGTCCTGGATAGGTGATCCTGGCTGCGGCGGAGGGTGCCTTCAACTTGAGCGTGACGACGTTGCCGCTCACGGCTCCCGAGGCGACCTTGTCCCGCTCCCCGTCCAGGCAGAACTGGTCTGCCAGCGCATCCAGCCAGATCACCGGTTGGTCGAATTCGAGGGTGATCGTGTCCTTGGCGGGGTTGGCATAACATGCCTTCTTGAGATCGGGTGCCGTGATCGGTTCGGTGAATTTCTTGCCATACATGTCGCGCTCGATCAATGGCTGCACCAAGGTGGCGAATTCCGCCCAGCCGGCCAGTGGATAGTGGCAGGTGCCGGGCGGCTTGATGCCAAGTGTCGGCATGACGTCCATATTTGAATACAGCCGCGGCATGGTCCGCTGCATTTCGCGGATCATGTTGCCATCGCCCATCGAGCAGGCGCCCGGCCAGATCTGGAAAAGATAGTAGTGCCGGAGGTTGGGGAAGTCCTGCTTCCAGGCGGCCGACAGGTCTACGAAGAATTGTTGATACGATTTCCAATCGTGATCGCCGGTGGGCCCGGCCATCCCTTGGTTGTTTTCGCCCTGGTGCCACAGCACGGCGCGGATGCCGTGGGTCAACCGGGCCTGTTGCACGCGCCACAACATCCGTCCGTAGATCGTTTTCAGGTCGGTGGGCTCGGCCTCATGGCGCTGGTGTTGGTCGATGCGGCTGCCGCCGACCGCGCCGTTGATGATGAAGATGGGCACCTTCTGGCTGGCCACCAGGCGTTTGGCGAGTTCCATGCCCCAGTAGCCGAGTTCCGCCTTTTCGCCATTCTTCGCCTTCCAAGGCGGGTTGCACCACAGGTTCTTGCGCGGCCCCTTCTGGTCGCCCTCCGGTTTGCCGTAACTGCGGATCCAGTCGCTGGTTTCCGGCGGTGACGGCTCGCCAGTGTCGGTCGCCAGCGCGTTCGATTGTCCGTTGATTAGAAACGCGTCGCCGCAAACCAGATTCGTGACCGTTTGCACCACCGTCTCGGTGCCGGCGGATTTGGTTCCAAACTCGACCTTGTATTTGACCAAGCCGGGTTTGAGCTTCACCGAAAAAGCATAACTCCGGTCCGCCTCAGGCTTCCGGGTATCGGTTTTGATGAGCTTGTCGTCCGCATAGAGTTTCAGGAAAACCGAGTCGGCGGGCTCGTCGATGGTTCCGTTGTAATGGAGAGTGCCTTCGTTCATGTCATCCCTGGCATAGAACTGGCCGTCCTCGGGCTTTTCGTCCTGCGCCGGTGTCCGCTGGACCCAAGGATCGATCTTCGGTTCGGTCACCCGCAGCGACGTCGTCGCCTCGCGAGCGGCTCCACCGTTGTCGATCACGGCCTTCACGGTGAGTTGGCCGGAGCATTGCGAGCGTTTGAGGATCAATCGATCGGGCGCAATTTCCTTGATCACGGCACCGCCGGTAACGGTCCAGATCGTGTGCAAATCACCGGCTCCCTTGGCTTTCATCGCGCTGAGATTCGCGACCTGGGGGACCACCTCGATGGCATCGCGGCCATTCCACTCCGCAGGTGCCTTGAGGGTGAACACCGGCTCGGGAATCGATTCCTTCACCGTCACGGGGATCTCCCTGGTCTTGACCCCGCCGGCATAGACCGCCTTGAACTGCAGCGTGTAGGAAGCATCCGCCACCACCCGTCCGGCGTCGATGGTGTAGGTGTCCTGGTCCACCGCAACCACAGTCTCGGCGCCATCGCGCTTGATGATCCAGTAGAGCTTCCTGGCGCCGCCGGCCTTGGCGGTGACGCACGCGCTGTTGCCTTCCTCCACCTGAATTGCGGAAGGAGAAACCGCAAACTCCTTTCCCGGTTGCGGCAGGGTGCCGACCAGCGTTTGCAGCGGGCTTTGGTTCTGATAGGTCAGGCGGACCCAGTCGGCGGACCGGGTCACCTTCGAGATCCGCACCTCGTCCACGTCGCAATCGGACTCCCAGTTGCGATACCAGTTGGCGACATACATGCGGCAGGGGTTCTTGAAATCGAGCTTGCGCTGGGACGAGGCGACGAGCTGGCCGTTGACATACGCCTTTTCGCCGCCATCCGGCGCATAGGTGTGCATCACGTGATACCATTGGTTGAGCGACACCGGGCCGGGGCATTCGACGCCACAACTGATGTGGAGCGGGCTGAGCACGCCGATGAGCAGCTTGCTGCCGCCATCTTCTCTGCCCCAGCAGACAAACCGGCTGCCCCACGGGCCCGGCAGCTTGTTGTCCTTGAACCACACCTCGGTCGAGGACGGGCTGTTGCCGCTCGGGTAGTTCGTGATGTCCTCGCCGCCGATGACACCGGGGCGGCCGTACACGAAATTCAGGGCCTTGCCGATCATGCCGTCGCACGACGTCGCACCCAGGTTGACGGGCGACAACGTCCCGACGTCATCCTTGGGGTCCTTCGGATCGTTGAGGTGCATCACGGTGACGAATCCGTTGGACTCGTTGAAGACCGCCTTGCCGTCCGACTCGCTCGCCGCATCGGGCTTGCCCCAGTGCACTTGGATCTCCTGGCAGTCGTTGCCCTTGATGAGCGGGATGCGAACCCAGATGCTGGCGCAACCCTTCGCCGCGTCCCACTCCTCGATTTGATAGGCAAGCGGCTTGCCCCCGCCGGAAAAGCGGATGTCGTCGCCATTCGGCTTGGCCTGCCGGAAATCAAAAGTCCGTTGGTTCAAGCGGACGAGCAGCGGAAAGTTCTCTTCCGAAGCCGTGGCCGGCAGGTTTGCCCCGTCAGGGGTTGTCAGGATGACCAGCGGACCGGAATGTTGCCAGCCTTGATACTGGGCCGTGGCCGGTTGCAGCAGCGCGAGCAATGCGAACATTCCCGCTCCCGTTTGTTTTTTCAGTTGGCTTGTCATGAGATGGTGTGCTTGGGCCGCTGTTGGTGGCAACGTGCTGCTCGGTATTTCAACACCCCGGTGTCCTTGATGAACTTGGGGTTATGGGCCGCACGATACGTGACTGCCGACTGCGGTCTTCCGTCTTGCCTTGCGCATTTGGGATGGACCTTCCGTTTTCCAAAGGGTCCGGCATGATCCCGACGATGGTGCCGGACCTGCCCGGTTGCGTTACCCGAAGGCCTTCAGCGCCCACAGCGCTCGAACGATACGAACGAGCCCGGGCGCCGCAGTTGGAACTTCTCAAAGCCGGCGGACCGCACCACACTCCGGCCATGCCCGAAACCGATTCTTCCACGGTGATCATTTTGCTCTCTGCAACACTGGGCCTGACGGTTTTATTGATGGCGATGGTGATTGGGATTTCCCGGCGTCTCAAGCGGATCGAAAAACGGGTGGCCGAAGGATCGGTCCGCGTGAAACCGCCGAATGCCCCGCCGTCCCGTGCGGAAACTTCTGCCGGCGGAGCGTTTGAGATGTTTCTCAAGGAGGATCCGGCCCGGCGCGGGTTGCCGAAAGGCGAACAATTCGCCGCCTATCGCCGCTGGCGGCACAAAAACGGGCTGAACTGGTCGAACTCCTGACCGCGTCCCAAGGGCAAGCGGAGAGGATTACAAAATCCGACGGTTTTTTTCTTTTTACCATTGCAAGGGGGGCTTTCGTTTGCATCCTCCCGGCGCCCCGTGGCGCACCCGCCGCTTCTCGGAAACGGCCTGTGATTGATTTCACCCGCATCACCTCCTCCGCACTGCATCGCCCTTGCCATGGCAAACATTTTTCCCCGTTGGTCCAATCTGCTGCCGCTCAAAATCGCCTTCTGCGCCGGGTTCGCAGTCGCAGGGGTCGCCCTCGCCTTCACTTATTATGCGACGCCCAAAACCCTGACGGTTGGCTACCAACCCGCGCAGCCAATTCCGTTTTCCCACAAGATCCACGTCGATCAGATCGGGCTGGACTGCCGCTATTGCCACTCGTTTGTCGAGGTTTCAGGCCACTCGAACGTGCCAACCGGCAACACTTGTTGGAACTGCCACCAGCACGTGCAGCGGGAGAGTCCGAAGTTGGCGCCGCTGCACAAGTCGATGAATCCCACCTATCCGGGCTACGATGGCAAGCCGATCGAGTGGGTGCGGGTGCACAAGGCTCCCGATTTCGTGAATTTCAACCACTCGGCGCACGTGAACCGCGGGGTTTCCTGTCAGAGTTGCCACGGCAACGTGAACACCATGGAAGTGGTGTTCCAAGATCAGAGCCACTCGATGGCCTGGTGTTTGGACTGCCACCGCGCTCCAGAGAACCATCTCCGGCCGCTCGAAGAAGTCTATAATTTCGGCTACAACGCCGAGACCTACCTTTCCAACAACCCGCAGCTTGGCGTGAAAACCACCCAGGAGCTCGGTCTCAAGCTCAAGCAACAATTCAAGGTGACGCCGAAAACGACCTGCGCCACCTGCCACCATTGATCCGCCCCTCCGTTTTTCCAATTTCCTCAATCTCCGCAGTCGAACATGAGCAAGCGCATTTGGCACCACCCCGAAGTCCCCGCCGGCGAAACCACCGTCGCCTGGCGCAGTGCGGGCCAGCTTGAAGACACTCCGGCATTCCGCGAGTGGTTGGATCGCGAGTTCCCGCAAGGAGCCGCAGAGATGGCCAATGAGGGCGATATGGAAACCTCCCGCCGCTCGTTTCTCAAACTGATGGGCGCCTCCACCGCGCTGGCGGGATTCGGCATGGCCGCCTGCCGCCGTCCGGAAAGCTACATCGTCCCTTACACCAAGGCTCCCGAATGGGTGATTCCGGGCACCGCCACTTATTATGCTTCGTGCATGCCGCGCGCTAACGGCGCGACACCGCTGGTGGTCACCACCTTCGAAGGCCGCCCGACCAAGCTCGCTCCCAACCAACTTCATCCCGACGCCAGCGGCACCGACGCCTTCGCCCAAGCCTCGGTGCTCGATCTTTATTCGCCCTCGCGTTCGCGCAAAGTTCTCAAAGCCGGCAAAGCCGCCAAGCGCTCGGATCTCGATGCCGCCATCGCCGCGCTCGCCGCCGACACGTCCGCGAAAATCGGCTTTTTGTTCGGTGCCGACGACAGCCCGACACGCGCCCGCCTGACCAAGGATCTGGCCGCTAGGTTTTCCGCCGCGAAATTCTATCAATACGAAGCGCTCACCGGCGAGGCTGACAAAGCGCTGGGTGACGGGGTGAAACTGGCCGTGGATTTTTCAAAGGCGGAGCGGATTCTCTCGCTCGATTGCGACTTCGCGGGAATCGATCCGCAGGGCCCGGTCATGCCGTTTTTCGAACGCCGCAAGCCGGAGGGCGGGACCTATCAGGACAAGCCCGATGCGACGAAAATGAATCGTCTCTATGCCGTGGAAGCTGCGTTTTCGCTCACCGGCGGCATGGCGGACCACCGCCTGCGGGTGGCGCCCGGCCAAGTGTTGGTGATCGCCGGCCAGATCGCCCGCGAGCTGGGTGTCGAGCAGGCGAAGGGTGTCAATCCCGCCACCGATGCAAATCATCTGTCATGGATCACGCCGCTCGCCAAGGATCTCCAAGCCAATGCCGGCAAGTCGCTAGTTCTGGCAGGTTCCCGCCAACCGGCGGCGGTTCACCACCTGGCGCTTGCCATCAATCTCGCGCTCGGCAACGTCGGCGCCGGCAAACCGCTTGCAGCCGTTCAGGGCGCAACGAAAGGCCTCGGCACGCTCGCCTCGCTGAAGGCTGATATCGATTCCGGCGCGGTGGAATCGCTGGTGGTTCTAACTCCATCCAATCCGGTTTACGACGCGCCGGCCGATCTCAAGTTCGCGGAAACCTTCGCCAAACTGAAGACCAGCATCCACCTCGGCGAGCGCACGGACGCCACGGCGCACGCCGCCACCTGGCACATTCCGGCAGCCCATTATCTCGAATCGTGGTCGGACGCCCGCAGTTCCCGCGGCACCTACACCGTGGTGCAGCCGATGATCCTGCCGCTCTATCAGGACTGCGTTTCCGAATTCGAACTGCTCGTCGCGCTGCTTTCCGACACCGGCAAACTTCTCAACGGCGAAGGCGAAAAAGGCGCGCCGTCGCCGGCTTACGACGCCGTCCGCAAGACCTTCGCCACGATCGGCGGGGAAGGGGATGCGCCTTGGAAAAAACTGCTGCGTGACGGAATGCTCGCCGGATCCACCTATCCGCCGGTGGAGATCTCCCCCGCCGCGAGTGCCGAGGCCGACATCGCCGCCGCGAACATCGCAACCGGCAAGGCCGGCGTTCCCACCAAAGACGCGCTGCAAGTGATTTTCGCTACCGACGCCTCGGTCTATGACGGCCGTTGGATCGATAACGCCTGGCTGCAGGAAGCGCCCGATCCGATTTCCAAGCTCACTTGGGACAACGCCGCGCTCATCGCCCCCAAGACCGCTAAGGAACTTGGAATTTACGACGAAATCATCGCCACCGAAAATTCCCGCGCCCTTGGCTCTCCAGACGGCGAAGGCGAGAACCGCAAGTCGCCGATCATCGAACTGACAGTCAACGGCCAGTCGCTGAAAATCCCGGTCCTCGTTTCCTTCGGTCAGGCTGAAAACACCGTCATCATTGCGCTCGGCTACGGCCAGGGCATCGACAAGGAGGATGAACTCCAGCGCACGCCATCCAACCCATCGCACGTCGGCTTGGTGGGTGTGAACCGCGGCTTCAACGCTTACCCGCTGCGCACCGCCGCCACCGCCTATTTCGCCACCGGTGCCACGGTGAAACTCACCGATAAACGTTATTCGGTGGCTCTCACCCAGGAACATAGCGCCATGTATGGGCGTGCCCTCGCCCGGGAGGTTTCCACCATCGATTCCGACGATGAAAAAGGCAGTTTCGAAAACCAACTCGCCGCAGTCAAGAAGCAGGGCAACGACGCCCATGCTCCGCCAAATGTCTATCTCTACAAGCCGCAGGGCTCCGCCACGTGGCATGGCGACAAGGATGGCAAAGCGCCGGGTTTTCTAACTGACTCGCTGCACCAGTGGGGCATGTCGATCGACCTTTCCGCCTGCATGGGTTGCAACGCCTGCCTGGTGGCCTGCCAATCGGAAAATAACATCCCGATCGTCGGCAAGGAACAAGTCGCCAAAGGCCGCGAAATGCACTGGATCCGCATGGACCGATACTACGCGACGCAGAAAGACAACACCTTCGACGCCGACAATCCGGCGATGGTCCCGCAACCGGTCGCCTGCGTGCATTGCGAGTCCGCCCCTTGCGAAACTGTTTGCCCGGTCAATGCCACGGTTCACACCGAGGACGGTCTCAATGCGATGGCCTACAACCGCTGCATCGGCACCCGTTATTGCGCGAATAACTGCCCCTACAAGGCGCGCCGTTTCAATTTCTTCGACTACAACAAACGCAACCCGCTCATCGCCCACAACCTCTATCGGGGACCGCTCGGCGTGAAGGCCGTCGGCGATCCGGACCACCTGCAGAAGAACCCGAACGTCACCGTCCGCATGCGCGGCGTGATGGAAAAATGCACCTACTGCGTGCAGCGCCTCAAGGATTCGGTCATCCGCCAGAAGGGCGGCCAGAAACAGGAAGCGCTCGCCGCCGGCAAGCCATCCACCGGGATGGAAGTCACAACCAGCACGCTCCGGATTCCGGTGGATTCGGTGAAGGTCGCCTGTCAGGAAGCTTGTCCCGCCAGCGCCATCACCTTCGGCAATCTGTTGGATGGCGACAAGTCGGCGATGTTCCGCAGCAAGCACATCGCGCGCAACTACGACCTCCTCAACTATATCGGCACCCGCCCGCGCACCAGCTATCTGGCGCGCGTCAAGAATCCGAACAAGCACATGCCCGACCACAAGTGGATCGGCAAGGCCACCATTCACATGGTGTGAAGGCCCAAGACTTCAAGACCCAAGACGCAAGAATATGAGAGATCCGATTACGACAGGCAGCGAGTGGAGAATGGAACGCCCATTCTGCCATCTTGGGTCTTGCCGTCTTGCATCTTGCGTCTCCCTGCGCCGCTCCTACCGACCTTCCTTTCACACGTCCATGGCATCCACCACCACCCAGACCGCGCCGGAGACCCGCACGGGAGTCAAGCTCCCGGTGCTTGAGCGCGAAAAGCTCATCCTTCAGGGGCGTTCCTACCATTGGATCACCGAGCGCATTTGCGGTGTCCTCGAAAACAAGCAACCGCTCATCTGGTGGTTGCTGTTCATCCCGTCCGCGCTGATCGCGGCCATCGGCGTCGGCGGCGGCTTGTTTCACCTCATTTCCACCGGGGTCGGCGTCTGGGGAAACACCAACCGCGTCATGTGGGGCTGGCCGATCGTCAACTTCGTGTTCTGGATCGGTATCGGCCACGCTGGCACGCTTATCTCGGCGATTCTTTTCCTAACAAGACAAAACTGGCGGACCTCGATCAACCGCGCCGCCGAGGCGATGACGATCTTCGCGGTGATGTGCGCCGGCATTTTCCCGGCCTTCCACGTCGGCCGGGTATGGTTCGCCTGGTTTCTAGCGCCGGTGCCCAACGCCAACGGCATCTGGCAGAACTTCAAGTCGCCGCTGCTGTGGGACGTGTTCGCGGTTTCCACCTATTTCACCATCTCGCTGATCTTCTGGTATCTCGGCATGGTGCCCGACCTCGCCACCATCCGCGACCGCTGCAAACCCGGCCTGCGCAAGATTCTTTACGGGATCTTCTCACTCGGTTGGCGCGGCGGCAACCGCCAGTGGAGCCACTATGAGATGGCCTATCTGCTGCTGGCAGCACTCGCCACGCCGCTGGTTCTATCCGTCCACTCGGTGGTGTCCTTCGACTTCGCCACCTCGGTGGTTCCAGGCTGGCACACCACCATTTTCCCGCCCTACTTTGTCGCCGGCGCCATTTTCGGCGGCTTCGCGATGGTGCTCACGATCATGGTTCCCGCCCGGTTCATCTACGGCTTGCAGGACCTGATCACCATGAAGCACATCGACAACATGGCCAAGATCATCCTGCTCACCGGCACCATCGTCGGTTACGCCTATCTGATGGAACTGTTCGTCGCGTTCTACTCCGGAGCGATCTATGAAATGGACGCCTTCAAGTTCCGCATCGCCGGTCCCTATTGGTGGGCCTACACCGCGATGATGACCTGCAATGTGCTTTCGCCCCAGGTGTTCTGGTTCAAGAGTTGCCGTGAAAACCTCTGGGTCGTGATGATCGTGGCGATGTTCGTCAACGTCGGCATGTGGTTCGAGCGCTTTGTCATCATCGTCACCACGCTGGCCCGCATGTGGCTGCCGGGTGATTGGAAAACCTTCTCGCCCACCGCCCAGGACCAGATGCTGTTTGTGGGAACCATCGGCCTGTTCCTGGCCCTGTTCATGCTGTTCCTGCGGTTCCTGCCCTGCATCAACATCGCCGAAGTGAAATGGACGCTGCTGGAGTCCGATCCCCATCACGATGACAAGCAGCACCACCCCGACCACGGCACCGTGGTGGAGGCAGCCTATCAGAAGGAACTCGCCGACGCGAAAGTCTGAAATCTCAAATCTCAAATCTCAAAAATATCAAATTCCCACTGTGAGCACCACCCGCAAACGCGTTTACGGCTACCTTGCCGAGTTCAAGAGCGCTTCCGCCCTGTACAAGGCCGCGGAAAAGGTCCGCGACGCCGGTTTCAAGAAATGGGACTGCTATTCGCCCTATCCAATCCATGGTCTGGATGGCGCGATGGGCATGAAGCGTTCGATTCTTCCGTGGTTCGTCTTCTTCGGCGGCATGACCGGTATGGCAACCGCCTTCACCCTCGCCTACACCACCCAGGTGGTGATCTATCCGACAATCGTCCAGGCCAAGCCCGCGAACATCTTCACGGTGCCGGCGTTTTTCCCGGTGATGTTCGAGCTGACGATCTTGTTCTCCGGTTTCACCGTGCTGTTCGGGCTGCTGGCGCTCATCCAGCTTCCGCGCCTGAACCACCCGCTCTTCGCCAGCCGCCAGTTCCACCGTGCCACCGATGACGGCTTTTTCATCGCCATCGAGGCCCGCGATTCGAAGTTCAGCCCGAACCAAACCCGCGATCTGCTCGCGGAAATCGGCGGCGATAACATCGAACTCGTCGAGGAAGAGGACTGAGCCGCAATATTCAATATTCAATATTCAATTTCCAATCACCGATGCGCTACTTTTTCCTCGCCTACGCACTCATCGCGTTGCTCGTCGTCGGCATCTTCGGCCTGCGCGGCCAGAAGTTTTCCAAGCCGCCGGTCCGGATCTTCCCGGACATGGACGAGCAGGACAAACTGAAGCCACAGAAGCCCGATCCGTTTTTCGCGGATGGCAACGGAAGCCGGCTTCCCGTCACACAAACCCAACCGCGAGGATTCAACCCGGAAGGCGAGACGGTCATCGGTGGCATTCCCGAATATGAGTTTGGCGGCCAGACGGGATATTATTACACCGGCCAAGTGGGCGACTACTACGGCAGCGGCATGCCCGAGGAGTTGAAACTCACCAGCGAAACCGCCGCGGAGCTGATCCGCCGCGGCAGGGAGCGCTTCAGTATCTATTGCGCCGTTTGCCACGGTGCCTCCGCCGATGGCTTGGGAATGACCAGCCATTATGGCGTTCCCGGAATCGCCAACCTGCAGCTTCCCACCTTCCATGCGCAAGCCTATCCGGACGGACGCCTGTTCAACACCATCTCCAACGGCAAGGGCCTGATGAGCGGATACGGCTACAATATTCCCGTTAGGGATCGCTGGGCCATCGTCGCCTACGTCCGCACGCTGCAAGCCGCCAAAGCACCTTCCAAATAATTCCCATCGAAATGGCTCACCACCACGTCACATCCGCAGACATCGCCATCAACGGCGATCACCTTGACAACTCGAAGGTTGCCAAGGTGAAAAGCATCGCCATGGGCGTGGCCGTGTTCGGCACCGTCGTTAGTTTGTATCTCCTGTTCTTCGCTTCCGAGAGGATTCAAGGCTCGTTCGCCTACTCGTGGTTGTTCGCGTTTTACTTTTTTCTCACGCTTTCCATCGGAGGTTGTTTCTGGACGCTGCTTCACAACGTTTCGAACTCGGGATGGGGGACCTCGGTGCGCCGGACCTTTGAAAACCTCGGCTCGACCTATCCGTGGATGTTTCTCTTCGGCATTCCGCTGCTCTGCCCGTCCGTGCAGCAATATCTCTACGAGTGGATGAATGTCCATCGAGCCGCTCCCGGCGACGTGAAGGATCACCTCCATCACGTGAACCACCTGCTTCTGGCCAAGAACTGGTTCATGAACGTGCCGTTCTGGTATGGCCGCGTGATCTTCTGGGGCGTGGGTCTCAGCCTGATCATCATCGGTTTGCGCAAGCTTTCGACCGCTCAGGACACCGATCCCAATCCCGGCACCGCCCGTTTGTTCAAGGCGCGGTTCCACTCGACCTACACGCTGATCATCTTCGCCCTGACGATCACCTTCACCGGCTTCGATTTCATGATGGGTCTCGACTACAAGTGGTTTTCCACGATGTGGGGTGTCTATCTGTTTGCTGGGTCCGCGCTGAACTCGATGGCGGTGATCATTCTGGTCTGCGCCTGGCTGAAGAGCCAGGGCCATCTCAAACACGTCACCGGCAGCGAGCATTTCCACATCATGGGCAAGCTGTTGTTCGCCTTCACCGTGTTCTGGGCCTACATCGCCTTCTCACAGTATTTCCTCATCTGGTATGCCGGCATCACCGAGGAGACCTCGTATTACCTGATCCGCAACACCGGCAACTGGAACATCGCGATGATCACTCTGGTCTTCGGCCACTTCGTGGTGCCCTTCGTGATTCTGTTGCAAGCCTGGCTGAAGAGAAACCCCAAGACGCTCTCGATCATGGCGGTTTACACTCTCTGCATGCACGTGTTGGACCATTACCTGATCAGCATTCCCGAGCGCGGCATCTCACTCGCTAAAATCGCACCCGCGGCATTTCCGGAAGGCATCCAGGTTTCCATCCCCGGCGCGTTCTGGGGGGACATTCTCGCTTTTGTGACGATCGGCGCGGCCTTCCTGTTTTTCCTGCTTCGGGCGATCGGCCAGCACTCGCTCTATCCCAACCGCGATCCGCGCATTCTTGAGTCCGCCAATCACTCCAACTGATCTCATTCTCTCCCGCAACATGGATCCCACCCGCGACAATCCGCTCATCCGCTTCGCCACGTTCTGGTGGGGCATCGGCACTTTCTTGATATTCGCCCTGCTGTTGGCAGTGATCGCGTTCTTCAGCCGCAAGCCACCCGAAACCCTTGAAAATGTGGTGGCCAAGGTCCGCTACGAAACCAAGGCCAAGGTCGAGCAAGCCCAAGCTGCCAACCTTTCCAAGGAGGCCATCGACTCGGCCATCCCGGCGGTGGCGGAAAAACTCGTGGCCTCCAAGCCCGCCGCAGTCGAAAAGCCGGAACAAGTGGTTCCCGGAACGCCGACGGCGGCGAAGATTGCCGCCGCCCCCGCGGTGGATACGGCCGCTATCGATGTCGCGCCGACCGCGGATCTTCCCATCGATCCCGCCGTAATGGAAATCGGCAAGGCGCAGTTTCTCGTATGCGCGGCCTGTCACGGTCAGAATGGCGAAGGCGGCCCGATCGGTCCGCCGCTGGCGGGCTCCGAATGGGTTGCCGGCCCGATTTCCAACTTGATCCGCATCCAACTCCGCGGCTTGCACGGTCCCATCACGGTCAAGGGTATCGAATACAACTTCCCCGTGCCGATGATCGCGCTCGCCTCGCAGACCGACGAGCAGATTGCCGCCGTCCTCACCTACGTGCGCAACAGTTTTGGCAACAAGGCATCCGCCGTGAAACCCGCGCAGGTGGCGGCACTCCGCAGTGAGGTGGGCAAACCGCCGCTCACCGTCGCGGACCTAACCAAACCCTGAATTCCTCATTTTTCCTATTTCAACACCGATGTCACCCGTCATCTCCACCACCACCGATCAGGACGCGCTGCTGCGCGCGGGAATCGATCGTTCGCTGCGCCATCCGGTGATGTTTTTTCTAACCAGCGGTGCCGCGTGGCTCGCCGTCTCGATCTTCCTCGGGGTCATTTCCTCGGCGAAAGTCCACAGCCCGGGATTTCTCTCAAGCTGCGAATGGCTTACATACGGCCGAGTGTTTCCCGCCCACATCAACGCGCTGGTTTACGGCTGGGGAATGCAGGCAGCCTTCGCGGTGATCATCTGGCTGATGGCCCGGCTATCCCGCAAGGAATGCACCTCGGTCGGCACCATCCTGGTGGCCGGTCATGTGTGGAACATCGGAGTGGGACTCGGAATCGTTGGCATTCTCTCGGGCTACGGCACTGGAATGCCGTGGATGGAGTTTCCGGGCTTCGCGTGGCCGGTGTTGCTCGTCAGCTACTTCGCGATTCTCATCTGGTCGTTCATCCAGTTCCGCGTCCGTCCCGAAGGCCATGTTTATATCTCGCAGTGGTATATTCTGGCAGCAATGATCTGGTTCCCCTGGATTTTCATCACCGCCAACACGCTGCTATACTGCATGCCCGGTCATCCAGTGATGGGTGCCGGCATCAACGCCTGGTACAAGTCCGCCCTGATTTTCCTCTTTTTCACTCCCGTGGCCCTCGGCACCGCATATTATCTCGCGCCGAAAGTAACTGGCCGTCCGGTGTTCAGTTATTCGCTGGCCAAACTGGGGTTCTGGTCGCTGGCGATCATCGCGCCGTGGGCGGGCATGCAAAAGCTCGTGGGCGCTCCAATCCCATTTTTCCTGCCGTATGTAGGAGCCGCAGCCACGGCGTTGCTGTTCATTCCCGCCTGCGCCGCCGGAGTGAACATCATCCGCACGATGTTGTCCTGCCGCGAAACACTTGAGGTCAGTCCGGCGCTGCGTTTCACCATGGCCGGAATTGCAGCTCTGATAGTTTTAGCGCTCGCCGCGGTGCTGCTGAATCTTCCCGGTTCCACCCTGCCGCTCACTCAGTTCTCGTTGTCGGGATACGGATTTGATATCCTCGCACTTTATGGGTTCTTCAGTCTGGTGATGTTCGGCGCCACTTACTTTATCGTTCCCCGCGTGACCCGCCGCGAGTGGCTGTCCCGCAGGCTGATCAAGATGCACTTTTTGTTTTCCGTCTATGGCACCATTTTCGTGGCCCTAGTCGCGCTCTTCGGCGGACTTCAGCAGGGAGTGGGTCAGGAAGCTTGGAAGGAACCCTGGGCCACCGCTGCCGACAGTGCCTTCCCATATGCGGTGACCATCACCTTCGCGTGGAGTCTGATCCTGTTTTCCAATATCTTCTTCTTCATTCATCTCACGCTGATGTGGCTTCGTTTGGGCCGCCGCAGTTCACATCCGACACTTCTCGTTAGCGCCCACGGACCCAATCCTTACGGTGAAGAGGGCGACATCGACAACGCCGGCCCGGGCCATGCCACCGCACACTGACGCTGAATTGCAGATTTTAAATTCCAGATTCTCCCAATGAGCCTCCGCACCTTCATTCTCGGTCTATCCGCCAGCTTTGGCGTCGCTTGGCTTGCGATCATCGTCGTTCCGTTTTTCAAGATGCGCGATCTCGCACCCATCCAATTGTCTGAGGCGATGGATGGCACCACCGGCGTGTTTTTCCCCAAACGCAGCGGTCGCGTCGCGGACGGGGCCAAGGTCTATGCCGAAAACGGCTGTTATCTCTGCCATACCCAGGTGGTGCGTCCGACCTATGCCGGCAATGATATGTATCGTCCGGACTGGGCGGGTTTGGCGACCGACGCGGACCGCGGTGACACCCGCCGTGAAACCAACGCCTATGATTTCTTTGGCGAGAAGTTCGCCCAGATCGGAGTGATGCGTCTGGGACCGGACCTTTCCAATCTTGGCCGTCGCGTGGAAACCATCCATGCCCCTGGCGGTGATCCCGCCGGATGGCTTTATCGGCACTTGTATCAACCACGCGGCAACCCTCAGCTGTGGAAATCCACATGCCCGCCACTGCCGTTCCTATTCGTGAAACGTGAAATCAAGAGCAGCCCGTCTGCGGACGCGGTCAGGGTCGATGCGGCAGGCGAGCATGAATGGGTTCCCGGTTCCGATGCGAAAGCGCTGGTTTCCTATTTGCTCTCGTTGAAGAAGGATCAAAAGGCTCCGGCGTCACTTAATTTCGCTCCAAAAAAGGCGTCTGGCGCACCTTGAATTATCGCATATCCCACCCATTTTCCACCATGTCTTTGTCGAAACAGAAACCTGACCTTGAGGACTCGATCAACGTGACCGAGGCCCACGGCCGCTTGGTGCGCGAGGCCGCGGCTTGTAGCCGCGAAAAGCGGCTCGCCGCGAATGGTAGCGAGCCGATTTCATTGTGGGTGCTTGCGGCCTGCGGATTCGTGGCGCTCATCGCGGGTGGGATTCTGGGTGGCGGTGGCAAATTGTTGGCCTACGGATCGACGTTCCGCCCCGGCTACGTGCGGGATCCCGCTCCGGGTGCCGCCGCACAAGGGGCGCAACCGAAGGAAGCGCTCGCCGCGTACATGGCCAAGGGAGCGAAGATCTACTCCGCCAAGTGCCAAGGATGCCATGGTCCCGACGCCAAGGGAGATGGCGCGAATTTCCCCTCGCTTGCCGCTTCGAAATGGGTCATCGGAGAAACCGAACGTTTTGCCATGATCATCCTGAATGGTCTGCAAGGCCCGATCAGCACCGGGAAGTCCTATGGTGCAGGCATGGCTTCTCAAGGCGCGGGCTTGAGCCCCGAGGACCTCGCCGGAGTCATGACCTATGTTCGCAATAATTTCGGCAATAGCACCGGCGATGTGATCTCCGCCGAAATGGCCAAGGCCGCCATGGGAATTTCAGATGCCAGGACCAAGAAAGGCCAGCAGGCCACCGCTGACGAACTCGCCGCCGACCACCTCAAAGCACTGCCCGGCGAAGCACTCGACCCGAAAATGATGGTCGATCCCATCACCCTTGCTCCGACCGCCGCGCCCAAACCCTGATCCTTCTGCAACCGCCTCGCCTTTCCATTCCACTTTTTTCGATTCATCCCGATCCACGACCCCAATTTTTCAGCCTGATCCAAAACCGATGCAGTGAGCTACGCATTTTTTGCTATTCACTTTCCATGATCTGGATTAACCCACGCCGCAAGACGGAACCATGAGCTCTCACGACACCAGCCACGCCGGGCACGATGCCCACCACGATGATCACCACCACAACCCGGGATTCATCTGGAAATACGTTTTTTCGTCCGATCACAAGATGATCGGCCTCCAGTATGGCATCACGGCGATGCTGTTCCTTGCGTTCGGATTCTATCTGATGATGGTGATGCGCTGGAGCATCGCCTATCCGCATCAACCGCTTCCCGAGTGGATGAGCTGGGTCTTCACTGACGGCTGGAAAGCGCGCTGGCTGCAGGACGGCAAAGTCACTGGAGAAACCTACAACATGTTCGGGGCGATGCATGGAACCATCATGGTGTTCCTCGGAATTGTGCCGCTGGGATTTGGCGCCTTCGGAAACTACGTGACGCCGCTGCAGATCGGTGCGCCGGACATGGCGTTCCCGCGGTTGAACATGGCGAGTTACTGGGTCTATCTAATTGGCGGCCTGATCATGTGCGCTTCGTTTTTCATGGAATCCGGCCCCGCCAAATCCGGCTGGACAAACTACTCGCCGCTCGCCGGCTTTGCCGACGGACAGGTGGTGAACCAATGGCTTGCCGGCCAGACCCAATGGCTGATAGGCTTGGTCTGTCTGATCACCTCCTCCCTGCTGGGTTCCGTTAATTTCATCACCACCATCATCAACCTGCGCGCCCGGGGCATGACCTGGATGCGAATGCCGTTTTTCGTTTGGTCGATGCTGGTCACCGGCTTCCTGCTGCTGCTGGCATTCCCGCCGCTGGAGGCGGCCGGCATCATGCAGTTGATGGACCGGGTGGCGCATTCCTCGTTCTTCATGCCTTCCGGTTTGTTCACCAAGGCCGAGGGCCTCGCCGATCTTTCCGGCGGGGGATCGCCATTGCTCTTCCAGCACTTGTTCTGGTTCCTCGGTCATCCGGAAGTCTATGTGCTGCTGCTTCCCGCCTTTGCCTGCGTAGCGGAAATCATTCCCGTCAATACCCGCAAGCCGCTGTGGGGGTATAAGTCGATGGTCTATTCGTTGCTGGTGCTCGGGTTCCTGTCATTCGTCGTCTGGGCCCACCACATGTACATGACCGGCATGGGTGCCGCGGTCTCCACCTTCTTCCAGACCACCACAGTGCTAATCTCAATCCCCTCGGTGGTCATCATCACCTCGATGCTGATCTCACTGTGGGGTGGCTCGATCCGCTTCACGCCGCCGATGCTTTGGGCCTGCGCGTTCATCCCGATGTTCGGTATCGGCGGCCTCACCGGCTTGCCGCTCGCCTTCAACTTGGCGGACCTCCACCTGCATGACACGTATTATGTGATCGGCCATTTCCACTATGTGGTAGCGCCGGGCATTCTGTTTGGCTTCTTCGCCGGAGTGCTCCATTGGTATCCGAAAATCACCGGGCGGTTCATGAGTCGGACGCTCAACCACCTGCATTTCTGGCCAAGCCTGATTTGCATGAACCTCATCTTCTTCCCGATGCTTCTGCAAGGGATGGCCGGGTTCCACCGCCGCTGGTACAATGGGGGAGACGCCTATCTGGACAAGGCCACCGCCGCCGCCGCTAACGGATCCAACGTGTTTGCCAACGCCGCGGCCAGCCACATCGACATGAACATCCTGATGTCATGGGGGGCATGGACTTTGGCTCTGGCACAGATTCCATTCATCATCAACCTGTTTGGATCATTGAAGTTCGGCCGGAAGGTGACCAGCGACAATCCGTGGCATGCCACGACCTTGGAGTGGGCCACCCCGACGCCTCCGGGCCACGGCAACTTCACTTTCGATCCAGTGGTTTACCGCGGACCCTATGAATACAGCCGCCCGGATCGTGATGAGGATTTCCTTCCGCAGTGGAACGAACCGATTCGTACCGACTCCGCGGATAAGCCATCATCCGGCCACTGATTTTTCCTTTGATCACTTCTGATCACCAGCAACTTTTCCCATGGAAATTCCCTACATCGTCACTCCCCGGAAGGACACCGGCCTCTTCAACTCGAAGATCGCGATCTGGTTGTTCCTCGCCTCCGAAGTCATGCTCTTCGGCGGATTCTTTTCAGCCTATGTCTTTCTCCGGATTGGAGCGGACTACCCGTGGCCCGAGCGCACCCTTCCGGTGCTGCCGGGTTTGATCAACACCTTCGTGTTGATCGGTTCCTCGATGACAGTGGTTTTCGCCTGGGCTTCCCTGAAGCTGCACCAATGGCGCAGGTTCCAGCTGTTCATGGGCATCACGGTCGCTTGCGCCGTTATTTTCATGATCCTCAAGGGCATCGAATACAACGTGAAGTTCCAGCACCAGGCGGTGCGGTTGAAGGATTATTCGGTGGTCGAGGGCCACTTGGGTTACGAGAAAGTCGGCGAGGAATATGAAAAGGATCATAACGGCCACAAGATCGAGGAGAACCGGATTCTGGTAGAGGCCACGCGCGTCACTTTCAACACCGTCCGGTTTCACAAGTCATGGGTCGAGGAATTGATCAGTCAGGCCGAACATCGGAAATCCAAGATCGTTCTGGCGGAGGATCTATCCGCCATCATCGATGAAGGCCAGCCCCCGAAAACCCTCGCCAAAGCCGGTGATGCACTTTCCTTGGAGTTGCTCGAACGCCTCCAAAAGGCACATCTCGACGCCCGCGCGCACAACGGAGCACTCCGCACCGCCGCCCTGCGTGGCGAGTGGAAGAAAGCGAATGCGGCCAATCCCGGAAAGCGGGGATGGGAGATCGCTTCTGGTGTTAATATCGACGTTGAGGCGCTCGCACCCAAACTTCTAACCGAAATTGGCACGGTGGCATTCACGGTGGAACCCGCCGCCCGTTTCGATTTCCAGCCGCGCGATGTCCGGGAAGCGGAGACCCAATCACGCCTCCGCGATGACACTTTGGTGGACGGCAAGCTGCTCGCCAGTCCGATGGTGTTCCACTACGTCGATGCAATCGATTTCCAGCACCTTGCCATGAAGGCGGTGGAGAAGGGCCAGGACCCGATGGTGGCCATCGAAGATTCCTGGCTCATCAAGAACCATCCCTTCGCCAAGGAAGCGTGGGAATGGAACAAGGGTGAGGTCGCCAAGCTGGAGAAGAAGCTTATCGAGAAGTATGGAATGGACGGGAAGACCGGAAAGCCCAACCGCGAACCGACTCTCAAAGAGCGTTATCGCATCGGTTGGAAGGACTTCGTCGCCAAGGCGGACGGCGTCGGCCGTGAGAAAGAGACCATCGCGCTGAAGGAGGAATTCATGGGCCCGGATTACAAGGGGCGCGAGGCGAAACACACCTTCCCGCATCTGTCCCTGCCGCGCGAGCAGGTGGGATTCGCCTCCAAGTTCTCACCGGCCTGGAATACCTACTACGCGATTTACTTCACCATCACCGGCCTGCACGGCCTGCACGTGATCGGCGGCGCGCTGGTCTTGGCCTACTATCTGTTCTTCGGCAGGAAGATGTATGAATCGAATCCCGAATGGCTCGCCAACCGGGTGGAAATCGGCGGCTTGTTTTGGCACTTCGTTGACTTGGTTTGGATCTTCGTTTTCCCCATCCTCTATTTGATGTAACTCGTTCTTCCGCACCGTTTGAACTGAATACCCGCAATTCCACGTCCATGGCCAACTCTCCTGAAGAAATCAAAAAATCGGTCCGCACCTATCTCTTTGTCGGCGGAGTCCTGTTTTTAGGAACCATCATCACCTACCTCGTCGCAACGGTGCCGGCTCTCGACGTCGGCAAACACGGGTTCGACAAGTGGGACTGCGTGTTGGGACTGATCATCGCTTCGATCAAGGCCTCCCTGGTAGCCGCAATCTTCATGCACCTCAACCATGAGAAAAAGGCCGTCTATTGGCTTTTCGGCTCCGGTCTCTGCGCGGTCATCAGTCTTGCGGGCTTGACCGCCCTCGCGTTGGGCGATCCGATCTTCGACACGTTCTTTTATAGCGGCCGCTGAAAAATCCGTGCAATCGCCCGGCTTGATGCGATTTTATTCCTGAATCCAATCCACGCTCATGTCACTCAAGAACTTCCATCTCGTCTTTGTCTCCGTCAGCACCCTGCTGTTCGTTTTTATGACGCTTTGGGCTTTCGTCCTCTCGCCGGAACGCTCGGCAATGATCACCGCGCTGGGCTGGGTGGGAATCGCCGGCGCTTGCCTGATGTTGGCGTATGGCGTTTATTTCTACCGCAAAGCCCGGAAAATCCACATCTGAGCCGCAGCCATTTTTCATTCCCTCATTCCTTTCAAACACGATGTTTCCTTCCGCTATTCTCGCCTGTTCGACTTGTCGCGTGACCATGATCGCCGGTGGCGGCGATGCCGCCGGGTGGTCGATCTTTTTCCTGTTGGGAGTGATTCTCGCGGTGCTTGGCGGGATCGGCCTGTTCATGTTCCGGATGGCGCGGCGCGAGAAGGAACATTTGGATCCATCGCTCTCCGACGATTATGTCCCATCGGATCCAACCCGATGAAACTTCGGTGGAGTTAGAACTTAAGATTTAGAATTTACAACCATGAGTCCTTCCAAATTCAGCGGCATCCCGGAAAACTACTCCCTTCACGGCGGGCAGGTCGATCACATGATCGATGTGGTCCACTGGTTCATGATCGCCCTGTTCGTCGGGTGGACGCTGTTCTTCCTCTACTGCATCTTCCGGTTCTGGCACAAGCGGCACCCGAAAGCTTCCTATCACGGGGTTAGGAGCCACCTTTCCAGTCATTTGGAAGTGGGTGTGATCATCGTCGAAGCGGTGCTGCTGCTGGGATTCGCGTTTCCCCTCTGGGCCGAGCGGGTTGACAGTTGGAAGGAAGTGCAAAGCCTCAACCCGGCCCGCGTCCGGGTGGTCGGCTGGCAGTTTGGCTGGACCTATCACTACCCCGGTGCGGATGGCAAATTTGGCCGGGTGGATTCCGCCCTGATTTCCGGCTCGAACGATCTCGGAATTGATTACGAGGATCCCAACGCGCTGGATGACTTCACCAGCCCGATTCTCAAACTCCCGGTGAGCCGTCCGGCCGTGCTCAACATCGGCACCAAGGACGTGATTCACAATTACCATATCATTCCGATGCGGATCCAACAGGATGCCATTCCCGGCCGGGAAATTCCGATGTGGTTCACGCCGGTGAGGACGTTGGAGACCTTCGTCGTTTGCGGGCAGCTTTGTGGCGAAGGCCATGGCAACATGGTGGGCAGCATGGAAGTGGTCGCCGCCGACGAATATGACTCTTGGTTCAAGGGTCAGAGCGAGGGAGCCCTCAAGACGAACAAGAAGTGATCCCGTGGTTGGGAGGGGGATTCTCAAGCCTTCCTTGCCAACAGCAGATAGGGAGCCGGTTGCAGTGTGCCGAGCATCCCGTATTTTGCGGTGCGCCATCCGTAGGCCGCCCGGGAACTCAACCACGCTTCCACCGCGGCCGCTTCCACGGCACCGGCGGGATGACCCGGATAACAGACCACCGACAGGACCCCGCCGGATTTCAATAATCCTTGCGTCGCTGCCAGTGCCAGCAGGGTTTCCTGACTCTCGGTGGTCATTGCGTGGTCATCGCCCGGCAGGTAGCCGAGATTGAACATCACTGTGGAGATCGATCCCGCTTCCGCGTGCTCCGCCATCCGCGAGTGGCTGGTCTGATAGAAATCGACCCTGCAACCCAGGCCCGCCGCGTCCACCCTGGATCGGGCGGAGCGGATGGCTTTTTCCTGCGGATCGAACGCCAGCACCCGGCCCTTTTCCCCGACGCATCCCGCGAGGAAGACCGTGTCGTGTCCATTGCCGGCGGTGGCGTCAATGACGGTGTCTCCCTCTTCAATCGCATCACGCAGGATCACTTGGGCAAGATGCGTGGGGCGCGGCGGATTCATGGTGGGGTGATGTGATGGGGCGGCTCAGAGTCCCTTGGCCGCGCGGCCTTTCTGGATGAACTCCTCACGCAAGCGGTCCTTTTCCTGCCCGCCAATGTCCTGCAAGGTCAGGCTCTTGTCGTATTCAACGGTATAAGCATATCTGAGCGTGGTTGCCGCCGGTCCCGCACCCGGCTTGACTTCGATATCCCACATCAGCAGGCCCTTGGGTTTGTCAAAACGCTGATAGTCGGCGTCCTTGCTCAACGGATGGGAACTCTCGCCCATGCCGACCCGCAGGGTGTCAACGTCCCCCGTGTTTGGCGTGCGATCCCGCAGGATCAGGCGGACGGGCGTCTCCTTGAAGTTATCGACCACGATTTCATAGGTGAATGAAAACTGCCGGTTGCCGCCTTGCACGATTTCCGAGCGATCCACCAGGGAACGCCGCGCCCGCAGTTGGCTGTCAACGCCGAAGCTGATTGCGAATCCCTGGCCGGAGGCAATCGTCGGGATGTCCGTGCGGCCGGTGAACACGCCGTCGAGAAACACGTTGACCTTGCCGCCTAGCAGATCACGTCCGGTGTTGTTGCCAAGCGAGGCCTCGCGAAACACGCTGGAGGTAAGCACCGGCGCCGCCACATGATAGAACTTCGATTTCATGCGTCCGGACAGCACCGGCACCATTTGCGCGTCGCGGCGACTTTGCAGGCTGACCGGGCGTTCGATGGCATAGACGACGCTGCCCTGTTCGGATTTGCCACCTTCCAAAGCGCGCAGGTTGCCGATGCGTTCGTTGAGTTCCATCAGTTGCACGCTGGCGGCGGACTCGTTGGCGGAGAAGTTGGCGCGCAGCATCTCGTCGATCGAATTGCCGCGGAATTGCCGGGCCAGTGCCTCCTGGCGCAAGGTGAGGGCCTGCGAATACTTCGTTTGTGCGACGGTCCGGCTTTCCTCCTGCGCCGCGCCCTGCTGCACCCGGACAAATAAGGGCGAGAGTTGCGGGTTATAGGCCCCGACCGACGGTGACGCGGTGGACAATGCCAGCTTGACGTGACTCCAATCCTCGCCGCTCACCTGATGGACAATCGCGTTGAATTCCATGGCGACCTCGCCCTTGGCGGTGTCGCCGCGGAAGTTATAGGATGGATTCCAGCCGCAGTCGTTGACCAGATAGTTCAACTTCAGCGAGGCCGGACCGGCGGCGGTTTTCTGCAGGTAAATGACGGCCTCGTAGGAGACCGGAGGGCCTGCGGCGAGCGTCTTGCGCCGGTTTTCGAGCAGCTTGAGTTGCTCGGCGCTGTCCTCGATCTCGAGGTCGAGCTTCATGATTTCCTGCGAGGCTTTTTCGTATTCTTCGAAATGGAGCTGGGTGAGTTTGCGGAGTTCATCGGCTTGCAGCACGCCGTGAGTCATCTCCTGTTGGGCGGCCGGAGCCACAAAATTGGAGCCCAGACGCTTGAGAAATTCCTGCCGGATGCGGCGCAGCGAGATTTCATTGCCAGCGACCGCCGAATTGCGCCGCAACTCCTTGATCGATTGCTCCAACTTGGCCACCTCGCTCAGCGCCCGCGCGGCTTCGTCGGGGGTTTTGGTGCGGAACGCCACTGAGCGGATCTCGACCCCCTCCGCCTGGTCCGCATAAACGGAATCGGGATCGGTGGCCGAGGGCAGGTCGGAGACCACCACTTCCATCGGAGCTTCCGGTCCGGCAGGAATCTCCACCTCCCGGGAGACCAATGCCGAACCCTGATAAACGGTGACTTCCGACAGCTTGCCGGTTAGCACCGCTGGGGTTTGGGCGGTGGCGCAACAGGTCGCGACACTCCCGGTGATGATGATACGGCGCAACATGCTTGTTGTCATGGTAGAAACACGTTAGGAAAATCGGTGGTGATGTCAACCATTCCCTGGTTTCCCCCGAAATCCGCGCTTCTCCTCGCTGCGGTGAAAGACCACCTGTCCGCTTCTCGAGGCGGGCGTTGGCGCACGACTGGTTGAAGGAATGGCAATAGACGGCCTTGAACTGGGAACTTACGGATCATCGCTTCCGAGCGGCGAAACGACACCGTCCGGAGCGACCCGACAGCGGATCATCCGGGTGGCGCCGCGTTTCACGATGGCGGCGCGGGTTCCGTTCACGTGGACGGGCTGATCCTGTTTCCCGCGGATCATGAATTCGACCTCGTAAGGATTTTCCCAAGGCATTTTCAGCTTGGAGAGACGCCCTGCCGCTGTGATGTGGAAGGCGTCGCCCCGCCGCTCCAGCGAGAGGTTGATTCCATCGGTGCCGACGGCAAAGCCGTGCTCGAGATCGATGACGCCGCCGCCGGTGAAACGGGCGGCGGCGGCAAGGCCGGTGAAAATGCCCGAACATTCGCCCCAGCTCGGGTGGGTGCGCATGGCGGACTGGTTGTGGCCCTCGTGGTTGATGTTTTCGGGACCGAGGCCTAATCCGTAAAGATTTACGTGCGGATAGATGCCGTTCCCGATATGGCGCGCGTGGTGGATCAGCACGGTGCTGGCGCGCGCCGCGGAAATTCCGCGCTCGACGAGGTCCTGACGGCCGAGTTCGAGTCCATACCAGAGCAGTGGCTCAACTAACTCGCACTGTCGCGCATCAAGCCATGTGGCGGTGTCCACATTGTCCGCCGTGCAGCCGCCGAAGGGGTTGGCGGTGTAAATGTAATGCGGGTCCCAGCTCGCCTGCGAGAAGCTCAGATAGTCCACGACCTTGGCTCCGGCTTCAAGATGGGCTTTGTCGCGGGTGATTTGATAGAGTGCTTTGAATCCCTTGGCCGCCCATTCCGTGCTCAGGTTGCCGCGGATCGGAAGACCCTGCTGAGGATCCTCCGTGTAGCTGAACGGATTTTGGCCGCACGAGCTGTAAACTTCGAGGTCGATCCAGCGCTGCTGCGGGATGATTTCCTTCATCAAGTAGGCGGCGATGCGCTCGGCACCGGCACGATAACGCGTCTCGCCGGTCACTCCCGCCATCTCTGCGAGCAACCACATCATGGCCGCCGGTTGGGCGCTGTAGTGCAATTCTGCGATCATTTTCATGTCCGCCGTGTAGTAGGACGGGATCGCGCCGCGCTCGTCGATGCGTGCCACCAAGCCGTCGGCGAACGGGCGCAGGTATTCGACGATGCGCGGATCTTTGCCACACCGTTGATGATATTCTAACAAGTGTGCGGCGGACTTGCTCATGGCGACCACGTTGTAAACCGGTGCGGTGCGGTTGAAGATGCCTTTCGCGGAGGGAGACGGACCGGAACTGCTCAGCGCCCACTGTTTGCTCGCCAGATGATAGATCAGAGGAAAAAACCCGGCATCGTTGCGGGGAGCCTCGAGGGCGAGGTTGACGATGCGTTGCCCGCGTTCCTTTAGCTGCGGCATGGCGAGTTTTTCGCCCCAATAGACCATGCCGCTGGCATCCCGGATGTTGTTCCAGAACTCGCAGTTCCACAAGGCGTCACCGAATCCCAGCACTCCCAGCGGCGACACCATGCCTCCGACCGGCTTTCCGTTCATCTCGAAATCGACGAATACGCCATGGTTCTCGTAGCCGGAGACCGGCGCCTGGATCGCGGGCGGCAAGGGCTTGGAAACCACTTCGTAAATGGTGCGGACATACTCGGCGAAGGGCATCGCGAGATGCGGTTGGTCGCGGAACTGCTGATGCCCGTAACGCTGCCAGATGTGGCGGGTCGCGACCTGATAGGCAGTGCCCTCCGGCATGTCGGCACCGGCAAGCAGGTCGTATCCGTAGCGGATCCCGGGTTTTGATAGATGGCGGATCATCGATGCATCGTTGGTCCGTTGGTAGCGGACGTGATGCGACACCACAAAATCCATCATGCCATAGGAAAAAACCGGCTGTTCGGTGAGACCGGACCGGGCGTTCAAATCGAGCGCCGTGGGCATGGTGTAATACTCGTCGATGATGGGCACCGAGTATGGATTGCGAGCGACCTTTTGCGTGCGCCGGGCATCGGGCGACGGGTTGGCGTAAGCGTTGATCAGCGTCAGGTCGGGCACCATGCAGGCATACAGGCCACCTTTCTGGAGCACGATGGCGGGCGAGTGGAATGCATGATCGCCGATCACCTGGTCGATGGCCGGGCCCGCGCGCGGGTCGTCCTTCTTGGCCGTCGGGCTGTGCACGAAATCCGGGGCACCCGGCGGCAGGAACTCCCAGGTAGAGAGGAAATAATCTAGCAGCGGCTCGCCAAGGGTCGCGGAGACATCGATATGAACGCTCGTGCCGTCGCGGGCGATGGTCAGGATTTGTTCCGCGACGATGCGGCCTTCCACCCGACCGCTCATCTTGATCTTCACCTGCTGGTCGGTCCGGGATGCCAGCGAGAAGCCGCTGAGGATTTCATTGGCCTGGTAACGGTGCGGGGTCACCGAGCGATCGAACAGCTTGTTGGCGGCGGGGGTTTTCGTGATGTCGGGCCGCAGCGTGCGGCAGACCGGTTGCCATTTGCCAGATGCGTCCGCCGCCAGCAGCGTGACGCTGACCGGTTGTGTGGTCTCCTGCGCCAACACGACGCCGATCCTGCCGTTGGCGACGTGGAGCTCCCCCGGTTTTTCGACAATTTTCCACTCGGCGGAGGCCGGCCGGGCAAGGACTAGGAAACCCATGGCGGTGAGCAAACCAGCCGGCCAGCGCGCACCGGCGATCGAAGTCACATAGGGAAAAATGGATTTCATGGATTTTTTTGCTGGTGTTCCGCTGCTCAAATTCCGCGGACAGGGCGGGTTCAGGTTGCGACGTGCGACCCATGGATGACGACTGGCTTTTTCCGATTTCACGGCTCAGGCTGGCGGGCTATCGGCAGCGCATAAAAATCGAATGGGTTTTCTGATGTTTTGCCCGGTCCGGACCGATGCGGCGGTTGGAGATCGGGCCAATTCGATACCAGGCGGACCACGCCGCTCCCGCACAAGAGGATTCCATCCCATGCGACCGCCGTCTCCACCCGGCTGCCGACCCCCACCATCGCCTTGGCCTTGCCATCCAGCGTGCCGCGTTGGTCGATCTGATCCCGCAGCCGCGCCAGCAAGGTTTCGCCCGCCTGCGCGCCGTGGTTCTTCGTGAGGGTTTCCCATGCCTGCGGCGGCGTCTCCGGCACCCGGGCCAGCAGATCCAGTCCCTTGAACTGGGAAAATGTTTGGTCCGTGGTGATCATTTGAAACCCGCAACGCATGGCGAAGGCCGCCAGCCAGATGTTAACATCCGGCAGCTTCATGGCTCCATTCCATCTCTTGTTTCAGCAGCACTTCCGCCACTTGGTTGGCACTCAATTCCGTGCCTGCCTTTTTACAGTGAATCAATGGCAGCATCACCCGGTGCCGGGACGCTTCGCTTTGCGGACTGGGCTGCGACAGACCGCGGCGGAAAATCCCGGTGGCCACGTCGCGAAGCTTCCGGCCTTCGTGCGCAGCCGGCAATTTCTGTGGCCCGCTTCGTCGGTGCGGCTTAAGATTTCAGCGGAAGCGCCGGCCGCGAAGAAGCCACGCAAGAAAGTCGGCATGCACACCGGTGGTTGGAAGAATCGCCTTCAAGTCCTGGTTGCAGTAAGCAGTGGGCCGCGACTTATCACCCATGACTCGCGAGAAGGAGATTATGAATTTGAAATCATCAGCTTTACCTAAAGGCATTGCAGTTAGCCCCGAACCGTGGAGTTTCACCGAACGATTGCGTGGCGGGATCAGGATCTTTGAATTTAGGGTACAGTCACGGAGATGGTCTGGGAGACCGTCTGCCCATCAAGATCGATGGCGGTTACCGCGATCGTGGTTGAGCCGGCGGCGACTCCGGTGATGTCCACGTTGGTGCCATTGATCAAGGCCGTTGCAACAGCTTCATCCGCGCTGACCGCCTCATAGCGAAGAATCGGCACGGCGAGCACGGAGTTGACCTTCACCAGCAGGTTTGTATCCATTGTTGCAGGCGCCGAGGCGGCATCCATCGGCATGTCGTCCAAAGTCCTGGAGTTTCCGTCCACCGTGAGAGTATAGTCGCTGCGGGGCAGGGCGCCGATCTGGTTGACCAGAGTCATGCCGGTTCCCGCGACCCGTCCGAAGACGGTGAAACCGCCGTTCTGATAGTCGAGGTTCGGGGCGTTGCTGTCATTGAGATTCACGAAAAACTCACAGGTTGCGCTGTTTGGATCTCCGGGAGATTTGGCCATGGCTACGGTCCCGGTGAGGTTGGCGATTCCGGGTTCGTTTTGCGCCGCCGGAAAGGTCACGATCTTCGAAAAGCCCGATCCACCGTGGGTGTAGCCGCCGCCTTGGACTACGAAATTGGGAGGGCTGCGGTGGAAGAACGATCCGTCGTAACTGCCACTTTCGGAGTAATTCAAAAAGTTATTCACCGTCTTGGGCGCGGCGAGCGGATAGAGAATGATGTCGAACGGTCCCTTGGTGGTGGTGACCCGCCGCGCGTCACTCGTGTCAGGATCGGAGAATTTGCCGGTGATGGGAACCGAAGATGTGTTTCCACCCGTCACTTCAACCGCATCAAAAGCCGCAGCAACCACCGGAGCGGCGGGCGGGCGGACAATGCGGAGAACGAGATTGCGCTTCACCACCCAACTGCCATTGAACGTGGCTTTCAACTTGACGATTTTCACGCCTTCACGGGTGGTCAGCCCGCTGATGGTTTTGGTTGCGTCGTCATATGACAGGCCGCTGGGCAGGTTGCTGACCGTTAGGGAGACCAGCTCCGCCGGATTGGAAATGCCGATCTGATGCACAAACGACGTATTCCAGAATATCGGCGGATTGAGATCGCTGGTGATGCCCTCGCGGGTTTTCAATTGGATCACCGGCGCGAACGATGAAAAGGAGAATTGATTGAGGCCCCGCACCCGGATGTCATAGAGCGTGCCGGGTTTGAGGCCCGTCAGGTTGAATTGTTCGACATTCGCGGCCACGGTTCCGAGCACGTTGTAGGCCGTGGTCCCAGCTTCACGTCCCTGGATCTGGTATCCGGCTTCAAGGGTGGAGTTATCTTCCCAGGTCAGGCCAATGGTGGTGTCGTTGATCACCGTTCCGAGTGGATTGGTGGGCTTTGCAAGGCTGGAGGTGGTCACCGAAGCGATTGCCGAGAAATCCGTGTAGACCTTTACCGCGCTCACGGTCCGGAAGGCCCGCAGGCGGAAATCATAGGGTGTGCCCAACGAGAATCCGTTGATCGGGGTGGTGGACGAGACGTTGGCTCCGACCTCGCCGAGGCTTGCGAACTCGTTGGTGCCCGTCCGCCACTGGATTTCGTAACCCTCTTCCACTGAGGAACGGTCCTTCCATTTGAACGAGATGGCTCCCTCGCCATCCGCCTTGGCGACAAACTTGGTGGGAGGTTGAAACGCTAGGGTGGTCCCCGTGGCGATGTTGCTGTAGGCGCTGTAAACGACCGGCTCGCCCTTGAATGCCCGGGTTCTGAAGGAGTAGGCGGTGGTGGGCAGGAAGCCGGCCACCGGAAAACTGAACGTGACGGACGGATTGACGTTGACAAGGAGCTGCCACGCCTCCGTCCCTATCCGATACTCAACCTGATAGCCTGTCTCGGATGTCGAATTGTCATCCCAAGCCAAGCGAAAACTTCCGTCGTTCACGACGGCGGCCGTGCAATTGGTCGGTGGATTGAAGGTGGAGGTCGGCAGCGAGTTCACTGTGACCACCGAGGTGTAACCCGAGAAACTCTCGGCTCCCGTTTCGCCGTTGTATGCCGCCAAGCGGAACGACAGCGTGCTTGCGGGCAGTTCGTTGGTGATGACGACGTAGGATGTCAGGTTGGCGTAGGGCAACAGCAGGAACCGGGCCGGAGCGGCCACCGTCCCGAGCGAGACCCGGATGTCCCAGCCCTTTTCATTGGTTGCATTGTCCTTCCATTCCATGAGGAACGAATTCACTCCGAGAGTGGTCACCCGCAGGTTGGACGGAGCGGCGGGAGGTGGCAGAATTTGAGCGGAAACGGATCCGATGAATCCCAGAAGGCATGCGGCAATCGTTCGATAAATCATGGGCTTGGCGCGGATTATGGCACCATTTTTGCACCGCGCAAAGATTTTTACCGGGGTCGGTTTCAATGCTCGCGAAGCCAGATCGCGGCCTGGGTGGCGAAGTAGGTGAGGATCATCGAGGCCCCCGCGCGCTTGATGGCGAGGAGTGATTCAAGGACGATGGCACGTTCGTCGAGCCATCCCCCAGCCGCCGCGCTTTTGAGCATGAGATACTCGCCGCTGACCTGATAGGCGGCGACCGGCAGCAGCGTGGTTTCGCGGACCTTGGCGATGATGTCCAAATAGAGCCCGGCGGGTTTCACCATCAATATGTCCGCGCCCTCGGCCCCGTCGAGCAGGGTCTCGCGGACGGCCTCGCGCGAGTTCGCGGGGTCCATCTGATAGGTCTTCTTGTCGCCG
Source organism: Prosthecobacter debontii (assembly GCA_945869465.1). Taxonomy (GTDB): domain Bacteria; phylum Verrucomicrobiota; class Verrucomicrobiia; order Verrucomicrobiales; family Akkermansiaceae; genus Luteolibacter. The sequence goes on from CAMBPB010000006.1 coordinate 33,475, forward strand.
GCCTTTGGCGCGGAGTCGAGTGCACCGCGGAACGGCCCGTAAAAGGCGGAGGCATACTTCGCGGTGTAGCTGAGGATCGAGACATGGGTGAAATCCTCACCATCGAGCATGTCCCGGATTGCGGCGACCCTGCCGTCCATCATGTCGGACGGCGCGACGATGTCGGCTCCGGCGCGGGCATGGCAAAGCGCCTGAAGGCAAAGCACATCGACGGTTTCGTCATTGAGAATGGTCAATTCGCCATGTGCGCCCCGGTGGACGATACCGTCGTGACCATCGGAGTTGTAGGGATCGAGCGCGACGTCGGTGATGACGCAAAGCGTGGAATGGGCGGCTTTGAGGGCTCGGATGGCGCGGGGGACGAGGCCGTTGTCGTGATGGGATTGCTCCGCGAGCGGCGACTTGAGGGCATCCTCGATCTTTGGGAAAAGCACCACGGCGGGGATGCCGAGCGCATGGGCCTCGCCCGCCTCGCGGACCAGGCTGTCCAAACACCAGCGGGTGACACCCGGCATCGAATCGATCGCCGTATCCACCGGGTCTTCGTGCAAGAACATCGGCAAAATGAAATCGGCGGGGGACAGCGTGGTCTCGCGGACCATCGAGCGGATCGCAGGGGTGCGGCGGTTGCGGCGGGGACGGTTCATGGGGAAGAGGTTGGTGAATGGTTGCTGAGACGAGGGTTTCTAACTATCAACCCTCAACCCTCAACTTGCATCGCGATGGCATTGGCGGCGGCGTAGTCGCGGGCGTGGGTGAGGCTGATCATGATTTCGGCGATGCCGTTATCTTTGGAGAAACGTTCGGCGGCTCCGCAGAGGTGCAGTTTCGGCGCGCCGGCCGGATCGTGGAGGATTTCCAGATCCAACCATCCGGCGTGGCCGCCGATGCCGGTCCCGAGCGCTTTGGAAACGGCTTCCTTGGCGGCGAAACGCGCGGCGTAGTGCATCGCGGCGTCTTTCCGTGATTCGCAGTAATCCCGCTCCGCGGTAGTGAACAGGCGGGCGAGGAACGGCTCGCCGTGGCGTTGGATAGCGGAGCTGATGCGCGCCACTTCCACCACGTCGATACCGATGCCGAAAACGCGCATGATCAGGCGGAGTAACAGGCCATGAGATCCTTCATTTCGCGCACTGCGACACTCATGCCAACGCGCATGGCACGCGAAACGATGGTGTGGCCGATGTTGAGCTCCGCGAGGTGGGGAATGGTGAGCAAGCGGGTGATGTTAGAGTAATTGATGCCATGACCGGCATTGACTTGGAGGGCCGAAGCATGACCCTCCTTGGCGGCGGCGATCAGGCGCGCCAGTTCGGTTTCCACGGCATCGCCCACGGCGTTTGCGAAACCACCGGTGTGTAATTCGAGCATGTCCGCGCAGGTTTTGCCCGCAGCTTCGATCTGCTTGGAATCTGGATCGACGAACAGGCTGACCTTGATCCCAGCATCCTGCAAGCGGGCCACCACCATCCGGATTTTGTCAAAACCGGCCAACACGTCGAGACCGCCCTCGGTGGTGATTTCCAGCCGCGATTCCGGCACCAGACAGACAAAGTCCGGCTTGAGCTTGAGTGCCATGCCGACCATTTCCTCGGTCACTCCCATCTCGAAATTGAAGGGCAGCGGCACTTCCGCGCGGATCCGCATGGCATCCGCCTGCTGCATGTGGCGGCGGTCGCTGCGGACATGGACCGTGAGTGAATCCGCACCGCCGGCGAGCGCGTCATGCCCGGCCTCCAGCGGGCTGGGTTCGGCATGCGGAGATGCCGACATTCTCGCATAGCGGGCCTGACGCAGGGTGGCGACATGATCGAGGTTGACTCCGAGAAGCAAGGGCATGCCCGTCTATAAAGATTCAGCGGGCGCCGGGCAAGTCTCTCTTGTCAGCGGAAATCACGGGGGGGCCAGCAACGTGAAGGGCCAGATCGGGATGTTTCGCAAGATCCAGAAAACCATCACAATTCCGAAGAGCCACCAAGCCCCGCGCCGACCGATTTGAAATCTCACGGGCAGGGCGGTGCCTCGCATCCAGCCGATGAGTTCCAGCCCAAGCCCAAGCAATGCGGCGGAAACCAGCACCATGCCCACGGGATTGAAGCGAAATGCCTCGCCAAAACGCCCGTGCAGCGAGGCATGGGCGGCACGCGTCATGCCGCAGCCCGGGCAGTCGAGCCCCGTGAAACGATGAAATAAACACCCCGGAAACCAAGAGGCGGACGGGCCGTGGCGGTAGAGCAAACACGCCAGCAAACACGCGCTCAACCCGCCGAGTGCCAGCACCATCGCCCGGTTCCTGCGCATCGTTTCATGGAGGGGTGGCATGGTGTGAGAATGATCCCGATGTCCTTGCCAGTTCCGCTCTGCTCCGTAAACCTCAATTTCCCGGCCAAATCAGCATTGCCACGCCGCGGTTGGCCGATAGCCTCCGTCCCCACCATGATCGTCGCACCCAAAATCCGCGGATTCATTTGCACCACCGCCCATCCGGATGGTTGTGCCAAACACGTCGCCGAACAAATCGCCGTGGTCAGGAAACGCGGCCCCATCGCCAAGGGCCCGAAGAAGGTGCTCGTGATCGGTGCCTCGGCGGGTTACGGTCTGGCCTCGCGCATTGCCGCCGCGTTCGGTTCGGACGCGGCGACCCTCGGCGTGTTTTTTGAAAAAACCGGTGAGGCGGATCGCACCGGGACTGCGGGTTGGTACAACTCCGCCGCCTTTGAAAAGGAAGCCGCCGCCGCCGGACTTTACGCCCGTTCGTTCAATGGCGACGCGTTTTCCGATGCCATGAAGGCGGAGGTGATCGCCGCCATCAAAGCCGACCTCGGCCAAGTCGATTGTGTGATTTACAGCCTCGCCTCGCCGCGCCGCACCCATCCGAAATCCGGGGAAGTCTTCAAGTCGGCCCTCAAACCGATCGCCCGGAGCTACACCAATAAAAATCTCAACACTACCACCGGCGTGGTCGGTGAAGTCACCATCCAACCCGCCGAAGGGGATGACGTCGCCCAAACGGTGGCCGTCATGGGCGGTGAGGATTGGGAAATGTGGATCGACGCCCTGCTCGCCGAAAACCTCATCGCTCCAGGCACCCAAACGCTCGCTTACTCCTACATCGGGCCGGATCTCACGTGGCCGATTTATAAAAACGGCACCATCGGCAAGGCCAAGGAAGATCTCGAACGCGTGCAACGCGAACTCGATGCCAAGCTCGCCCCGCTCGGCGGCAAGGCCTGGGTTTCGGTCAACAAGGCGCTCGTCACTCAGGCCAGCTCCGCCATTCCGGTGGTCCCGCTCTATATCTCCCTGCTTTACATGGTGATGAAAGCTGACGGTTCACACGAGGATTGCATCGAACAAATGGACCGCATGTTCCGCGAGCGCCTTTACAACGATGGCGATCCCCAACCCGACGAGGCCGGCCGCATCCGTCTCGACGATTGGGAAATGGCCCCCGCCGTGCAACAACTCGTGATCGATCGCTGGCACCAGGTGAACACCGAAAACCTTAAGGAACTCGCCGATTTCGACGGTTACCAAGCGAGTTTCCTGCGCCTCTTCGGCTTTGGCTTGGAAGGCGTCGATTATGCGGCGGAGACCGATGCCGCCACTGCGGTGCCCTCACTCGCGTGAGGATTTGTCGTCCCCTGAATGCAGCTCCACGTCAAAATCCGAGAATCTGCCGGTTTGCCGCCCGACAAGCCAGAGCAGGACAATTCCAACCAGTAGGCCGCCGGTCAGAATGACCCAGAACAACGGTTTTACGAACTCCGGCAGATTCACGTTCATTCCGAACAATCCGCCTAGCGCCACCAGCGGCAGGAAAAACCCGGCGAGCAAGTTCAGGCGGAAGGCGATCCGGTTCAAGCGGGCTGCGGAAAGCGCCTGTTCCTCCGCCCGTTCCGCCCGCCAGAACTCCAAGGTCACCCGGCCGTCCGTGTTGAGCAGATCCGCCGCCCGCTCGAGTTCCTTCGCCCGGTCCCGGTAGCCCCGGATTTCCCGGTCGTCCGGATCGATCACCAACACCTGCTCCAGCGCTTGCACCAGGTTGCGGCTGGTCCGGGTGAGGGGGCCCGAATGCCGCAACAGCGTAAAAATCTCCACCGCCGTGTCCGCCTCGTCGATCACCTCCTCATGGCCGTCGATCACCTTCGCATAGCGGTCCATGAGCTCACCCAAAAGACTGAGCCCCTCCCCGGACGCCTGCATCCAAGTGCCATCATGGCGTTTCCAAAAAAATAACGCCTCGCGCTCGGGAATCCCCGGGCGCGGCACTTCGTGGGCGATCAGCAACAACTCGCCCGCACCCTCGATGCAGCGTTGATGTCCCGGCCGGGTGCTCAATTGCTCGCGCAGCTCGGGCTCGATTTCGAAATGCCCGGGCAATTTCAAGGGTTCCGTGACAGCCATGAGCGGCATGCTAGCGGTTCGATCACTCCCGAAAAGCCGGAATCCTCATGACCGGCGGAAATCGAAGCGCTTGGGGGGAGGAGGGCTTCAAGTTTCGCCGGCTTTGCAAATCCGGGGGGAGGGGATGTCGGGGGGGGACGCCGCCTGAATTTCCGGCCGGAACCGACTGAGAATCCCGCCTTGCCCCGCACCGCCGCGCCTGCTTCGATCCGCCCCCCAACAAGCATCACATGGCCAACAAAGACGTCACCGATCCCGCCCGAATGGAGAAAATCGTTTCTCTGTGCAAACGCCGCGGATTCATTTTCCAAGCCGGCGAACTCTACGGCGGCCTCAACGGCTGCTGGGATTACGGCCCGCTCGGCGCAGAACTGAAACGCAACCTCAAAGACTTCTGGTGGCGCAAGACCGTGCAGGAGCGTGATGACGTGCTCGGCATGGATGGAGCGATTTTGACGATGGAACAGGTGCTCGTTTCCTCAGGGCATGTGGGCGGGTTCAATGATCCGATGTGCGACTGCCTGCTCTCAAAAGCCCGCTTCCGCGCCGATCAAATTCCGGCCCAGGACGGCACAGCGGTTTGGTTCTCAAAAGCGGAATTAGCTGGAATCACTCCAAGCAACCTTGAAAAGGAATTCGCAGTTCTGATTCCGGATTCCAGCGACTCCAGCATTCGAAAAGCTAAGAAAACAGCATCCCTATATTACCGAAGTTTGCTGAGCCCGTCACAGTCAGCCATGTTACAGGAATTGACCCAGCAAGTGGGAGATCATCTGAAACCTATTGAAGAACGCCGCGAACCCGTCTCCGGAACGACCCGCTTCAATCCTGAAAACGGCTCACTCCTGAGCGATCCACGTGATTTCGAGCTGATGTTCAAAACCAACATGGGGGCCACTGGTGGAGATATCGCCTACCTCCGCCCGGAGACCGCGCAGTCGATCTTCGTGCAATACAAGAACGTGCTCGACTCCAACCGGATCAAACTCCCCTTCGGCATCGCGCAGATCGGCAAGTCGTTCCGCAACGAGATCAACCCGCGCAACTTCATCTTTCGCTCGCGCGAGTTCGAACAGATGGAGATCGAATACTTCTGCCACCCGGACGATGGCATGCGGCTCACCGACGAGTGGTTGGAGGCACGTCTGAGTTTCTACGAGGAAATCGGCATCCCGCGCGAAAAACTCCACATCCTCGATGTGCCGGATGGCGACCGCGCTTTCTACTCGAAAAAAACCTACGACATCGAATACGAATTCCCCTTTGGCATCCAGGAACTCGAAGGCGTGGCCTACCGCACCGACTACGACCTCAAAGTGCACGAAAAAGGCGCCGGCAAATCGCTCGTTTACTTCGATGAGGAGACCAAGGAGAAATTCATCCCGCATGTCGTCGAGCCCTCCGCCGGTTGTGATAGAACCATCCTCGCACTCCTCTGCGAGGCCTTCGACGAGGAAATCCTCACCGATGACAAGGGCAAGGAGGACATCCGCACCGTGCTGCGCTTCAAGCCCACCATGGCTCCCATCAAGCTCGGCATTTTTCCGCTGCTCAAGAAAAACGAGGAGCAGGTCCGCATCGCCCGCGAAATCCAACAGAAACTGCAGAAGTGGATGACCGTTTTCTACGACGACGGAGGTGCCGTCGGTCGCCGCTACCGCCGCCAGGACGAGGTCGGCACGCCTTATTGCGTGACCGTGGACTTCGATACGCTCGGCGAAAACGGCGACGACCTCAAAGGCACGGTGACCATCCGCCACCGCGATTCGATGGCGCAGGAACGCATCAAGATCGAGGCGCTGCTGCCTTGGCTGCTAGACCGAGTGAGATGAAAACGAGCGTGATAGACGCCGCTGCGGCCGAGGCGGCGTGGCGAAAATGGCTGGAAAAATAGCAGCTTGTCGCGCGCCAAGGTGCCCGCGCCAACTTCGCGTGATATCGGTTGGCCGCCAACGTTTCGCCAGCGTCACTTCCCGCCAGCGTGTAACTCAAAAACAGTGTGCGGGCACGGACCAGGCGCAGCAACGGACACGACATGACTGAGGGCGGGGGGCGGGGCGGCAATGCCTCATCCCTAACTCTATGTGAGGCGTGGAGAGCGGGGTGGGGGACCGCCTCAGAGTGGATTCCCGCGGGTTTTCAAGGTCATTCGCCCTGAATGAATTTCACGAGATCGGCGCGGGTCTTCACCAGATCGGGCGGATTCAGATAGAACATGTGACCGCCGTCATAGAAAGTCTCCGTGATGTTGCGCTTTGCGCCGGCCGGCAGATCCAGCAGATGGCGGAGCGAATAGGACACGCCTTCCGGCGGGGTGGCAAGGTCGGTACGGCCGCCCATCACCAGCACCCGGAGGTGCGGGTTGTCCCGCATCGCCGCAGCCAGTCGATCGCCGACGTTGACCACCTCGTTGTTGGCGTTCCAGCGCCACGGCTGGACCTTGCCCGTTAGAATCTCATAAGGCTGGTCCTCCTTGTATCCCAACTCGCGCCCGAGGTAATCCATCATTGCGGTGGAAAAGGCACCGAAGGCCAGCGAGAAGGAAGGATCATACTCCGGTGTCGGTGAGGATTTGCTGGTGGAATCCCATGCGACCCGCGCATCGAAGCGACCCAAGACCTTGCCCTCGGCGCGGAGCAGTTCGCCGCGGAAAAAGTCCAGGCCGATGCGAAGATCGTAGGTCAGCCACGCGTCGGCGGAAATGCCGGTAAGGCGCGCCAATTTGCCGGCGATCACCTTGCGCGTTTCCGCGTCCAGCGAGTTTCCCTTGAGCAATGCGCCGGCATATTCACCGAAGGCGTACTCGGTGCTCTCCTTGATCAGCGCATCACGGTCGCCGGTGATTTTCTTGTGGAAATGCGCCGTGCCGGTGAATGACGGCAGATAGACCATGGAACTGACGTCGTTGCCCGATGCGGACCGGAGCGTGGCGAAATCCAGCAGCGACGAGAGCAGCACCACGCCATTGAGCTGCATGCCGTAGCGGGATTGCAAATGGTGGGAAAGCCCGGCGGCGCGGATTCCGCCATAGGATTCGCCGAGAATGTATTTGGGCGACGACCAGCGGTCGTGCTCGCCGAGCCAGCGCCGGATGAAGTCGCCGACCGACTCGATGTCTTCCTGGAGACCATGGAAATCAGCGGGTTTGGTGTCGTTTTCCGCCCGGCTGTAGCCGGTGGAAACCGGATCCACGAACACCAGATCGCAGACGTCCAGGATACTCATCGGGTTGTCCACCACGCGGGTCGGCGGTGGCGGCGGGGCGGTTCCGTCACCGGGCAGCTTGACGATTTTCGGCCCGAGCACGCCGATGTGCAGCCAAACCGCCGACGAACCGGGCCCCCCATTGAACGCGAACAGCACCGGGCGATTCGACGTATCATTCACATCCGTGCGCTCATAGCTGACGTGGAAAATCGAGGCCCGCGCCTTGCCGTCGTCCTGCTTGAGTTGGAGTTTTCCCGTCGTGACTTTGTAAGGGATCTTTTTCCCGCCGATCTCGACCGAGGCTTCCCGGACGATCGGTTCGACGACCTTGAGCGTTTCCTTGTCCTTCTCGGTGGATTTTTCTTTCGGCGGCGTGTCCGGCTTTTTCTCCGGTTCCGGAGCGGCAACGGCGGTGAAGTTGAGGCAAAGCAGCAGGAGAAGGGTGAAGCGCATGGCGGGTGGGTGAAGCGGTGGTCTCAGAGAATCAAGAGTGCCTGACGGCGAGATTCAAGCGCCACCACGTCGGTGGTCCATTCAAATTTCAACCCTTGCTCATCGCCCCGATTTCATCGCGGACCATCTTGGCAAACTCCGGCGGCCCCAGCACTTTGGCCTGACTCCCGAAACTCAGCACCCAGCGCAGGACCTCCTCCAATCGTCCGACTTCAAATCTCACCTCTACCCGCGTGCCTTTGGCATTCAGCGCCACACACTCCTGCGTCGGATGCCAACGGCGCTCCTGGCCGAGCCTTGCCGCGTAATTTTTCAGTTCCACCCGCACCAAATGCCGGGTCGTATCGCCCTCCACATTCCAAACGCCAAACGATCGCTTCAAATGCTCGCCGCCGTTAAAGCCAGGCGGACGTTCAAAGCGTTTGTTTGAAACCTTGATCCGATTCATCCGCGGCAACGCAAAAGTCCGCAAGGCGTCGCGCGCCAAGTCGTGGGCGATCAGGTACCAACCGCCATCGACCTCGCCGAGATGCAGGGGTTGGACCCGCCGGGGTTCGGCACTTTCCGCTCCCAGTTTTCGGTAATAAAATGTTGTAACAAGTTGTTGAAGAATTGCTTGGGCGATTTCCCCAAGGCGTTTGAGGTCACGCGGATCCTGTTCCAAGACCTTGCGCGAGAACGCCTCGTCGAGATCATTCCAGGCGAACTGGATCTTTCCCATCATGCCGCGAGTCAGGCTGCTGAAGGCCGTCCGCAACACCTCGGCCAAGGGAGTTCCGCGGACGGATTGCAGGGCGTTGCGAGCCAGAAACAATCCCGCCAGTTCTTCGGCGGTGGTTTGGAACACCGGGAAATCGGACACATCCTTGGCGTAGGAATAGCCGTGCAGCGCGTCCACATAGACGATGGGCAGGCCGAGTTCGTCGCGCATGAAACTGACGTCGCGCTGGATCGTTTTGCGTTCGACCGAAAGTTTTTCCGCCAGCACCGTGCAATTCGGATACGCGCCGCTCTTGATCGCCGAGTGAATCTCATAGATCCGGAAGAGCGGGCGTCGCGTGATTCCAACACGCTCACTTGCATCGTCCAGCAACTTGGCCAGGTCGTTTTGAATCCGGTTCATTTCCATGTGAGTCTGTGGGGGTTGAGCCGAGTAATCCAGACTTGATGCCCTCGAACCCCATGATTTATTACTTGTTACAATATATGTAATGCGGAATCAAAAGGGTGAGGTCAATGGCATGGGATCCGCCGGCAGGATTCGAGTTCGGGTTCTGTCCCGCAGCGCGTCAATCGGCGCGGGAATCTCAAGCAGCCGTGTTGGTTTTCGACAAAACGTCAGGTGCGGCAGTCGATTTGCGCACCCGCTTCATCGCGCCCATTGCTCCGACCAACAGGCAAAGCAGGATCGCCAGCCAGGCGAAGCCGCTGTTTGTGCGTTTGAGTTGGAGTTCGATGGCCATCGGGTGCTCGCCGTCCACTTGCACGCTGCGGCCGAAACTCAGCACGGTGCCGCGTTCCGGCATCGTGACTTCGAGCGCGGCGGGTGCGGGTTCGGCAGCGAGTTGTTGGGTGACGATGCGGTTGGCGATCTCCTTGAGCGCGGAGTTTTCATCGGCGGAGTTGCCTTCGAGGAAACGGTCGAATTGTTTGGGATCGTAGTTGTAGGCGCCGCGCAGCACCGGGTTGACCTCGGCGGCGCGGTCGAGCTGCGCGTTTTCCGCCTGTGGCGGAGCGGCCAGGCGGTTGTCGAGACCCACCCGCTGGCGGCGGGTGTTCAGGCCTAACACCGCCTGCTGGGTCTTGAGCTGGCGCAGCTGGACGCGCGCGTCCTCGCCGGACGCCGCGTCGAGCTGGCCGTTGCGCGTCGCGTTGCCGAGTGCGAGGCCGGCCTTTTCCTGATCGCCCGCCTTGAGCCAGGCGTTCGCCTGATCCAGCAGGGCCACTGCGCTTCTGGCGCCGCTCGCGCGTTGGCCGGTCACGAATGACTGATAGTCCTCGAGCCGGAACGAACCGACCGACTGCTGTTGTTTCAGATCGAAATCCCCGCCGTGATCGGCGAGCCGCCAGCCTTCCGGGACCAGCACCTGCCATGTTAGATTTTCCAGCGGCACGTCGAGCACCGGCCCTTCGAGCCGTTTGCCGCGCACCATCGCGGCGGAATAGACAAAGCGCACGACGGTTGGCTGCCCGACTTCCGGCGACGGAAAGACATGGAACAACCAGGCCCCGCCCTCGCGAACCAGCGTGGCACCCTCGTCGTTCACGAACACGTTGAACAACTCGGCCTTGTCCGGCAGCGTGAGCCGCAGCGTGCCTTTGCCGACGACCCGCATCTTCATGCGCACAGCCGTTAGAGCATCGCCGCCCGGCGCGAGCAAGGTGGTGAGCGAACCCTCGGAAACCCGCAGTTTGCGCAGATCGGCGAGTTTGTGGCGTTTTAAAATGACCGGCAGCGGCCCCTCGGGATCGGCGACGCGGAAAGCCATGGTCGGCGCGACTTTGCCCGCCGCGCGGCCGAGTGTCGATTGAACCACCGCCCAATCCGTGCGCTGCCAACCGCGCGGCAGCGCGCCGGCTTCGAGTTCGAGCCGCCCCCCTGCCCTGACGGCGGCGAAGTAGGAAATCGGCCGGACATTTTCCAGCACCACTGGCTCCACCGACTCCTCGCCGCCGTCCTTGCCTGGACGTTGATACTCGAGTTCCACATCGGTTTCACCGGCGAGCCCGCGTTGGAAACGGATTTCATACAGTCCGGGTTCCCCCTCGACCGGAATCAGATCCGAAACCGCGGAGCCGGTGGCGCGCACGGTGGCGGCGGCGGTGGGATCGAGTCCCGCAATCCGCACCCGCTGGGACTTGACCGCAGCGTTTTCGATTCGATAGCCGATATGCACCCGCGAAAGCAGCTGCCCCTCGCGGATTGTGGCATCATGGAAAACCCGCGCCGTCACCCAAGGTTCGAGGCGGCTGATTGATAGACCGAGCGCCCAATCGCTTTGCAACAACCGATAGGGCAAGGCGCCGGGCCGGGCCGCGGCGCGCGCGGATTCTTTCGGTCCGTCGGCAAGTTCGTGGGGATCGAGTTGCAACACGTATTTCCGCTCCACCGCACGCACCTGCAAGCCGCGCTCGGGAACCACCGTGAGCACGCCGGTTTCGCGGGACGCGTCGCGCAGGCTGAGGCGCGGCACCATCCATTTCTCCTGCGCTCCGGTCGGCTGGCCGGTGAGGGTGAGACTGAACTCACGGCGTCCCATCGTCTTGCCTGATAGATGAAAGGTCACCACCCGCTTGCCGTCGATTTTGCCCTCGGTCCAGTGGCTCAGGCCCTCGCCGGTGGCGCTCTCGATCTCGAGGTCCTCCGGCACGTCTAGCGCGAGGCGGAACACCCCGGAGCGCGTGATTGTCACCACCAGGTCGGTGGCCACCACCAGGCGGTCCTCACCTAACGAAACGAGCTGCCATGACTCTGCCCGCAACTCGGGAGCCACCTCGGTGACCTTGAGCTTGGCCTTCACCGCGCTCGCGCCGTAGCGGAACGCATGCTGGAGCAGCGCCAGCGGCTGGCCGTCCTTGGTGTGCGGCAGCAGCCGGTTGTTGAAATCCTCGGGATTGACCCGCGAAAGGCCTTCCACTGCGACGGCTTCCGGCTGCACTTCCTCGCCAAACGCGATTCCTAACAATCCGACCTCTCCCGCCGAGCCTTCCACACGGACCGGTTCGAGTTCCAGCTCCAGCGGCAGGGAGCCGGCCCCGCGCTGGGTTTCGATGGTGAACGAAAACCCCTGATTCTGGGCGGGCTCCACGCTCACCCGCAGTTCGAGTTTCGCCGGATCGAAGCGCCACGCGCCGACCGGACCATCGAGCACGTCGCTGACGGTGAAGCCGGCGGGGATCTTCATCGTTAGAGAAGTCACCCGGCCCTGCGCGGGGCGGATGTTCACTGCGTGCCGGCCGTTCACTACGCCCGGCCCGGGGAGAAACAAATTGGAAACCTCGGCGAAAAACTTCGATTCTTCGGTGTCCGCGTCCCGTTGTTTCGGGCGCGCCCTGATGATCACCGGATCCACCGGCCCGAGCACTAACATGGCTCCGCTGTGGTCCGGCTTCAGATCCGCGAGCGGCTGGATTTTCGCGGCGCCCGGACAGAAAAACTCCCAGCCGCCCTGATCCCAACGTAGCGTCACGCGCCGCATCGCGGCCGGAGCGCCAGGCACCTCCCAGCCTTGCAAGGGATCCGTCAGGGGCATTTCAAACACCGCCTTGCCAGTCAAACGCCCCGCCTCATCGGCGATCAAGCCATAGGCGTTGCGGCCCTCGCTCCGCATCTTGACGATTCGCAGCCCCTCGCCCTCAAAGCGGCTCAACACCGCCGGTTCACGCAGTAACAGGAATCGGTCCCCTTCTTCCGCCCGCAACGTCACCTCCACGGAACCGTAAAGCCGCCCGTCGCGAATCTGCCAGTCGTGGATCATCGATTCCGCGGGTTTCATGCCCGGGATTTCCGCGGCTTGCGCGTTCCATGGCATCAGCAAACCCAGCGCCACGGCAGCGACCACGGCTTCCACGGGTCCCGGTTTCCGCAGCCCGTCAATGGTTTGATAGATCCGGGGAGCCAGCCAGACCAAGCCCACCAGCGCGACGATTCCGCAGAACAACGGCGCGCCGCCGCGAACCGATAGAAACGAGGCAACCACCAGGGCAAGTCCGCAGCCGAGCCACCACCGGTCCCGCCGAAGCAAGCCGCGCAGCGCCACCACGGTCCCCAGCAGGAAGCCCAACCAGACGCCCCAGCCGGTGCGGGCCAGCCACACCGGAACATTGCCGATTTCCACTGCCACCTCGCCATCCGCCGCCACCACGGGCGCGGCGTATTCCAACACCGCCGAACTCCCGCGAGCGGTCGCTCCGGCCGACACGCCGAGTCCCGCCGCCAGCACGACAAACAGCAGCCCGAGCGCCAGCACTAGGATTTTTCTAACACCAAATGGGTTTCCCCTGCCCAGCGTGATCGCCGCGAGCCCGGCTAACAACAGCATCGCGGCGCCACCGCGGCGTTTCGCGAGCCACTCCCAGCCGCTCTCCGCGAGCACCGGTTTCACGAGATCGGCCGTGCCGCCGCGCGGGACGAGCTGGCGGCCCTCGTCGCCGGTGATCATCCACTCGCCGATCACCACCGGCGCGTCGAGTCGGGGCGCTACCAACCGGAGGTGCATGGCCTTGTCAGCACGGGCGCCATAGAGCAGGGAAACCTCCACCGCCTGATTCGGATCCGCCTGCGAGGGCAGCGGCACCAATGTTTCCCCACCGTCGGCACGGGCGTTCACCGCCTCGCCATTGACCTTCGCCTCCCACAACACAGCTCCCTTTGGAAACACCATGCGCAAGGCGCTGCGACCGCGGGTCTTCACGAAAATCCGGGCGTCCGTCACCCACTGGCCGTCGCGCGAGACGCGGCTGGTGAGCTTTTGAAAATCCACCACCTGACCGACGGTTTCGCCGGGTTCGAACCATTCGATTTCCATGCCGATCTTGAAGTCCCGCGCCGTGTATTGCCACGCGCCCAAGGTGGGAGCGCTGCTCAGCAGGCGGAACTCGGCGGGTAGCTCGGTGGAATCGATCGCTAACAAAGCACCCTCGCTAACAGACTTGTGGTTCACCTGCAGCGGGCTCACCACCTGCACAAATCCCCTCTCGCCCTGGACCCCGAGCGGGCTCACCTCGCCGGGTGATAGCTTGCCGCCGTGCGAACTCATCGGCTGTTCGAATGTTAGGAGAAGCGTGCCAGTGCCGAGCACCGGCCGCGACAGCGGCACGATCACCGTGTTGCCATCACGCCGCCAGTCGCGGCCCACGCTCTGGCCGGTGACGTCGATGTTGCCGATCGCCTCGGGCACCGAGATCTTCCATTCGGTCGCGGGCGATCCGACCACGAAGAAGTTGATCAGGACGCTGCCATAGACCGCTCCCGCCTTGAGCGAATAGAGGTGAAACACGTCCGCCTGGATGTCCTGGCCGAGCGCTTCCACGGCGAGTCCCACCGTCCACGCGTCCTCGCGCAAACGGAACGCCTGCTGCAAACCCGGGGTTTTCTTCGGGAAAAACGTGATCGGCACTTCGGCGACGCCGGAGGTCTTGACGGCGGTTAGACGATAACCGGCAGCCGCCACCGCGCCGATGTATCCGCGGCGCGATTTAACGCCCGGGAAGCCGAGCGGCTGAAGCGCCCACGGCCCGGCCTTGGCCGCTTGGTTTTTCTCAAGGCGCACGCTGACGAGTTGGCGGTTGATCACGGGTTGTTTGAAGAGGATCTTGAGCTTGCGTTTCCCGTCCTTGATGTCGCCCGCCACCGCGTAGTCCGCGACTTCGGCACCGGTCACGGCCGCCACCGCGTGGTCGGCGGGGATTTCCAGCTCCCACTCGCGCAACGGCGCTTCGCGGATGTCCAGTTCCAAGTCCGTGGCAATCCGGCGGTCGGTCTCGGCCAGTTCGTAAATCGTCACTTCCGTTAGGCCGACCTCCGGCAGCACTTGGTTGGAGTTGACCGCGTAGCCGTATTCTGCCGAGGGAAACCGATAGACAAACACCTGCCGCAGCTTTTCATCCACGCCGCCGGGGAATTGGCCGGGCGCGAGCTGGATCAGACCCTTTGCATCCGCCACTTCGATTCTCACCGCGCCGTCATTGGCCACCCGCAGCCAGCCGCTGTGACGCAGCGCGCCGATTGGCGCCATGCGCAGCGACTCCGCCTTTACGGGGAATCCACCCAGCGCCACCTGCGCTTCGATGACCACCCGGGCCGCGCCTTCGAGGGGCCGGCTCAACTTCACTTCCAGCCGCCGCTTGCCGTTTGTTTCCCTAACCGCCCAACCGAGCACCGGCTCGCCGGCCACCGACAGCACCTCGCCCGGGCCATCGAGTGTTAGTATCAGGTCGGCGAGTTTGCCTTGCAACACCCGCAGGTCCACCACCGTCATCTGCCGCAGCAGGCCGCTGCCAACTCTAACATCCGTGGTTTCCGTGCTGGAGAAAAACAGCGCGCCATCGGCCACCTTGTCGGCCGTGTGCCAGCCCATCGAGGTCAGCCCGCTTGCCGGGAGGAACCCGCGCCAGAGTTTGTCGGCAAACTCCGGCACCACCGGCAGGGACTTGTCAAACGCCACGCCGCCGGCCAGACCGTCGATGGTCACCGGCACTACCACGCCGGCGGGCAGGCTGAAGGCCAGCGTCCGCCAATCATCCTTACGGGTCACCGGCACCTCGAAAGCCAGCTCGATGGGAAACTCGCCTTCGCGTTCGGCGACCAGATCGTAGATCCAGGCAGCGTCCTTTTTCCGCAGGACCACGTGCCAGCCATCGCCGGATACCCCTTCGGTAAGCGCCGCGCCGCCGGCTAACAACTCAACGGCGGAACCATCGCCCAGGGAGCGCGCGGTGCCCGTGAGACGGAAGGAAACACTGCCACCATTGTCCGACACCTTGCCTGCTAGAGAGGTGTCCATGACCTCCAGCCCGCGGGCGTCGGTGCCGGCGGGTGAGACAGTCATTTTCACCATGGCGGCCGCGGTCCCCACGAATTTGGCGCCCGCCGAAACATTCTCAAATCCCTCGAACTTGGCGTTCCGCGCGCCTTCCACCGGCACCAGTCCATCCGCCTGGGTCATTTTCAAGTCCACGCCGCGATCGATCGCCATGGTCACTACCAACGAAAACCCGGTGGCATTTCCCGGCCCCACCAGTAACAATCCGGCATTTTCCTTTTCAACCTTCTGGCGGGTTTTCACCAGCACTTGAAACACGGCGGAAATCTTGGGTTCCACCTCGACCGGGCGGACATCGAGAAACCGTTCGCCGTTTTCCGCAACCCGCACCGACCAATCGCGCAGCCCGGTGCCGGTGACTTCCGTCACCTCGCCCGGTCCGTTGAGAGCCAGCGTGAGGATTTCGGCTTTGCCTTGAAGCACGCGGAAGGTGATTTTCTGTTCGCTGGTGATGGTCTCCAGCCCGACGCGGGCAATCACTTCCGCCGATGCCGAGAAAAACACCGGGGCCTCCTTCGGTGCCTTGGACCACGGGATGAGCACGACGCGTTCATCGGGTTCCTGGGCGTGGAGGAAGGGGGCGAGGAGCATGGCGATAAGGAGAGTGGACATTCCATTCCACAGCCTTTCCTGCCTTTGCTCGGGACAGGAATGTCCCGGCTCCTCATGGTCGTTCCGTTCGCTTGTGGTTTTCATTTGATTGGTTCTAACAATATTATTGCGGCACGTGCGTAAACGCCGTGTCAATTCGCTGGCGCTCCCTCCACTCCCCTCCCCTTTTGTATTATTCTTTCTTCGGCTTCCCGTCTGCTTGCGGGGTTGCCTGCTCCGCCTGCTCTTTCGTTAGAACCGAGAGTCGGGTGATCGGACGTTCCGGAAATTTGGAACCTGCCTGGGTGACGTAGTCGTGGTTCCATTGCAAACGAACCAGATCGCCGGGCTTGAGGGCGAGGATGGCATCCCGAATGGCGGCGGGCACCTTTGGGTTCTTCAGGTTGTCCTCGATGAGCACGAGAAAGCGCGCCTGTTTCGGATCGCCGTATTCTCCGGGTTTTTCGTAACTCAGGTATCTGACGATGTCGAAAGTGGCGAGTTTGCCGGATTCCCCGCAGCGGTCCGGGCAGAGGGAGGTCCTGCCCATGCACTGATGATCCTTCAAACCCGTGAAGCGGGCGACGGTTTCGTGTGCGGATAACAACTCGCGCTGTTTTTCCGGGGCGGGTTCCTGGGCAAACGTGATGCCGGAGAGCATAAGGGCGATAAGGAGCGTGGACATTCCTGTCCACCGTCTTCCCTGCCGGTGCTCGGGACAGGAATGCCCACTCTTCTTAGGCTTCGCAACGATTCGGTGGGATGCGGTTTTCATTTTGATAGGGGGAGATGGCGGCGGGCAGGATGCCCGCGCCACCTGGTTAGAGCGATTCGATCATGTGTAGCACTTCGGCCACGCGGCCGTTGTGGCCGTAGAACTGTTTGACGTTGGCGCGGGGCGCGGCGAGTTGTTTGAAGTCGATGGCTTCGGCGAGCGGGCCGCCGCGGAGTTTTTCGGCGGCGAGCATCGCGAGCACGGCCAGTTGCATGGGAGGCGTGGCGCGATCGAAGGCCGGGGCATTGGCGTCGTGAGGAATCGTCCAGGTGCGCTCGACCATTTCACCGCGGGTGGTGTCGTGGAAACGCACGCTCACTTCGCCGAGTTCGCCGTTGCCTCCGGGGAGCGGCTCGACTTGATAGACGGCGACACCGGCCTCCTCGGCGGCGAGCTCGGCGGCGTCCACCGCGTCGTTGCGGAAGTCCTCGGTTTTCAGACGGTCCTTTTCGAAACCGATCAGTTTGTAGCGTCCCACGCGCTCCGGATTGAACCGTACCTGCACCTTGACGTTCTCCGCGGCGGGCCGGAAGGCACCGGCGAGCTGCTTGGCGAAGTTTGCATCGGCACCCTTGCCGACCACGTAATAGCGGCCGTTGCCGTTGCGGGCGAGCTCGCCTAGCAGTTCATCGTTGAGTCCGTCCGCGGCGATGCCTGCGATGTCGAAGGCGATGCCTTTCTGGCGCAGGGCTTTGACTTTTTCCGCGAGGCGCGCGGGATCGGCGTTGCCGAGGTTGGCCGCGCCGTCGGTGAACAGCACGATGCGGTTCTGCGCGCCTACCAGTTTACGGCGATCCGCCAGTTGTTCGCCGAGCTTGATGGCTTCCTCCAGATTGGTGCCGCCTTCGCTGGCGGATTGGTTGACGAGTTCGGCAAGTTTTCCGGCTTTTTCGCTCGTCCAGCCATCGGCCAGCAGGCGCGGCGTTCTGGAAAACCCGATCACCGTGACCAGGTCATTTTTGGTAAGCAAGCCGGCGAGTCCAGCCAGCGCCTTGTCCATCGCCGCGCGGCGGTCCTCGCGCACCATCGAGCCGGACTGATCGACTAACAAGGTGAGCCGCAGCGGTTGCGAGGCGGCACGTCCGGCGGCCGCGGTCTTCAGCGCGACCCGCACCAGGTTGCGGCCGGGAATGACCGGATGGGCGGATTGTTCGATGGCATGGGCCACCGGTTCGCCGGCGGTCGGCGCGGGATCGCCGTAATCCACGGCATTGTAGAACTGCTCGACCTTGATGCCCGCCAGATCCGGCCGCTCGCCCTTGGCCAGCGCGGCCTGTGCGATTTTGAACGAGGCGTCGCTGATGTTGAGGGAGAAGGTGGAATAGGGGTCTTCGGTGGCGACGATTTCCTCCATCAACTCGGCGAGATTGGGCTTGGGCTTTTCCGGTTCGGGCGCGGCAGATGCACCCGACAGTTTCAGTTTCATCTGTTGGAGAAGCGCCTGGTCTTTCTCGAATTCTGTCTTGGCATCCACGAAATCCTGCGCGTCGAGTCCGCGTTTGATCGCCTCTTCGCGAGTCTCGTCCTTCATCGCCTGAACGGACTTCAGCCGATTGCTGGCAAGATCGAGTTGGGCTTCCATCGTTGCTTTGAGATTTGCCGTCCCTTCGTCGAGTTGGCGCTTCATGGTCGCGATTTTTTCATTCGCGGAGCGGACCGTCGAATGATCATTGCCAAGCCCCTTGATCGTGAGATTCTCTAGCTGACGCTTCGCCTCCAGATACTGGGGATAGAGGTTTTTGACGATATTGTCTGGCAGAGCAAGACCGCTCGCATAGGTCATCAATTGATCGTTCTCATACTTTTTCATGCTGGCGATCTGGCTCTCCAACTGGGACTTGTCCTGCTCAAGCTGATGGAACGTCAGCAATGCGTTCCTGGCACCTTGGTCCTCGTCCACTCCGGAGCTGCCGAAAAACGAGTCGGTTCCCTTGTAGATGATGCCTTTGGTGCGGACAATGGTCGCGAGGACCTTGCGGCGCTCCTCGACTTTGTCTTCCTGATCTTTGATGGCTTTGAGAACTTCCTCCAAACTAGCGGCAGGTTCTTCCCTCTTATCGACGATCCTTCCTCTGATCGGAGAAAGGTTTTCGATCCGATCTTCTGCGGTCAATGCGGGGTTCGATTGAATGGCGTCGGATAACTCCTTGGTTTTTGCTCCCGGTTCAAGGGCGGCAAGGGCGTCGTGTGTGGCGATTTCGGGTATAGCGGGTGTCGGCTTCTTGGTTTCGGCAACATCCCGATTAAACAGGCGACCCAACACGGGAATGTCCCCCATCTGGGGAGCTTTCGCAGCGGATTCCTGTTCCTGTTTCGCTTCATCGGGCGAACTCATTTCATCGTCAACGTTGTTCGGAGCGGACAGAACGGTATCGATGTTCGCCTTGGCGACCGCTTGATCGCCGCTGCGAAGGCCGCTGGTTGCACCCGGAAGCGTGGTGGCGGGTTCGGGAACGGCCGCCGCGGCGAGTTGTGGCTGCCCGGCCGGTGCGGCAGGTGGTGGGGGTGGTGGTGGGGGTGGTGGTGGTGGGGGGGGTGGACTGGCGCGGGCGGACGATTTGTGCTGCTCGCTCCTAGCCGAAAGATGTTCCTCCTCGCCCTCGGCGGCGGAATCCCGTTGGTTGGCGGCAAGTCTCTTTTGTTCTTGGGCGAGCTTGTGCATCGGGGGCACGATGCGAGGCCGGGCTTGGCGGCTTTCGGAGACTCCCCCCCAGCCGGAACCGAAACCGTCACCACTCCCAACATCCATGGAGGGAGTCACAACATCGACATCCGGGATGGGCACCGCCGTGGGCGATGCGGTATTGGCGGCAATTGCTTTTGCCATGGGTGAAACCGGGGCATCCGACTTATCGGCTGGGGGTGCGGGAGAACCCGCCGGAGCCGCAGCCAAGGCGGGACGGCTGGCGGCAGGTGCCGATGGTTTTCTATCCGAAACCGACGATCTGCCGTTGACGTCATTTTTCGCGAGTTGGTCCGTCGCATCCGCCCGGGAGGTCCGACCGGCGGGTCCATTGCCAGGTTGCTCAAGGTTGGGAACATTCATCGGCTTGGGAGTGCCCTCGATGAGTTCGGGAGGAAGGTTGGTGGCGAGGGGCACACCGCGAGCGGTGCCTTCTATAGATCTGTCATCTCCACTTTCCGCCATGTAGGATATAGTCTTTTCAGGCTCGCGAATGGTTTGTGGTCTAATCCAAATCGGGTTGACCATCTGTAGAACAACCACGGCCAGAACGACACAAGCCGCGATGGCCAACAACGCTCTGCGACCGCTGCGTCGTATGCGAAGTTCCTTTTGCGGATCGAGGCGGATGGTTTTCTCCGCCCCGAAGATCTCATCGAGTGCCTGGCGTTTTTCCGGCGGGAGTTTCCATCCCTCGTCGGGTTGGGTGGCTTCGGCTTCGGTGAGCAGGCCGTGGAGGGCGCGCATGCGGCGGCGGAAGACGAGCAACTCGGGACGCTCTTCGCAGAGGCGCTCCAATTCCGCCGCTTCAAAGGCGGAGGCCTCGCCAAGCACCCAAGCCACGATCCGGGCTTCAACCGGTTCGTCGCCAACGGCAGTAAATGGAGAGTCGTTCATGAAGAGATAGTGGATTGTGGATGAAGGGTGCCGAGTGAGCAGTGAGCAGAGGAAGAGAGATTGCGCGGTTCAGGGTCTTTTCTGATCTTGAAGTCTTGTGTCTTTCAGCCATCGGCTGATTCGATGCCGAGGCGGCGGAGGGAGTCGGCTAGATTTTTGAGGGCGTGGTGGAGTTTGTAGCCGACGTTGCCGATGCTGAGGCCGGTGCGTTGGCTGATTTGCTCGTACTTGAGATTTTCGTGGTATTTGAGGCAAATGAGAGCGCGGTCGGCGGGGTCGAGTTCGGCGAGCAGGAGCTGGAGGGTGCCGAGGGCTTCGAGGCGGCCGAGGGATTGCTCGGGATCGGGCGCGTCGCTGGCCAATTCGTGGATGAGGTCGGTGGAGGTTTCGCGGCGGTGGTCACGGAGGTGGTTGAGGGCGAGGTTGCGGATCGAGCGGAAGAGCCAGGCGCGGGGATTGACGACCTCATCCCAGTGGGCGTGGAGTTTGAGGAAGGCTTCCTGGACAAGGTCTTGTGCGGTTTCCCGCTGGCCGAGCAACCCGTAGGCGAAACGGAGCAATGGCGATTCCTCCGTTTCGAAAACCTGTCGGAGTGTCGGTTTATCCTCCATGGGGGCTCGAAACGGGATCACCGGATTGCGTCCGGTTTTAGCCATTGGATGGGCGGTGGCGGTCATTGTTTCCATGATGCTGCGCGCGCTGGATCATGCTTTTCACTGATGAAGACACAGACCGGCGGATTTCATTAGGAAAAAATTCGTGAATTTTCGTGTGGAGCGGCGGCACGTATCCGCCGATGCGGATGGAGAGTCGATGGCATGCGTTTCGCTCGGCTCATGGTCAACCCATCCTCAAGGGCGACGCGCTACGGTGATTGTTTGCCACAAAACGTCATCTGCGGTAGCAGATTTCCGGTTCGCCGGGGATAGACTCGGTCCCGACGGGACCATTCATAAGAACCCGGCACACGCTGCCGGGAGGAGCGGCAAAACATGTCCGCCGATGCGGATACTCACTCCCACTCGATGCTTGCGGGCGGCTTGGTGGAGATGTCGTAGAGCACGCGGTTGACGCCCTTCACCTCGTTGAGGATGCGGTGGCTGGTCTCGCGGAGAAGCTGATCGGGAAGATCCACCCAGTCGGCGGTCATGGCGTCTTCGGAAATCACGGCGCGCAGCGAAATCGCCCACTCGTAGCTGCGTTCGTCGCCTTTGACGCCGACGGTTTTCACCGGGATGAGCCCGGCATAGGCCTGCCAGACGCGGTCATACCAACTGTGCTCCTTGAGTTTGCCGATGAAGATGGCGTCGCACTCGCGGATGATGCGCAGCCGGTCCGGGGTGATCACCCCGGGGCAGCGCACGGCGAGACCGGGGCCCGGGAACGGGTGGCGGTGGAGGATGTCATGCGGGATGCCGAGTGAGGCACCGAGCGCGCGGACCTCGTCCTTGAAAAACTCGGCCAGCGGTTCCAAGACTTTCCCCTGGGCCTGCAATTCCAGAATACGGTCAACCCGGTTGTGGTGGGTCTTGATTTTTGATGCCTTGGACTTGGCGTTAGAAGCGCTCTCGATGACATCCGGATAGAGCGTGCCCTGGGCGAGCATTTCGGCATTGCCGACCGAGTCCCAGAAGACATCGATGAAGAGGTTGCCGATGATGACTCGTTTTTTCTCGGGATCGTCCACGCCGTCAAGCGCTGTTAGGAAGCGTTCGGCGCAATCGACCGTTTCGATAGGCACGCCCATGCGGTGGAAATTGCTGCGGACCTCCTCGCCCTCATCCTTGCGCATTAGTCCGTGATCGACAAAAATTGCGCGCACGTTCGCGCCGGCCTCGTGCAGCAGCACCGCGAGCACGGTGCTGTCCACGCCGCCGGAAACGCCGCAGACAATTTGTTTGCCGCGCACTTTCTCGCGGATGCCTTCGATGACCTCGCGTTTCAAATCGTCGATGCGGAATGGCAGCAGGTGTTTGGCATGGAGCAGGAAATTGTGCAGGATGCGCAAGCCCTCATGGCTGTGAGTAACTTCCGGGTGGAACTGGATGCCAAAAAAGCGCTCGTTCCATTTCAGGGAAACCGGCGTTCCGTGTTGGTTGCTGGCGATCACCTTCGCACCTTCCGGCAGCACCTTCACGGTGTCCGAGTGGCTCATCCACACTTGTGACGAGGCGGAAACCCCTTCGTAAAGCCCCTGGCATTCCGCCGGGAAAAGATTCGCCGGACCATATTCACGCCGGTCGCTGGCCTCGACGGTGCCGCCGAACTTGATGTTGAGAAGCTGCATGCCGTAACAGACGCCGAGCACCGGCACGTTGAAGGCCTGGAGCGCCTCGAAATCGAGGTCCGGCGCGTCCACCTCGCTGGTGCTGCGCGGTCCGCCTGATAGAATAATGGCCCCGGGTTTTCCGATGTTAGGAAAATCCTCGATGGCATGGAGTTTTGCGAAAAATCCCAACTCGCGCACCCGGCGGACAATCAACTGGGTGTATTGCGAGCCGAAATCGATGACGGCAACGTGATTCTGGTCGTGCATGGAAAATTGAAATTCTAAATCTTAAATTCTAAATTCTAAACAAACTCAGCTGATCGGCTGATAGTTGGTCGGTTCCTCGGTGATGACCACGTCATGAACGTGGCTCTCGCGCAGGCCGCCGGCGGTGATGCGGACGAAGTTGGCGCGTTCTCGGAGTTCCGCCAGATTCGAGGCGCCGATGTAGCCCATGCCGGACTTGAGGCCGCCCATGAGTTGGAAGATCACATCGGATAGAGGCCCCTTGTAAGGCACCCGGCCTTCGACCCCTTCCGGAACGAGTTTGCCGGAACTGTTCTGGCCGTAGCGGTCACCCGCGCCTTTCTGCATGGCGCCGATCGAGCCCATGCCGCGGTAGGTTTTGAATCGCCGTCCTTGGAAGTGCACCGTCTGGCCCGGGCTCTCGCGGGTTCCCGCCAGCAGCGATCCTAACATCACGAGGTCGGCCCCGGCGGCGAGTGCCTTGACGATGTCCCCGGAATAACGGATACCGCCATCGGCGATCACTTTCACGCCATGCTCGCGGCAGATATCGGCGACATTCCGGATCGCGGTGAACTGGGGCATGCCGACGCCGGAAATCACCCGCGTGGTGCAGATCGATCCCGGACCGACACCGACTTTCACGGCGTTAGCGCCGGCCTTGACCAGATCGCGCGCGCCCTGTTCGGTGACCACGTTGCCTGCCACGACCGGCACATTTGAAAGAGAGCGGAGCTGCCCGATCACTTCCATGACATGACGGGTATGGCCAGTGGCGGCGTCGATGAACAACGCGTCGGCTCCGGCTTCGATCAAGGCCCGGCCGCGGTCGATGCAATCGGGTCCCACGCCCACGGCGGCCCCGCAGCGGAGGCGGCCGTTTTCGTCCTTGGCGGAGTTGGTGAAGGTGATGCGTTTTTCGATATCGGAGCCAGTGATCAGGCCCGCCAGCCGTCCGTCCGGGTGGACCAGCGGCAGTTTCTCGATGCGGTTTTGATAGAGAATGCGGCGGGCCTCCTCCAGACCGGTCGTCGGCGGCGCGGTGACCAGTTTTTCCAGCGGCGTCATCACGTCGGCCACCTTGGCATCCTGGCGTTCGAGATAACGGATATCGCGACCGGTGACCATGCCTTCGAGCAGGCCATTGGCATCAATCACGGGAAAACCGGAGAACCCATTTTTCGCCATGATTTCGCGCACATGATCGACCGAATCCTCCTTGCGAACGGTGAGCGGTTTGAGAATGACCGCGTTTTCCGAGCGTTTCACCCGCGAAACCATCGTCACCTGTTCATCAATCGGGCAGGCCCGGTGGATCACGCCCATGCCGCCTTCGCGGGCCAAGGCGATCGCCAAATCGTGTTCCGAAACCGTGTCCATCGCCGCCGAAACCACCGGCAGGAACAAGTGAATGCCCGCCGTGATGTGGGTCGAAAGATCCGCGTCACCGGGCAGAACCGAGCTCATCGTCGGCACCAGAAGCACGTCATCGAATGAAAGTCCTAGGGAAATCTCTGCCATGCGGGAATCAATCGAGGTGCCCCCCAACGCGCAAGTCTGAATCCGCAAAAAGACCGCCCCGGGGTGGAGATCCGGCGCAAAATCCCGAAAACCCGTTCTCGACAGGTTTGAAACCCCTGCTTAGTTTGCGCCCCTCTTCCACCAAACACCATGATTCGTAAATTCATCCCCGGCGCCCTGGCCCTCGGCCTCATTGCCACCTCATCCGCCCAGAAACCGGCCGCAGGCCCCGCAAAAACGGAAGCCACCACGCCACCCATCGAAGTGCCCGCCAAGCCGAAACTCGATCCCGCCGTGATCAAGGCGGATTCGTCCTATGCGCTCGGTTTTCGCACGGGAAGCACCTTTGCCCAGCAATTCGGCCGCTTCGGCGTGAGTGCGGCCGACATCCAGGAGGAGAATTTCCTCAAGGGTTTCATGGTTGCGGTCAAGGGCGACAAACCTGAGTTGGAGGAAGCCAAACTCCAAGCCGCCATGCAGGCGCTCGGTGATCTTCTGCAAGCCCGCGAAAAGGAAACCGCCGCCGCCAACTTGCAAGCCGGCAAGAAATTCCTTGAAGAAAATGGCAAGCGCGAAGGGGTCATCACCACCAAAAGCGGCCTGCAATACGAGATTCTCGCCAAGGGCGGCGATGTCAAATACGTCGCTCCTAAAGAAGGTGCCGAGGACAACAAGCAATTCATGGTCCATTATAAGGGCACTCTCATCAGCGGCAAACAGTTCGACGCTTCACCTGAAGGCGAGCCCGTTCCGATGACCCTCCAAGTGGTTGAAGGTTTCAAGGAAGCCCTCACCACCATGCCGGTCGGTTCCAAGTGGAAGCTCTTCATGCCCAGCAGCCTTGCCTACGGCGAGGAGCGCCGCAGCGCGGACATCGCACCGAATAGTGCGCTGATCTTTGAATTGGAACTCGTCAAAATCCAGGATGCACCGCCAGCTCCGGCGGCGGGTGGCTTGCCATTCCCGATGCCTCAGGGCGGACCGGGCGGCAAATAAGCCTGCTATTCGAAGATTCTCCAAAAGGGCGGCCGGATTCAACCGGCAGCCCTTTTTTTGCCGCACGGATCTAGCAGCAAGAACTACCGATGGCCCCGGAAGGGAAATGATGGAACCCTCAGGCCTCTTGTTTTTGTTTCTGAAGTGACTCCTCCTTCGACACTCGCCGGCATTCCGCCACGAAGTGATTGCAAGCTTCCCTGCACAGCAGCGGAATCGCCTCGGCTTCAGAAAGGCCGCCCGGAATGCCGTTGTAGCGGCTGGCGTCACTGTCCTCCAGCGGGGTGTTTGCAGCGATTTTCCAGAGGATCCGTTTTGCGCACTGATGCGCCGGACCGCAAACCTCCTGCACGAGTCGCTGCGCCCCAGCGTCGCTGATGGTGCGGGCGAAGCGGTACATTCCGGTCTGGCGATCCAGCTTGTCGCGCAGGTTTTCGACTTCCAGCGTGCCGCTCCGGCGGGCGAATATCAAGCCCACGGCGGCCGGGTAAAATTGGTCCAAGGCCTGCCGCAAGTCTTCCTCGGTTTCCAACGCCATCACCCAGCCGTGTTTCAAATTCGTCTGCCCCTTGGTGAACCGGTAGCTGCCATCCTCCGCATACGTCGAGAGATCCCGCGCTGCGCCCGGCCCTTCGTGAAAGTCCAATCCACCATACGCCGGCTGGGTCGATAGCTCGGCATCGGACTCGTGGCAAAGGAGATAAGGATGTCCGTAAACATTCGCTTGAATCTCCAGTTGGCCAATCCGGTGAAGACCGGACCGAAGCAAATTCCGCAGTTCGAGGGCGATTGACATTTTTTATAAATTAACGTTAATAATATTCCTAATTATTTAATTTCGTGCGTCTTATGGATCTTGTCGAAGTCGCATATCTGGTCCAAAATGACATCTGCCAGCAAGCGTTCGGTTCCGATGGCGGAACTGTAAAAGAGGGTTTTGCCACGGAGGTGGTGGGGGTTGTGGCGGAACACATCACGCTGGCTGGCGGCCGCGCCCACTTCGTTTTCGATGCCGAGCAGCACCGGAATATCCTGGTAGGAATGCAGGCCATCGGAAATGAAAAACGGGACCACGATCACATTGGGCGTCGGGGCCATTTGATCCCAGTGGGCAATAAACGGAGGCTCTTCCATGTAGGCATCGAGCACCGCGGCATAGCCGGCACCGGACGCGGCGATCAGTTCGGCCTGGTCGCGGATGGCCTTCGTCGAGTTTAGGTTCAAGCCGGTGCCGTGGCCGGTGATGATCAGGGTGGTTTGAGCGGGATCGACCCCCGCTGCCACCTCCTTGGCGCGCCGCAGGATCAAGCCGGTCATGGACGGATGGACGCCGACCGGCAGGCAGTAGTGCAGGGTTTTCCCGCGCACGCGAGTGCTGGGGCCGGTGAGTTCCAGTTCCCGCGGGATGACGTCCTGGGTGAAGTAGCCCTCGCTGATGAAATCCGGGACCACGTAAACCTCGTCGGAATCGATCATGTAGAGCGCCTCGCGCATCGACGGCTCTTCCTTCCAGAAACAGCAATGGACCTCCGCGAACAGTGCGCGGCGGCGGATTGCATCGGCGTGTTCAAAGTAGGGCGCGGACGAGTCCGGATTCTCCGTGGAGCCGTGACCGACAATGAGCAAGGCGCTGTGAGGCTTCGACGCGATGGGCATGACGGGAATCTGGCGACATTGCGCCGGATTGCAAGTCCCGGAGAGGCATTGGAAGCCGGACCCGGGTGACTCACGCGTATCAGGCGTCAGCCAGTCCCTCGGCGAGACTGTTTGCGATGGCTTTGATCGCTTCACCGGATTGTTTTTCGACCAGCGGGCGCTCGAGCATTTGCTCGTAGATCTCGATGTAACGGCGCGCCACTTCGTGATGGCTGAATTCGCGGGTGCTCTCCTGCATGATGCGGCGGATCTCCCGCTCGCGGGTGGCGATGGGCAGCGCGTGAAACTCCATCGCCTGGTCGATGGACTGGCGGAAGCTCGCGGAAGAATAGTGGTCGAAACTGAAACCATTGCCCGTCGATAGATCCACATCCAGCGGCCGGATCGTATCGTAAAGTCCGCCGGTGGCATGCACGATCGGCAGCGATCCGTAGAGCGGCGAGGTCATCTGCGGCAACCCACAGGGCTCGAAGAGCGAGGGCATCAGCATGAAGTCCGAAGCCGCATACGCCAGGCGGGACAATCGTTCCTCGAAATCCACGATAGAAACCCGCTCGTGAAAATCGAAGGCGGCGACGATTTTTTCGATCCACTGCTGGTGTGGTCCGTTAGCCACCACCACGACCTGCAGATTTCGCTCCCAATAGTCCGAAACAAGCTGGTGCAGGATGTCGGTTAGGAGCTGGGGGCCCTTTTGCACCGGATCGAGTCGCGAGGGCCAGAAGAAGATCGGGGCGTCGGGATCGATTTTGAGTTGAAGCTCGCGCTGGAGTGCCAGTTTGTTGGCGGCCTTGCCCTCGCAAACATCCGCGAGCGTGAAATTACGCGCCAACGAAGTGTCGGTCGCCGGATCATAGGAAACATCCGGAGCGTTGAGGATGCCTGCGGAACAACCGGAGGCATACTTGTGTCGCAACTCGGCGCGCACCGAATCCGGCACCACCGAGTGCCAGCCCTCGACGATTTCCCACAGGAAACGCGGACTCACCGTGTTGATATAGTGCGCGGCGAAGATTCCCGAGGTCAGCAGATCCACCGGCACGTGGGACCGCGCGTGATCGTAGCTGTTTGGCGCGCCGCAAAAATAGAGGTTCATCCAGAACTCGGCGGCATCGATCCCCGCCTCCTCGATCCGCGCCAGCGACACCTGCCGCGTGTGGATGTTGTGCACCGTGAACAAACTCTTGATCCCCCGCCGCCGCGCCATCGCCGGGATCAACGCGGTCATCCAGTCATTGCAATGGATCAGGTCCGGACGGACCTGCGGGACGATGTGGTTGATCACCTCCCGCTGGAACACCAGCGCGATGCGCATCGATTCGTCGGAATGGTTGCTGTAAACCTGCTCGCGATAGTAAAAAATCCGGTCCTCCGCGAGGTGGATGTGGGTGTCTGGCAGCACCTCGTGGTATTTCCGCAACTCCTTGTCGTGCAGGTCGAAAATGTCGCCCTGAAACATCCGCCGGTAATTGGGCATCGCCACATGCACGTCGGCGCCCAGTTCGAACAAGGCCGACACCAAGGAGGCGGAAACATCGGCCAATCCGCCCGCCTTTGCCGACATGCGCTGGGTCATGTTGCCCATGCCCGGCGGCAGATAGGTGATCTCCGGGGTGACGATCAGGATGCGGGGTTTGGCTGGCTTCTCGTTGGCTGACATCAGACTCTGGGTAAAGGTTATGGTTCCACTTGGGTCGAATCTGGAGACAACCGCAGACGTTCGCCACCTGATTCTTGCTGGAAACCGGGATTATTTTTGCAAAGCTCCGGTTCCGCGCGCCGCCGCGGACGCATTCGCCAAATCGATGGAGAAATCGCCCACTGCCTTGGTTCTCCCTAATCTCCGCACCCGGCGAGATGCCTTATGCAGATTTGGGACCAAGTTTCCAAGCGCTCGAACCAAGGGCCGTCCAGATCTGATAGTGCCGTGAATCCGAGATCGGCCAGCGCATCCTCGCGGGATGACACGGCGTCGGATTTCAGATCCACCAGGTGCACGATTCCGAGATGCACCCGCCCCACCGCATTCGATTCATCGTTCAGCAGGGCGATGATCCGGTGTTGGTGGTCTTCCGGCAGATCCAACTCCTCTTCGATCTCGCGGGTGACCGCCGCATGATAGGCATCCGGCCCGGTTTTCCCGCCGGCCATGTCCACCGGATTGACGTGACCACCCACCCCCACGGAAATTTTCGCGTGCAGCCGGCTTTCGCCGCCCGCCTTGCCACGGGTGTAGTGGAGAATGCGACCGCCGCAGCGAAACACGCAGTAAGGAATCAGTTGCTTGTGGGACGGATCCTCCTCGGCCGTCGCACGATCCATGAAAAAGTGGCTGCCGGGATCCAATAATCTTGCGACCGCCGCCTGCAAACCCTCCGTCCGGAGCCCTTCGAACGCGCCGATTTCATCCAACAGCGCGCGCGGCACCACCAATACCTGTTCTCCAGCATACTTCGACATGCGGCGGAGGATAGTGGCCCGCCCCTTTCCGCCAAGCACTTCTTCTCGGACTGAACAATCAGGATTTCCTGAGATTAAGTCATCGCGTGATATCAAGTGGCCGGTTTTGTGACATGCTCCTCCGGTCAGCCAATCACCTCCGGTCACTGACGCCTCCCCTGCCCCCCACCCCACCACTCTGAACCCACCCGGCCCGCAAGGATCCGCCGCCTTCCAGTGGGGAGTCGCCCCTTCCTCTGCCGCCAATTCCACCTATCTCCACCCAAGCTCACGGTGGTCTGCGGCATGATCTTCCTGCTCCGCCGCAGACGCTGAATCCCCCGTCTTCCGGGGATTTCAGGAAATCGCACAGTTACCCAAAAAATCGTCTTGCCCATCCGGAACTCCGCCGGTAAACCTCCGCCCCACCCGCAAGGGGCGTTAGCTCAGTTGGTAGAGCACTTGCATGGCATGCAAGGGGTCAGCGGTTCGAATCCGCTACGCTCCACTTTTTAAAAATCTCCTGCTCCCATAAGGGTTACAGCGGATCGGGCCAAGACAGGATTCGGTGACTGTGTCCTAAATGTTTTCTAACGCATCCGTTCCGATTGCCGGTCGGGTTTCACCCTGGTGTTGCTCATTCCCCGCATGACTCGCCGAAACTCGATGTTCCACGATGCAGGGGTCGAGGGGACCGCGAATCCGCTCGCCCGATTCCACCGGCCGATCCCACCGGACTACCCTGTGACCCGAAGGACCGGCAGGCATGGGAGGGAGCCGGCCACGGGGCATGTGCTATTTCTTCAAACCGGCCAGAGGAGCGGGTGTTCGCGTGACGCCTTGGCATTTTCCACTGCCCGTGCTGCTGCCTATCAGGCGGCCGGACGCGTCCCGCTGGGTGCCGGTGAGTGATCCCGAGGGGCTGGCTTTCGTGGTCTGGCTGCCGGTGAGTCGGCCCGAGGCGTCGCGATATTGGGTGTTGGTGGCCGAGCCGCTGCCAGTCCGGGTGTCGGCGCTGCCAGCCAAGCGTCCGCTGGCGTCGCGGTAGGTGGTGCGCGACGAGGCTCCCGCGGTGGGTTGCGTGGTGGCGGTGCCGGTCAGCCTGCCGCTGGCGTCGCGATAGTTGGTCTGCGTGCTGCCGCCGGGGTTCGGGTTGGTGGTGGCGGTGCCGATGATCCGGCCCGAGGCGTCGCGCGTGGTGGCTTGCACGGTTCCGCCCGCGCTCTTCTGGCGGTCGATGGTCTGGACGAGCCGGCCGGAAGCGTCACGGACCAACTCCCGGCAAGTCTGCGCGGTGAGGGTGCAGGCCAGGGCGAGCGAGAGCAGGACGGGGAGGATAAGTGCCTTCATGAGAGTGAAACGTAAGCCGGACGCTGCTCATTCAAGCAGAATGCCGAAATCATCGGCTTCCCTATTTAAAATCCATCATCAAAAAATCCAAAATTTCTTTTACCCACCCCCGCTATTTGTCCCACCCCCCGTGGTAAAAACAGGGATTCCGAATTGCTGAAAACGCCGGAATTCAGCCCGGCACCACCCCACCCTTCCGAATGAACCCTCCCGAGACGCGCCTCAATTACGACCAGCTCCAAACCGGGGTGGCCGCGGCAAACCGGCATTTCGCCCTGATCGGATCCAGCGATGGCAGCCAAGGTCTCACCCTCATCGGCCTCCAAATCTTATGGGGGGCGCAGGAAATGCCGTGGCACGGCAGCCGCTTCCGAAAGTTGGAAAACCTGGCCGACCACGCCCCTAAGAAACGCCGCCGCAAGCAGCCTTCCTCCAAACTCGTTGCCATCCATTGAACTCAAACCACTCCCCGCCATGGACTTCTTCAATCGATTCAAAAAAAGCCAACCGGCGGCGGATGACGACTGCCAACACCTGTCAGCCTTGGGAGATGACGAGGACGCATGGGATCGTCTCGACGACGCCGAACTGAAACAGGTCGTTTTGGTGAAATTCATCGAGTATGGCGCAACCCAAGATGGCTCCCGGATCGCCGGACTTTTCGCGCTCTATCGCTACTTGATGCGACGTCTCGACGTGGACGAGCGCCGGGAAATGCTCACCGAGTTCAGCGAAATGATCGAGCAACACGAAGGGCTGGGCCACATGGGCCTGATGATGTTTCTCGCTGCGGACACGGATCCCGGCATCCGCTCGTCCGCCGCGCTGAGCCTGTCGGTGCTGTTTGATCCCGCCGACGGGGACGAACTGGCCGGACCGCGGTTCGTGATCCACACGCTCGTCCATCACGACGGCGGCGCACCGGAACAAGGCGCTGCCTTGGGCGGAGTTCTGCTGCTAGGCGACAAGCGGATCATGCCGCTGCTGGCGGAAGTGTGGGACGAATTGTCCGAGGAGGCGCAGCTGCAAATGACCGCCGCCAAATCCGGGTTTGTCAGCGAGGGAGTGGTCGAGTTCTGGCTCGACCGCCTGGAAGCGGGCTGCAGCGAGGCGGTTTTCGGCTCTGCGGTCGCGGCCATCGCCAAGATGCCTGTCATCGCCCAAGTCCCCTACGTGCTGGATATGGAACGCCTGCTGCCCGCCTACGCCGGCGGCGAGCCGATGAAACTGCTGCGCCGGACCTCCTTCGCCGACTACCTGGACGAAATCCGCCCGCGTTTGGAGGCGCTGGAGCAGAGGGAGTCGAAGCCCAAGGTCATTCCCCGCATCTTCCAGTTCTGGAAGGAGCCCGAAGCCTTCCGGGGAATGGTCGGGTGAAAAACTGACTTCATCCGCACATTTCCGCTTCTCTCCCTGTCAGATTTCCATCAGCTATTTAAATTGCGCCACACCCGTTTCATCACCCTCTTCATGAGCCTTCGCATTTTCCACACCGCCGACAACCACATCGGCCTTTCCTTCAACCAATATCCGGAAGCTCGGGAACGCCTGATTGAGGAACGCTTCGCCTCGCTCGAACGGATGGTCGCCACGGCCAACCTCCGCGCCGCCCACTTCTTCGTGGTCGCAGGCGACCTATTCGACAAGACCACCGTCACTAGGGCCCAGATCGAGCGGGCGGTGACCATCCTCGGAAAATTCGAGGGCGAGGCGGTGCTGGTCCTCGCGGGTAATCACGATTTCTGTGAGGGACCGGATAGCAAACTCTGGAAACAGTTTCGCACCGCGGCGGACGGCAGCCGCGTGCTCGCCCTGACCGAGTCGGGCGCCACGGACTTCGAAAGCGACGACTACAAGGTCCGCTTCTACGCCTGTCCCTGCCCTAGCAAGCACGGCAGGGAGCACACGATCGGCTGGGTGGCGGACGCGGAAAAGCCAGCTGACAGGCTCCACATCGGCATCGCCCACGGCAATGTCGAGGGCCTGGGACTCGATGCCGACCAACGCTATTTCAACATGGCCGACAGCGACTTCCGCAACGCCGGCCTCCATACCTGGCTGCTAGGGCACATCCACGTTCCGGCTCCCGCGCCCGGTAACACCGGCAGGCCGCTTTACTTCATGCCCGGCATCCACACCCCGGACTCGGTGAAGTGCAGCCACCCCGGCCACGCATGGTGGATCGAGATGGACGCCGACGGCACTTGCCGCCACGAGCAACTCACCACCGGCGCCATCCGCTTCGTCCGCCTGAACCCCGATCTGCACCACGCCAACGACATCCGCGAACTGCGGTCAAAGTGCGAATCCCTGGACGCGCCCAACACCATCCTCGACCTCCAACTCACCGGCCGCCTGCGCGAAGAGGAAATCGCCGAGCTCAATGCGATGCTGGCCACCATCAGTTCTGCATTCCTGAATTTCTCCCAGGAGCGCAACATCGCCGCCGTGCTCGACGCCGCCGCCATCGCCAGGCGATTCCCCGAAGGCACCCTGCCCAGCACCCTTCTCCAAGCCTTGCTAACCGACGATGCCCACCCCGGCGATGCCCATCTGGCTCTCGACATCATCGAATCCCTCCAAAAGCCATGAAACTCCTCTCCATCCGCCTCCATCCCTTCGGCGGCACCGCCAACCGCACCTGCACGCTCCAAGATGGCATCAACGTGCTCGAAGGACCTAACGAGTTTGGCAAAAGCACCCTGAGCAACGCCCTCTGGCACGCGCTCTTCACACCCACCAACCTGACCCCGGTCAACCTGCGCAACACCATGGGCCGCTGGTATCCCAAGCCCGGCGGCGACCATGCGCGGATCACCGTCCAGTTTCAGGCCGATGGCCAAACCTGGACTCTCCATAAAACCTGGGGTGCCGGAGCCGTCTCCAGTCTCCAGGCGGATGGCGCCGCCGGCATCGCCGATCCCGCTAAAGTCCAAACTCAGCTCGCCACCTTGCTACGCCGCAACGAAGCCACCTGGCGGCACGTGCTCTTCACCAGCCAGGCGCAACTCGCCGCCACCATGGAACAACTCCGGGCCAACTCCGGAAAAATGGACGATGTCCAAACTCTCCTCGCCGGCCCCGCCGCGATCCCCGGCGACATCCCGCCGGACAAACTCACCGCCGCCCTTGACGCCCGCATCACCCAGCACTTCGGCCGCTGGGACATCGGCTCGAACGGCCCTGAAAAGGGCCGCGGCATCGACAATCCCTGGGCGAATGGCGTCGGTCCCCTGTTGAGTGCCTGGTATGCCATGGCAAAAATCCGCCGCACTCTCGACGAGGTCATCCAACACGAGCAGGCCGTGGATGACATCAACGCGCAAATCCACCGCATCGCCGGCGACATGTCCGCCGATGAAGAATTCGTCCGCACCGGCCGCGTCCTCCGCGATGGCCTGGGCAAACGCGCCGGTCTGGAGGAGCGATGCCAACGCCTCACCGGCGAATTGCGCCTCCTCAGGGAAATCATGGTTGCCTGGCCCGGTGCCGCCCAAGTGATCCAAGCGAAGCAAACCGAGCTCACCAGCGTCAGCAAAGACCTCGAATCCACCGAGGCCGAACTCAAGAACGCCCGGAAACGCGGACAAGCCGAACAACTGCGGGTCGCCCACGGCCTCCTCACCCAAGCCAAGGAGGAATGGCGACGGGCCGCCGCCCAGCTCGCGGAATCCAAAACCATCGCCCCCGAGTTGCTGGCCGAACTGAAGCGCCTCGAAAAGGAAATCGACAGGCTCCGCATCAACATCGCCGCCCAAAAACTCACCGCCAAGTTGGAGAGCGCCAGCTCCCAATCCGTGACCGTACAGCGCGGCACCGGCGAACCGGAAATCATCACCCTCTCACCCTCCGCTGCATGGGAAAACCAAGCCGAGGGCATCTTCCGCCTGGAGTATCAGGATCTCAAACTCAGCGTCGAGAGCGGCACCGGCGATGTGAACGCGCTCTTCACCGGTCTCGAAACCGCCCGCACCCGACAGTCAGAAATCCTCCAAACCCTCGGCCACGAAACCCTCGCCGCCGCCCAACTCGCGGACGCCGATCACCAAAAGCGCGTCACCGAAGAGACCACTCGGAAAGGCCTCTACCGCACCACCTTGCAGGGACGCAGCGAGGAAGATTGGGCGGCAGACATGGCCGCTCTCGCGAACCTTCCGGAAACCCGCTCCGTGGACGTGCTCGAAAACGAGAAAAACCGCCTGCTAGGCCGCAAGGCGGCGCTGGATCTAGAGATCCGCCAGGAGCGCGAAAAGATCCTGAAGTGGACCAACGACCACACCGACCTCGATACCCTCACCGACAAGATCCTCACCCAAACCGCCGAGTCCAACCAAGCCAGACAAGACCTCGCCGGCCTGCCCGAGTTGCCGGATGGCTTCGCCTCCATCTCCGCCTATCTGGCCTTGCTCACGCAGAAGGAAACCGCCCGTGAACAACAGGACGAACTCCTCAAGAATCTGAAAATCGAGCAAGGCCGACTGAGCGGAGCCGCACCTGCCAACACCGCCGAGGAACTCCACGCCGATCTGGAAATCCAACAACGCGAATTCGAGCGCCAGCATGCGGACGGCCAAGCCCTGCTGCGCATCCGCGCAAAACTGCAGTCCGTCATCGCCAACCGCGGCATCGACGATCCCATGCAGGGCCTCACCTCCGCCGTCTCAAATCATTTCCGAAACCTCACCGGCGGCCGCTATCAAGAAGTCACCCTGAACGGCACCACCCCCACCCGGGTCGGCGGCGCACTCACGCTCGAAACCACGCTGCTCTCCCAAGGCACCCTCGGTTCCCTCGCCCTCGCCACCCGCCTGGCCCTCTCCGAACTCTACCTCAAGGACATGCCCGGCTTCTTCCTCCTCGACGACCCCTTCACCGACATGGACAGCACCCGCCGCGCCGCAGCCGTCAAGGCCATCGGAGCCTTCGCAGAAAACCACCAAGTCCTCTTCTTCACCTGCCACCCGGAACACGCCGGGGAGTTGCAGAGTCTTGCGGGCGCAACAACCCTTCAAATGACGACATGAATCCGATACATATTCCAACCTTGATTTGTTGAAAAAAAACGATCATTTTTTTCAACATGAAAGCGGCCCGAACCCCCATCTCCCAAGGCCAGGTCATCCTCCGCCGCGTGGCGGAGAAGGGTCGTGGCTGGGCCTTCACGCCACATGACTTCGCCGATCTCGGTGATCCTCGTGCCGTGGGGGTGACGCTCGGCCGTCTTGTTCGCGACGGAAAAATCCGCCGCATCTCGCGCGGCATCTACGATTGCCCTCACGATCATCCCTTGCTCGGGAAAACGGGAGCCACCTCGGATGACGTCGTCGCGGCGGTCGCCCGGGGCCGCCATCTCCGGCTCTTGCCATCACCCCAGGTGGCCGCCAACCAGCTTGGTCTCAGCACCCAGGTGCCGGCCCGTTTGATTTACCAATCGGATGGTGCGCCGACTACTTTGAGCTTGGGCAATCGCCAGATCGTATTCCGGCGGAATACGGGACGGAACCTCGCGCTGGCGGGTCGCGCCAGTGGCTTGGTCGCACAGGCCTTGCGGGATTTCGGCAAGGGGAATGTCGCCCCGGACACCATCCGTCACCTCCGCCGCCGCCCAGATGCGGATGACGCCGGAGGTGGATTGGGGAGCCGTGGCGGTGAGGATTGTGGGGCTGAGGTAGCGCTCTCTTGCTAAGAGAGCAGGCCAATGAAGTGGGAAAGAACCGACCAAGAGGTTACCGTTTCGCAGTTCTTGGGCTTCTTTTTCGCCCCACATTGGCTGCTGCCCCGGCGGTGCAGCGCCACCTTCTTCAGCGTGTGACGGCGAGGCGGCGTATGAATTTCCCATTTCTCACCGTGCATTCATTTTCCGTGTATTTGGTGTATTCCGTGGTTCTCCATCTTCCCGTTTATAGCCTCCGGCGGAAGAAGGTAAAGTGGGCGGTCCGGGCCGGATCGCGCCCTACCAAGGCTCGGAGCGGGACGCTCCGGCAATGGCCTGTGGCGAGACGCCGCAGCCACGGGCTAGAGCTGAGCTTGTGCCACCTGATGCCGGAGTTGGATTGGGGAGCCGTGGCGGTGAGGATTGTGGGGTTGGCCCATGTAAAAGTGATGCGCCATTTCGAGGCGCGGGCATTGGCGTCGATGGAGTATCTCTTGGTGCCGTGCAGTTTGTGGTAATGAAGAACGACGGCTTCTGGACTGGCTTCAACAATCGCTGTGAATTCGGCAAGGGTCGTGGCGGGCGGCGGTGATTTCAAATCAGGAGTGACGCTTCCAGGTTCAGCACTTCCGCAGTTTTCCTAACGTGGCCGGTGTTGAATTTCCTCTCACCGCGAAGAAGCCGGGAAGCGGTGGAGCGGTCGATGCCGATGAGCTTGCCCCACTCGGTGGCGGTCATGCCGATGTTTTCGAGATGGGCGGCGAGGAACTCGTGCGGCGGCAGCGAGGGGGGGATTCGTGCGATCAAACCACCTTCAGGCGCCGGACGGGTTGGTGAAGAAGCGCTGGCTGCGACGCCCGCAGCCTTTGCGACGGTCACAGACCCGCCGCTAACAAGCGTTTCCGCCGCGCGAGCTCGCGCAGGATCAGCGGGTGCAGGAGATTGGCGGTGATGATGGCGCCGGTGCCGACGAAGAACGCCGGGTGGAGCTGGCGATGTTCGCCAAACAACAGCGCCGCGGCGATGATCCCGTAAACCGGTTCGAAATTGTTCGCCAAATTCACCGTGTAGGCGCTGAGATGCCTCAGGAGCTGGATGTGAAACGCATAGGCGAA
This sequence comes from Prosthecobacter debontii, assembly GCA_945869465.1. Lineage (GTDB taxonomy): Bacteria > Verrucomicrobiota > Verrucomicrobiia > Verrucomicrobiales > Akkermansiaceae > Luteolibacter. The sequence goes on from CAMBPB010000006.1 coordinate 71,277, forward strand.
CACCGTGCAGGCCCACGCCAGCAACAACAGCCAGAGCCAATCGAGTCCCTTCCACTCGAACATCGTGACAAAAGCGCCGGGCCCGTCGAGCCACGGCAAACACCCCAGGCAGATCAAACACGCCCCCACCATCTCCCAGATCATCATGACCAGCGGATCCATCCGCCCCTGATTGACGAGCCGTCGGTTGAGCACTGGAAACACCGAGGCCAGCATCGCCCCCAGCAACGCCACCGCCAGCCCCGCCAGGCGCCCGCGCTCGAATCCGGCGACCAGCAGGATTCCCAGCACCACTAACAGCCCAAGCGCCACTTCCAGCGGCCGGACCCTCCGCCGATCGAAGAGCGGTTCGGAAAACGCCGTGAAAAACGAGGTGGTCGCCATGCCGGCGAGGCAGATCGAAATGTTCGCCAGCTTGATCGCGCCGAAAAAGCACATCCAATGTCCACCGACGATGCAGCCAATCCCCAGCAAGCGCAGCATCCGCCCCGGCGGCGGCAGCGGATCACGCCGCAACACCAGCGCCATCAGCAGCGCTCCGCCCAACGAGGCGAGAAACGTCCGCCAAGCCACCAGCGCCGGCGCGGAAAGCGTGATCAAATGCCCGAAGATCGACGTGGTGGCGAACACCACCACCAGCAAATGCAACTGAAGATAGATCAAACGCGGCATGCGAACGCACCCTCAATATCCCGACACCCCCCGGCAACGGAAAACGGCGGCAAGCCAATTTTTGTGCCGGATTCCACGCGCAACGAGCCGCAGGCCGCGGTGGCAATCCATGCGTCAGCTTCATCATCAGGTTGCCTTGCGAAACACGATGCCGCCGTGATCGACATCAGCCTGGATGACATCGCCATCGGTGAACTTGCCGTCCAGCACGTCGAGGCTGAGAGCGTCTAGCAGGTGGCGCTGGATGGCGCGTTTGAGCGGGCGCGCGCCATAGACCGGATCGTAGCCCTGGTTGCCGAGAAACTCCCTGGCGTTTCCCGTTAGAGCAAGAGCGAGGCCTTGTTTGGCTAGGCGCTTGCGGACGCGGTCGAGCTGGAGATCGACGATGGTGGTGATTTCCTCGCGCTTAAGCCGGTCGAAGATGATGATCTCGTCGATGCGGTTGAGGAACTCCGGGCGGAAGTGACCGCGCAGCGCTTCGGTGACCTTGGCTTCGCGTTGTTCGGCGTCTTCCTCGTGGAGGATGAATTGCGAGCCGAGGTTGGAGGTTAGAATAATCACGGTGTTGCGGAAATCCACGGTGCGGCCCTGGCCGTCGGTGATGCGGCCGTCATCGAGCACTTGCAGCAGCACGTTGAAGACATCGTGATGGGCTTTCTCCACCTCGTCGAAGAGCACCACGCAATACGGCTTGCGGCGGACGCGCTCGGAAAGCTGGCCGCCCTCCTCGTAGCCGACGTATCCCGGCGGCGCGCCGATGAGCCGGGCGACGCTGTGTTTCTCCATGTATTCGGACATGTCGATGCGGATCATCGCGCCCTCGTCATCGAAGATAAACTCGGCGAGCGCTTTGGAGAGCTCGGTTTTTCCGACACCGGTGGGACCGAGAAACAGGAACGAACCCAGCGGCCGGTTTTCGTCCTGCAAGCCGGCGCGGGCGCGGCGAACGGCATTGGAAACCGCGGTGATCGCCTTTTGCTGGCCGACCACACGGGCACCGAGGCGGGCCTCCATTTGCACGAGTTTCTGTTTCTCGCCCTCCTGCAACCGGGTGACGGGGATGCCGGTCCACGAGGAAACCACCCGGGCGATGTCCTCATCGGTGACCTCCTCCTTGAGCATCGCGCCGTTTTTCTGAAGGACCGCCAAGTTGTCCTTGGCGGCATCCAATGCCCTGTTAGCCTCCGGCAGGTCGCCGTAGGTGATCTGCGAGGCCCGTGTGAGATCGCCGATGCGCTGGGCCCGCTCAGTCTCGCCCTTGAGGGTCTCGATTTTCTCCTGGGCCTCGCGGACCTTGTCGATGATCGCCTTTTCATTCCGCCACTGGGCCATCAACCCGGATGATTGCTCGCGCAGGTTCGCCTGCTCTTCCTTGACCTTCTCCAGCCGCGCGCGCGACGCCTTGTCGGTCTCCTTTTCGAGCGCCTTCTTCTCCATTTCCAACTGCAGGATCTGGCGCTCCAACACGTCGATCTCGGTGGGCATCGAGTCGAGCTCGATCTTCAGGCGGGACGCCGCCTCGTCCATTAGATCCACCGCCTTGTCGGGCAGGAAACGATCCGAAATATACCGATCTGATAGAGTGGCGGCGGCCACCAGCGCGCCATCCTGAATGCGCACGCCGTGGTGGACTTCGTAGCGTTCCTTCAGCCCGCGCAGGATAGCGACGGTGTCCTCCACCGAGGGCTCGCCAACCATCACCGGCTGGAACCGGCGTTCGAGCGCGGCGTCTTTTTCGATGTGCTTGCGGTATTCATCGAGCGTAGTTGCGCCGATGGTGTGGAGTTCGCCGCGGGCGAGCTGCGGTTTGAGCAGGTTAGAGGCATCCACCGCGCCCTCGCTGGCCCCGGCACCGACGATCGTGTGCAGCTCGTCGATGAACAGGATGATCTGGCCCTCGGAATCGGTGACCTCCTTGAGGAATGCTTTGAGGCGGTCCTCGAATTCGCCACGGTATTTCGCGCCGGCGATCATGCCGCCGAGGTCCATGGTGATGACCCGTTTGTGTTTCATCGAATCCGGCACATCGCCGGAAACGATGCGGCGGGCGAGGCCTTCGACGATGGCCGTCTTGCCGACTCCGGGTTCGCCGATGAGCACCGGGTTGTTCTTGGTGCGGCGGGACAGCACTTGCAACACGCGGCGGATTTCGTGGTCGCGGCCGATCACCGGATCGATCTTGCCTTCCCTTGCGCGGGCGGTCAGGTCGGTGCCGTATTTTTCGAGCGTCTGATATTTCCCCTCCGGATTTTCATCAGTGACTTTCTGCGAGCCGCGCACGCTCTTGATCGCCTCGCGGGCTTTCTTTTCATCCAGCCCGGCCTCCTTGAGCAATTTGCCGGCGGGCGAGTCGCCCTTGAGCGAACCGAGGATGAAATGCTCGACGCTCAGGTAGTCGTCGCCGAGCGATTCGCGGGCCTGATCCGCCGAGTCGAGGGTCGCACGCAGTCCGACGCTGATCTGCGGTTGGGTGGAGGCTCCCTGCACGCTGGGTTCGCGCGCGAGGGCCGCGGCGACCGACGCTTTAAGGCGGGTCACATCGACGCCGGCCTTCTGGAGGATCGGCACGGCGATCCCACCATCCTGCTGGAGCAGTGCGAGCAGCACGTGGGCGCTCTTCAGCTCGGAATGCGCGGACTTCGAGGCGATGCTTTGGGCGCTTTGCAACGCCTCCTGGAGTTTCTGGGTGGTTTTTTCGAGTCCCATGGCGATGGTGTTTGCTAGAACTTAGAACGTTTGGCGGGAGCTTGCAACGAGGGACTTGCGGGATTCCTGATCCGGGATGACAGGTTGGCGTTCCTGTTCGTCGCTACGCCGCCGGAACCGGTTTTCTTCATCCTCGGCAACCACCACGCGATCCAGAAACTCATCCAAGCCACGCCCCAAGTTTCGTTAGGATCTCCGGGGGAAAATCAAGCGAACCGGGCCAAAGCAGGACGGTTTGGAAAAAAACGCGCGTCGAGAACTCCAGGGGGACTTCCGCCGCGCGCTTTTCATTTTGCGGTGTGCTTCGGCGGGATTTCATCCAAATGCGTCTTAAATCCATCTCGTACTAGACCAACCCGCTTGTCTGACCTTAACTGGCAGCCCGCAGCCCATGAGCCTCCTTTTCTTCAAACGTGTCCTGGCCAATCCTGTCAGGGTTGGCTATCTGGTGCCGAGTTCCCGGTTTCTGACGCGTCAGACCGCCAAGCTGATCAATTTCTCAAAAGCCCGGACCGTCATCGAACTCGGTCCCGGGGAAGGCTGCCACACGCGGCGCATTCTGCGGCGCATGGATGCAGGGTCCCGGCTCATTCTGATCGAACTCGACGATCATTTCGCGAGGCACTTGGAAACCCAGTTTGCGCATGACGCCCGGGTCCTGGTGGTTCACGCCAACGCGCTTCATCTTGCCGAGACTCTGGGGAAACTCGGGGTTTCCGAGCCCGACTACATTGTCTCTGGCATTCCGTTCACCATCATGGACCGCGAATTGCGCGAGCAGTTGCTTGCCAACATCGCCCGCGCCATGGGGCCGAAGAGCCGGTTCATCACCTATCAGGCGACCATCCAGATTTCCACCCACGGGCTTTTCGACCTCGTCCGGCGTGAACATTGCCTGTTCAATATCCCGCCGCTTCACGTGATGGAGCTCCGGAAAGCCGTCGTCGCATCGTAGGATCCATGCCATGAGCGAATGGATTCTGGGAATCGACTTGGGAACCACCCATTCCGCAGTGGGCACGGTGGATTGCGGGTTCCCCATCCTGTTAGCCAACGAAGACGGCCGCCGGATCACGCCCAGCGCGGTGTGGATCGGCCGCGACGGAACCCTCGAAGTGGGGGCCAGTGCCTTGCGCCGCAGGACCTTGGAACCGGACCGGGTGGTCACCAGCATCAAACGCCTGATGGGCCGCCGCGCCGCTGAGCTGGAGGAGCATTTTCCAGTGCCGGTGGCGACGGGAAACGACGGCCTGCCAAGGGTGTTAGGCAGGACGCCCGAGGAAATCAGCGCGGAAATCCTCCGGGAAATGAAACGCATCGCCGAGTGGCGGATGGGCGCGGAAATCACCAAGGCCGTGATCACGGTGCCGGCGTATTTCCATGACGCCCAGCGCGCCGCCACCAAACGCGCCGGTGAACTCGCCGGACTCGAGGTGGTGCGGATTCTCAATGAACCGACCGCCGCAGCACTCGCCTATGGCTTGGACAAACTCGGCGACCACGCCCGGGTGGCGGTTTACGATCTCGGCGGCGGCACTTTCGATCTATCGATCCTTGAAATGCACGACGGGGTGTTCCAAGTGCTGGCCACTCACGGCGACACCCGTCTCGGCGGCGATGATCTGGATGCTTTGATTGTCCGCCGCGTGCGGGAACGGGCCGGAATCGACGAATGTGGCGGCGTGCTCCGCGTCCGCCTGATGGAGGAGGCGGAACGGGTGAAGCGCGTTCTATCAGATGAGGACGAGGCGGTGTTCCGGGTGCCGTTTTACGATGGATCTCACAGCATCGAACAAACTTTTTCCCGCGCCGATCTGGAATCCATCGCCGCGCCATGGATCCAGCGCACGCTGCGGCATTGCCGGCAGGCACTCGCCGATGCGGTGCTCAAGCCGGAAGACCTGGACGCGGTGGTTCTGGTAGGCGGCAGCACGCGCATCCCCGCGGTGCGCCGGGCAGTGGCGGGTCTTTTTAACCGCGAGCCGGATGTTTCCCAACATCCGGACGAAGCGATCGCACTCGGCGCGACCATTCAGGGCGGCGTGATGAGCGGCGCCCTGCGGACGGTGGTTCTGCTAGATGTAACGCCGCTCAGCCTTGGCGTGGAAACCTTCGGTGGCCTGATGAACGTGCTCATCCCGCGCAACACAACCATCCCGTGCAAGGCCGGCGAGATGTTCACCAACGCCGCCGACGACCAAGTGGCGATGCGCGTGCGGGTGCTCCAGGGCGAACGCGAAATGGCGCGCGACAACTGGGAACTGGGCAATTTCGACGTGGCCTTCGCCACCGCACCCAAAGGCCAGGCCCGGCTGGGAGTGCAGTTCAAAATCGACGAAAACGGGATCCTCGAAGTGCTCGCCCGCGATGTTTCCACGGGTGCCGACACCGTGGTGAAGATCGGCAATGCCGCGGTGAACGTCGATGACGCGGCGGTCGAAACCATGGTGAGCGAATCCGTGGAACACGCGTTCACCGACATGGCGGAGCGGGTGTTCACCGAGGCGAAACTCAAGGCGGAGGAATTGCTGCCGGCGGTGGATGCCGTGCTCGGCCAGGGTCTCGCAATGGACAACGAACGCGGCGAAATCGAGGCGGCGGCGGATGCCGTGCGCAAAGCCCTAACTACCGGATCCGGCAACGCCTTGAAGGCCGCCGTCCAGCGCTTGGATTCCGCCACGGAGGCCTTGGCGGCCCGCCTCGTCGAACAGGCGATGGACGAGGCGATGGAGCGTGGGATGGCTTGAGCCCTGTAATTTCAAGATCCGCAGCGACAGGTCCGAGTTCATAAAAGAAGCACGGAGAAATTCAGTTTTGCCAATCTTTGACGCTTTGATTTTAATCTCACAAAGATTTCCCAATGCCCATGAGTCCAACACTCCCGCAAGACACCCCGACAGTAGTACCGTCAGACTCGCTCCCGCCGCACGGCCTTTTTATCGTCATCGAAGGCATCGACGGCACCGGCAAATCCACCCAGGCCAAGCGCCTCGGCGAGTGGTTCGTTTCGCAGGGACGCGAGGTGATGCTGAGCCGCGAACCGACCGACGGTCCGTGGGGCAAGCGCCTTCGCGAGTCAGCCGCCACCGGCCGCCTATCGCCCGCGGACGAACTCCAATATTTTCTCAACGACCGCCGCCAGCATGTTGAAGAAACCATCGCCCCGGCGCTCGCCGCCGGCAAAGTGGTGATTCTCGACCGTTACTATTTCTCGACCATGGCCTATCAGGGAGCGCGCGGTTTCGATCCCACGGAAATCCGCCGGCTCAACGAGGAGTTCGCGCCGGTGCCGGATCTGTTGCTGATCCTCGATCTCGATGTGGACACCGCGCACCAGCGCATCGGAGTTCGCGGCGACGCCACCAACGAGTTCGAGAAACGTGAGAGCCTGGAACGCTGCCGCGAAATCTTCCTCTCGCTCAAGGACGAACCGTTCGCGCGGGTGATCGATTCCAACGGCTCTCTGGATGAAGTCAGCGAGCGGATCCGGCAAATCGTCGGACCGGTCTGACTCGTCCGACAAGTGAACCGCTACTTCTTCATCACGTCGCTGGCCTCGACGCCCTTGCTGTTAGACCGGCGCTTGCTGTCCCAGCTTTGGATCTGTTGTTTTTGGACGGCCTTGTTGGATTCGTCGATGTTCTTCAGGTATTCGCCCTTCTCCAGCACTTTGCGGTTGGAGGGCTTGGGACTGGCGGCGCCGCCGGATGATTGCGGAACCTCCTGCGGAATGTTCGCTTGCAACACCGTGTTGCCGCGATGGAAGGCATAACGGGTGGCCTCTGCCGCGTAGATCGCCTCGGCCTCGCGGTGTTTTTTCGCCTTCGTCAGCGCCGCGCCCATGAGAAAACGCGCCTTCATTCGCCACGGCGAATCCGCCGGCACCGCCCCGGCGGCGGCAATCGCCTCGTCCTGCCGGTCCGCAAGGTGGAGACTCAGCGCCTTGAGGTAGGCTGCGTAGCCAGGCTCCCCGGCATCCGGCGGCAGCGCGGCGAACGCGGCCGCAGCCTCGGGGTATTTTCCCGCCTTCAGCAGCGCCGCGGCATCGTCAATGGGAGCGGCGTGCAGAGGGCCGGCAATCGCCAGCAGGAACACAAGAGCGGAACGTTTCATGGCGGTGGCAAGGGTGATGCTGAGACTCTAAGACTGAAAATCCGGGACGGCGGGTTACGGCTTGTGACAGCCGTATGAAATCGCGGGTGATAGGGCAAGGTGGATCACGAACGCGATTGTCCCTTGCCGACTCCTGATTGCCCCTTGCGATCACGGAATCGGGGATGTAGTTTATTACCCGGCCAAAAGGCCCCTAAAATCATGAAGACGACCCCCATCCTAGACCCCCGTGCCAGTGATCTTATTTCCCGCGTGAGCGAGGACGTTTCCCTACTGCGCCAGGATATCGGCAACCTTGTCTCCCACACCGCCCACCATACGCTCCCGACTGGCGTGCGCGAACTGGCGGACAACGCAAAACACCGCTTGGCCGACGGAAAACTATTTACCGCGGAGCAGCTTCGCGCGCTTCGCAACCAAGTGAACCAACCTGCGGCGGCTTGGCTTGGCGGGGCGGCATTGCTTGGCTTGGTGGCGGCGGGAGGCTACCTCCTGTTCCGCGGTCATGGAAATGGCCTCAGCGACATCACCCGCGAACACTCGTGAACAACTCCGGCTACGCCCAACAAGGTCGCTCGGTTTCGAAATGCATCGGCTCGCCGCTCCGTGGATGGTGGAACGAAAGTTTCCACGCGTGAAGCTGGAGCGGCGGAGCTTCCACATCGAGCGTCTGCGTGTCGCCTAAGCGCCCGTCCGGCAGATAGGCGGGATCCCCCGCGACCGGATGGCCCAGGTGCCACAGGTGAATCCGGATCTGATTGGTGCGGCCGGTGAGAAGCCTCGCTTCTAACAAAGCCGTGCCGTCCGCGCGGCGCTCGATGACTTCAAAATCCGTTCGCGATGCTTGGCCGGATTCCTCGTCGATCCAATGGGTGCCGAGTCGCTGCGGTTCGGCAGAAATGGGAGCCTCGGAGAAAAATCGATCGTTTGTCGGATGGCCGGTCACCCGCACCAGATAGCGTTTGTCCACGGTGCCTTCGATAAACTGGCGTTGCAGCAGGCGGCAGAAATGCCGGGTGCGGGCGAACAGCACGATGCCGGTGGTGTTCGCATCCAGGCGGTGCACCGGCCGCGGGACATGCGGAGGATCGCAGGCGAGGTTCATCAGGTATTGCAGCGTGTTGCGGTGGAAACGCCCGCTGGCGTGCATCGGCAGCGGCGCGGGTTTCCTAACGACTATCAGGGCCTCGTCCTCATGCAACACCCGGATGTCGGTGGCCACCGGCGGCTCGACATCAGGCGGAAACACCTGCACCACCCGCTCCCCCGCCCGCACGATGTGGTCTTTCGAGCGGACCACGCCGCCATAGTTCACAAACCGGCCTGCCTCACAGCGGGCTTCCCATTCAGCCGGAGAAACCTGCGGAAACAAATCGATCAGCACCTCCAGCAGCGCTCGCCCGTCATGGCCGGCCGGGATGTTCACTGGCCGGCGGTTTTCCAGCGGAACCGAGCCCGGCAGCGGAGCGCACACCTCGCGTAATCGGGCTTCCCTGGAGGCGATGCGCCCGGCTAACAATTCAGGCTCGCTCTTGAAACAATGCGGGCAGCTCCTGCCCTGCACAAATCGCGGATCCTCCTGATCGGTCGCGTCCAGCGGGGCCAGACAGGCGAAACACACCGCGTGATCCGACTCACACAGGGCCGGGTCCACACCCACGCGCTGGTCGAAGACGAAACAATCGCCGTCGTAGTGCGCGCCGCCGCATTCCTCGAAGTATTTCAGGATGCCGCCGTCGAGCTGATAGATTTGCCGGAAGCCCTCCATCTCCATGAACGGCCCCGCCTTCTCACAGCGGATGCCGCCGGTGCAGAACATTACCACCGGCTGGTCCTTCAGTTCCGCGGGCAATCCCCTAACAAACCCGGGGAACCCGCGAAAGGTTTTGATGTCGGGATCAATCGCGCCCTTGAATGTACCGAGTTTCACCTCGTAATCGTTGCGCGTGTCCAGCAGCGTCACCGCCCTCCCCTCGTCCAGCCAGCGCTTCAGTTCCTTCGGCGCGATCTTCGGCGAGGTGTAATCCGCCGGACGCACCGCCTCCACGCCGAACGAGATGATTTCCTTTTTCAAGCGCACCAACATGCGGTTGAACGGCTGGCTGTCGCTCAGGCTCACCTTCGGTGCCAGATCCTCAAGGCCCGGGATCAATCGCAATCTCGCCAGCAGTCCGGCGATCGAGTCCGCCGCTCCGGCGACGAACAAATTGATGCCCTCGGTGCTCAGCAGGATCGTCCCTTTCAAGGACCAGGCCTTGCATGAAGCCTGCAATTCCTCGCGCAAGGCCTTGAGCCCGGTGAGTTCGGCAAAACGATACGTCGAAATATTGGTGACCGCGGACACGGCGGAACGACAGCACGCGAACCAACCCGGAGCAAGCGACACTTGCAGCAAGAACCGGGTGGGCAGCATCTCCAAACCATGGCAGGCTGCGGCCATGAATGATTACGAACGCATCGCCGGGGCCATCCGCTTCCTGGATGAGCACCGGGCAGACCAACCGGACCTCGCCACGTTGTCGGCGCGGATCGGGCTCAGCCCGTCGCGTTTCCACTACTTGTTTTCCGCTTGGGCGGGAGCGACGCCGAAGGATTTCCTGCAATGCCTCACGCTGTCCCACGCCCGGGAATTGCTGCGCCGCGGTGAAAACGTGCTCGCCGCCGCGCTCGACTCCGGGCTTTCCGGACCGGGGTGCCTGCACGATCGGTGTGTCAGTCTGGACGCCGCCACACCGGGCGAAATCAAGGCGCGCGGCGCGGGCTTGACCCTTCACGCGGGAGTCGCGGAAAGCCCCTTCGGATTCTGCCTGATAAGCGAGACGCTGCGCGGCATTTGCCATCTCTCATTTTTTGAAGAGGGCGGTCGCGAAAAAGCCATCGCCGCAATGCGCTCCGAGTGGCCGCTGGCGACTGTGGATTTCAGTGACGATCACGCCGCCCGCCTCATCGAAAAAATCTTCGCCATCGGGGCCAACCCGTCATCGCCATGGAAACTCTTTGTCCGCGGCACGCCTTTCCAACTCCGCGTCTGGCGGGCCTTGTTGCGGGTCCCGCCGGGAACCCTCGTCAGTTATGGCAAACTCGCCGCCGCCGCCGGCAACCCGAACGCTTCCCGCGCCACCGGATCCGCGGTGGGCGGTAACCCGATTTCCTTCCTCATCCCCTGCCACCGCGTGATCCGCGAAACCGGCATCTCCGGCCATTACCGCTGGGGAGTTGTTAGAAAACGCGCGATCCTGGCATGGGAAACCGGACGCATGAACCCGTAATCCGCAGGTTCGTCGTTCCAGCGCAAAAGGCCGGGAGTCGCCCCCCGGCCTTACATTGAACGATGGACCGGCGATTGTTACGGCTGTGACACCCCGGCGCGGAGGAAATCGCGCGAATCTCCATCGGTGACGGTGCCGGGGCTGCGGAAGGTGCGGTAAACCCAGCCCGTGAGCGAGGGCAGTCCGGTCTGGATCGCCGTGGCATCGGCGCCGGTGATTTCCGTGACTCCCATCGTGGTGAAGTCCACCAGATCGTCGGAGCCCTGAATCTGATAGACAATGCCATCGACAAGGTCGGAAACAAGATCCCCGGGGCCGTTGAAGACCGCTCCAGCGCGCACGGGCAGCGTGAGGGTGAGCACCTTGCTGGTATCGATGAGGGTTGCGGTGCGGCCCACCACTTTGGCATCGTTGGCACCGCTCAGTGGATTGCCGTCGAAGGCGAATTCATCAAGGTTGGTGCGGCCGTCCTTGTCAGGATCGTCACCGGCGCCGGCCTCTTTGCCGGCGGTGCCATCCAGGCCCTTGGCCACGGCCCAAGCCGCATACGGGTCCGCAGGCGGGCTGACACCGATCACCTCCCCGAAGGTCGTGGACACCCGGATTTCGTCAGCGAACCATTTGCCGCCGGCCAGCGAGATGGTGTCGAACTTGGATTGGTCTAGGTCAGGCTTTGTCCCGGACCAGTTGGCCGAGGAGAGGTTGGGCTGGGCGGCGATGGCCGTATTGAACGCCGCCTCGCTCAACGTATCGGTTGCGAGGAATCGTACGACGGAAATAACATCCGGTGACCCGTCGTGCCACTCGATCTTGCCGATGATGATGTTGCGCGCGCCGTTCGGTTGGACACCGGAAACGTGGTGCAGCAGCATCGTATCCAGACCTTCGACCTGGGGAGTCGCAGCAACTAGACCCGCCGCAGCCCATGGGGCGGAAAGGTAAGAGGCTGAGGTGCCTGAATTGACCTCAATACCCATCACGTCATAATTCGTGAACGTGCCGGTCGTTTCACCGGGCGATCCGGTGGCGTTGTCCCAAAACTGCGGATAGACCTTGTTTGCGTTGCGGACCGAGCTGCCCAGTCCGCCACCGCCGCCGATCGCCTCGCCAGTCGAGACTTGCCCGCGATCTTCTAACAACGGCCCCTTGCCGAGAGCCAGTTTCATGCCTCCGGGGTTCGCGACATACCCTCTCACCGAGACGAAACTGAACCAAGTCGTGGCACCCTCGACGAAAGTCGCTGTCACGCTTGGGTCGAGGGTCCGCCAAACCAGCATGTGATCAGTGGTGTTGCTGCCGCCCATGCCGAAATAGCCGCCGCTCGTTGGCAAATTCGCGACCGTGCCGTCATAGTCCAAGACGACCGGGCCGGTATTGTTGAGATTGACCCCGGACTGGCTTCCCTGGCTATAGACGGTGATGGGGGAGGTATTGGTCGAAAAAGTGGACCAGGTGCCAGTCATCCCGGTGCCTCCGCTCTGACCGTTAAGCGCAAAGCCATTTGCGGATGGCCCTGCCGGTGTCCCGGAGGTGTAGCCGAATCCTTCGTAAAGCAGGAGCGTGGCTTGTGCCATGCCGGCCATTCCCAGGCCAGCAAGCGTATGTGCGATCCATCGAGTTTTGGGGTTTGTGTGTGCATGCATAAGACCCCTTTTCTCCAATTCAATATTACCGTCAATCGAATTTTGTAAAACCCCCGCTAAATTTCGCAGACTTTTCCAAAATTGGCGAAACGGGACGTCGAAGATCTTTGCGCCTCCATCTTGCTCTGCCTCCGCATGCGGGCTTGCCCAGCGGGACCGAACGAGATACCGCCTGTCCATGATTGGACTGGAAACCATCGGCCTGCCGCTGCTAAC